>JBOHER010000342.1:0-5888 GCA_050701115.1 Haloechinothrix sp. | reverse complement strand
CACCAAAGGTCCCTTCATACCGGTTCTGCCGCCGTCGGTGAGGTGACCGTGGTCGGCCTCGGCCCGGCTGGGCCGGAATGGCTGACACCGGAGGCCGAACGGGCGTTGGCCGCGGCGGATCACCTGGTCGGCTACGGTCCCTACCTGTCAAGGGTCCCCCAGCGCGCGGGCCAGCAGCGGCACAGCTCCGGCAACCGGGTGGAGGCCGAACGGGCCGCCGAGGCGTTGGACCTCGCGCTCGCCGGTGCCAAGGTGGCCGTGGTGTCCTCCGGCGATCCCGGGGTGTTCGCGATGGCGTCGGCGGTGCTGGAGCAGGCCGCGCAACCGCGGTGGCAGGACGTGCGGGTCCGGGTGCTTCCCGGCGTCACGGCCGCGCAAGCGGCGGCCTCCCGGGTAGGCGCACCACTCGGCCATGACTACTGCGTGCTGTCGCTGTCCGACCGGCTCAAGCCGTGGGACATCATCGAGCGCAGGCTGGACGCCATAGGTGCGGCGGATCTGGCCGTGGCGATCTACAACCCCGCCTCCCGCAGCCGCACCACCCAACTCGGCCAGGCGCGCGACGTGCTGCTGCGGCACCGCGCGCCGGAGACGCCACTGGTGATCGCCCGCGATATCGGTGGCGCGCAGGAGTCGGTGCGGGTCACCACCCTCGGCGACCTCGATCCGGCCGAAGTGGATATGCGCTGCCTGCTGATCGTCGGCTCGTCCAAGACGCGGGTGATCGAGCGGGGTGGCGCCGCCACCGTCTGGACCCCGCGCAGCTACGAGTGACGCCGCTCAGCCGCCAAATCGCTCCCAATGCACCGCGTCGGCCAGTGGGCGGCGATGACGCCAGCCGTGCCGCTCCAGGTCGGGGACCGTGTGCAGGTGACGCACCGGCCCGCAGCACAACCAGGCCACCGGCCGCACACCCGACGGGATGCCGACCAGGTCAGTAAGGAACTCCTCACGGTAGAAGCTCACCCAGCCCACGCCGAGGTTCTCCGCGGTCGCGGCCAGCCAGAGATTCTGGATGGCCAGGCACACCGAGTACAGGCCTGCGTCGGCAATCGCATGGCGGCCGAGCACCGTGGGGGAGCCGCGCGTCGGGTCGTAGGTGACCACGATGCCCAGGCTGGACTCGAGGATGCCTTCGATCCGGATCCGGTTGAAGGTGTCTCGTCGCTCGCCATCGAGGGAATCGGCGAACACCTCCCGTTCGGTGAGCACGTGTTCACGAAAAGCGCTCCGGGTCTCCCGATCGGAGATCAGCACGAAGTCCCACGGTTGGGAGAGCCCGACGCTGGGCGCGGCGTGTGCTGCGCCCAGCACCCGCCGCAGCACCTCGTCGTCGATGGGTTCGCCGGTGAACTCGGCGCGCACGTCGCGCCTGCGCTCCAGTACTCGGTAGAACGCATCCAGCGCCTCGGTCATGTTTCCATCCCTGTGTTGAGCACCCAGTTCACCGCATCATCGACGTCGGACACCGTTTCGGCATCGGGTCGGGGTGGCCGCCGCACCACGATCACCGGAACGCCGAGTTCGGCCGCCGCGGTCAGCTTCGCCGCTGTCATCTGACCCCCGCTGTCCTTGGTCACCAGCACCTCAACTCGGTGATCGCGCATGAGCGCGCGCTCGCCGTGCACCGTGTACGGACCGCGGTCCAGCACGATCTCGCAGTGCGGTGGCAGCATGCCGTCCGGGGGGTCGACGCAGCGGATGAGGAACCACTGCCCGGACAGGTTCGCGAACGCGGCCAGCCCTTGACGGCCACTGGTGAGGAAGATCCGGCTGCCCAGCGAGGGCAGCAGGTGTGCAGCCTCGTCCAGGGAATCCACCCAGTGCCACGTGGCGCCGGGCACGGGCGTCCAGCCGGGCCGCTGCAGCCGGAGCAGGGGAACGCCCGCTGACCGCGCGCCCCGCACCGCGGAGGCGCTGATCCGTTCCGCGAACGGGTGCGTCGCGTCCACAACGGCGCGGACCCGGTGCTCGATCAACCAGGCCGCGAGACCGCCTGGCCCGCCGAACCCACCGATGCGGACCTCGCCCACCGGCAGTCGTGGCCGGGCCACCCGACCTGCCAGCGAGGAGACCACCGGTACGCCCCGCTCTGCCAGCGCGGCGGCGAGCGCGCGCGCCTCGGCGGTGCCACCCAAGATGAGCACGGGATACTGCATGTGGAGACACTATGGGAGAGCAACTGCGCTACGGCTGGACGACCGGGGCATGTGCGACCGCGGCCACCACCGCCGCGTACACCGCGCTGCTCACCGGTGAGTTCCCCGACCCGGTGGAAGTGTTGCTGCCCAAAGGAAAACGTCCCAGCTTCGCGTTGGCCACCGAGCGGCTGGGCGCGGATGACGCCAGCGCCGGGGTGATCAAGGATGCCGGAGACGACCCGGATGTCACCCATGGCGCGTTGATCGTGTCTACAGTGCGCGCCGGTGCGCCCGATAGCGGAGTCACCTTCCTGGCGGGCGTGGGCGTGGGCACCGTGACTCGTCCGGGGCTGCCCCTGGCGATCGGGGAGCCAGCGATCAACCCGGTGCCGCGCAGGCTGATGCGCGAGGCCGTCGCCCGGGTAGCCGCCGAGCATGGTGCCGATGGTGATGTGATCGTGGAGATCTCCATCCCGGATGGCGAAGAGCTCGCCCGGCACACCTGGAACCCCCGGCTGGGCATCTTCGGCGGGTTGTCGGTGCTCGGCACAACGGGTGTGGTGGTGCCCTACTCCTGCTCGGCGTGGATCGACAGCATCCGGAGCGGGGTGGACGTGGCCCGCGCGATGGGACATCAGCATGTCGCGGGCGCGGTGGGCAGCACGTCGGAGCGGGTGGTCGCCGACCTGTACGGCCTGCCGGAGAGCGCGCTGCTGGACATGGGTGACTTCGCCGGTGCGGTGCTGAAGTACGTCCGCCGCCACCCGGTCGCCCGGTTGTCCATCTCGGGCGGGTTCGCCAAGATGTCCAAGCTCGCCGCGGGCTACCTCGACCTGCACTCCAAGCGATCCCAGGTCGACCTCGGTCTGCTCGCCCAGTTGGCCGAGCAGGCAGGTCATCCACGGCTGAGTGAGTCGATCAAGCAGGCCAACACCGCCCTGCATGCGCTGGAGCTCGCCAAGGCGGATGGCCTCGACCTGGGCACGTTGGTCGCGCAACGCGCCCGGCAGGTCGCAGCCGAGATGCTCGGGAATGCGCCGGTGGAAGTGGATGTTGTGGTGATCGACCGGGAGGGCACCATCGTCGGAAGGGCACCGTAACCTTGATCAGCTTTCCTGCACTCGCCGGTGTCGCGGCGATCGCGCTCGGGCTTGTCCTCACGCCAGGACCGAACATGATCTATCTGATCTCCAGGTCGGTCACCCAGGGCCGCCGTGCGGGACTGGTCTCGCTGGGCGGCGTGGCTGTCGGGTTCCTCGTCTACCTGCTCGCCGCTACCACCGGCATCGCCGCGATCTTCGCGCTGGTTCCCGCTCTGTACACGGCGATCAAGCTGGTGGGCGCTGCGTACCTGCTCTGGTTGGCGTGGCAGGCGATTCGTCCCGGCGGGACCTCGGTTTGCACGCCGGAGCCGCTTCCGGTGGACACCCCGCGCAGGCTGTTCACCATGGGGCTGGTCACCAATCTGCTCAACCCGAAGATCGCGATCCTGTACGTCTCGCTGCTGCCGCAATTCGTCGACCCTGACCTGGGGTCCGTTGCCACGCAGAGCCTGGCGCTGGGGCTGACCCAGATCACGGTCGCACTGACCGTCAACGCGCTGATCGTGCTGACCGCCGGCACGCTGGCCACGTTCTTGGCGCGTCGGCCGACCTGGCTTCGGGTTCAGCGTTACGTGATGGGGAGCGTGCTGGCGGGACTCGCGGTCCGGATCGCGGCCGACCGATCCCGCCCGATGACCGCTGCCGCCTGACCGGGCTCGGTTGCACGAAGGTCAGAGGGGCCGGTTGCCCTATCGTGAGTGATTGTGGCCGCTATAGGGGCGCAAACCACTCACGAGGGCGCGGGGTCATCGGGAACCGGGTTGCGTTCTGCGGTCGCGGCCCTTGGAGTAGAGGAAGCTGTCCGGGAACTTCTCCGCGGCGAGCACCTTGCCGACGAAGATCATCGCGGCGCGGGTGATGCCCGCTGCGCGCACCTGCTCGGCAATGTCGGCCAAGGTGCCGCGGAGCACCTGCTCCTCCGGTTGGCTGGCCTGCGCGACGACCGCGACCGGGCAGTCCGCGCCGTAGTGCGGGATCAGTTCCTCGACCACCTGCTGGATGCGTCCGATCGCCAGGTGCAGGGCGAGGGTGGCGCCGCTCTTGGCGAAGGTGGCCAGATCCTCACCAGCAGGCATCTCCGTCGAGCGCGCCTGTGCTCGGGTGATGATCACGCTCTGCCCGACCGTAGGCACGGTGAGTTCACGTTTCAAGGTGGCTGCTGCGGCCGCGAACGCGGGAACGCCGGGCACCACGTCATAGGGCACGCCTGCCGAGTCCAGCCTGCGCATCTGCTCAGCCACCGCGCTGTACACCGAGGGGTCGCCGGAGCACAGCCGGGCGACGTCATCGCCGCGCAGGTGGGCGTCGATCAACTCGCGCACGATCTCGTCAAGGGTCAGCTCGGCGGTGTCCACAAGGCGTGCCCCCGCAGGGCAGTGCGCGAGCAGGTCGGTCGGGGTCAGACTGCCCGGGTACAGGCACACCCCGCAGGCGGCCAGCAGGTCGCGGCCGCGCACGGTGATCAGATCGGCTGCTCCCGGCCCCGCACCGATGAAGTGCACAGTCATGCCTGGTGTCCTCCGTATGGCCTGATCAGCGTCCACTGGGTGACCGTCCGGGCGGGCTGCCACCCGGTGAAGCCGCCCAGCGGTGCGGCGTGCTCCACCGCGATGCGGGTCAGTTCGCCGCCGTGCTCGCGGTGGGCGCGCGCCAGTGCCTGCTCGGATTCCAGCGTCACCGCGTGCGCGACCAGCCTGCCACCAGGCGCGAGTGCGGCGAGGCAAGCATCCAGCATGCCGGGCACGCTGACCCCGCCCCCGACGAAAATCGCATCGGGATGGTCCTTACCTGCCAACACATCCGGGGCGTCGCCGGTGGCCACCCGCAGCTCGGGAACGCCGAGGCGCCGCGCATTGCGCTCGATGCGATCGCACCGTTCCCCATCACGTTCGAACGCGATCGCCCGGTTCAGTGGATGCGCCCGCGACCACTCGACGGCGACGCTGCCCGCGCCCGCGCCCACATCCCACAGCAACTGACCGGGCATCGGCGCGAGCCGGGCAAGGGCGGAGGCGCGCAGGTCACGCTTGGTCAGCTGTCCGTCGTGCTCGAAGGCGTCATCGGGAAGACCTGCGATCAGCGGTAGCAGCGGGACGCCGGGATCGGCGGCACACTGGAAAGCCACCACGTTGAGCGCGGCACCGGGCGGGTGGGTCCACTCGCGCGCGACGCCTTCGACGCGGTTTTCCCTTGCACTGTCCAGGTTTTCCAGCACGATCAGCGTGCTGGTGCCGTAACCGTGCGCGGTCAGCAACGACGCGATCTCGGCCGGGGTGGACTCGTCCGAGGACAGCACCAGCACCCGTGCACCGGGTGCCAGCGCGCGGGCCACCCGGTGCACGCTGCGACCCACCGAGCTGATCACCTCGGTCTCCTCGAAGGACCAACCGAGCCTGGCGCGAGCCAGCGTCACCGAGGACACGGCGGGCAGGACGCGCACGGCGACGGATCCGAACCGGCGCACCAGGGTGGTGCCGATGCCGGACAGCAGCGGGTCGCCACTGGCTAGCACGCAGGTCCGGCTACCGGCGTGCCCAGCGATCAGGGCGTCGAGTTGGGGGAGCAGCGGACTCGGCCAGGCGACCCGCTTGGCAGCCACCTCCGGAATGAGCTCCAGTTGACCGACGCTGCCGAAGAGCACCTC
>JBOHER010000341.1:0-17006 GCA_050701115.1 Haloechinothrix sp. | reverse complement strand
GGGCACAAAGTCACCCTCGAACCCGCCGCCGCGTAGCCCCTCGCCGACGTCGACCACCGACCAACCCAGCTACCAGCCGGGTCACCGACCCCTGCGCTCGGACCGTGCCTGGTCACCGTAGTTTCATGTCAGACCACTTGCTGCGGCTGGTGAAGATCCGCGACCCGCACGACCGCAGCCTCGGGTTGAAGACACTGCACATCGGCATCGTCGAGGACGACCCGCGCACGCCGGAGCGGTTCTTCTGCGCCTCGGAGTCCACCGCCGTCGTGCCGATCCCCTCAGTGACCTCGTCCGAGGCGTACGACTCCGGCGTGCTGTTCGAGGCGAGCGTGGCCGAACGGCTGATCGACCACGCCCGGCAGGTCTATGCCGGAGCCCGCCGGGTCCGACGAAGCCCTGCGTGACCTGCCGACCATGCGAAGCTAGACGACAGCGACGATGTCGCCGGGGTAATAATCGGCTATCCCGGCATGGACAAGCTGGTCGTCGGCGGCCGCGGCGTTCATCGCGCCAAGCTGCATGTGCACGGCGTGGCCTCGCACTCCGGCGGCAGCAAGACCACCCCGAGTGCCATCGAGAAGGCCGCGAACCTGATCCGCGTGCTCTCCACCGCCCGAACTCCCCGACCGCACCAGCCCGGACTTCCCACTGCCGGGCAAGCTCACCGTCACCGCGATTGAGGGCGGCCGCGGCTTCTCGGTCACGCCGGACCTGTGCACCCTCAACGTGGACATCCGCACCACGCCCCGCTTTGACGGCGATGCCGCCGCGGGCCTGCTGCAGCGGCTCGTCACTCAGGTCGACGACGCCTGGCCGGGCACCCGGCCCACACTTATCCAGGTCGACACCCGCTGGCCCGCCTACGCCCTCGCCGAGGACTCCCGACTCCGTACCGCCGTCGTTGACGCCGCCAAGACCGTCGGCGTCGAGGTCGAGGCCCGGATCGCCGGGCCATCCAACATCGGCAACTACCTCGCCGGCCTCAGCATCCCCGCCACCGCCGGGTTCGGCGTCACCTACGTCGGTCTGCACGGCAGCGACGAACGCATCCGGCTGGACACCATTCCCACCGTCCAGGCGATCTACAACGCCGCCGTCCTCAACCCTGCTCGACGCCGGCCGCGTGGACGGCTAGCTTCGTCCGATGACCGCCGAAGCCGACCACCACAGCCGACAGGACACGGGACTCGTGCAACATCGCGAGCCGGCTCCGCCACCTCTGGACTGCTGCAGAAACACTCCAAGGATCTCGCCGGCGTAGCAGCGTCTGAGGCGACGAGATCGGGGGCGCTCATCCGCGATCGGCTCGCCGAACAAACGCCTCAGAACGAGGCTTGATGGCCGAAAATCGGTCCGGTTCGCAACCGTCATGCCAGTTACCTCGTTCGGGGCGAGGTCCCTTCAACAGGGTAGACGTGCGTCCCTGGGGAATTCCGCCCTCTACCCGTAGTGTCACCGCCCGCGCGGCGAACCACCGGGTGGTGACATCTCTTCCCTGGCTGGGTGGCCTCAGCTCGGTACCGGGGCTGCGGCGATTCGGTATGTGCCGGTGGCCACCCGCGGCAGGCTGAGCGGTTGCATGTGTTTCAGCGGACTCCGCCGCGGATCATGCCGCACACCGACCGCCCGATCACGAGGCTGGAACGGGCTGCCCTTTCAGGGTCATTCACTGCGCGTCGCGTCGGCCGTCCCAGGAGAATTGCCGCGGCGTCGGCGGATAAGGGTTGCGCACTACCCACCATCGGAGGTAGCCGGTGCGTGGCGCGGAAGGAAACGCCTACCGTGCCTGCATGTCACCGTCGAGTTGTCTCCCACCCGACGTGGCCTCGGTGGTCGCGCGGGGGGTGCGCAGGCTGCACCGGGCGTCCGGGCTGCCCGTCGCGATGGGCGGGGTGGTCGCCCGCGACCGCCGTAGCTTCGTCATCAACGAACTGTGCGGAACCGAGACCCAATCGTTGCTTCACCTTTCGGTCAATGCCGGCGAAGGCTTGGGCGGCAAGGCGCTTGCCCTGATGCGCTCGACCACGGTGCTGGACTATCAGAACGCGCACGGCATCACGCACAAGTACGACCACGCGGTCGCACCGGAGCAGCTGAGAACGGTCGCGGCCATCCCTATCCGGGTCAACGACCGGCCAACCGCTGTGGTGTATGCCGCCGCGCGGCAGCCGATCTCGCTGGGAGACCGGTTTCTCCGCACGGTCGCGCCGATCGTCCGGACGATCGAGCGGGACATCATGGTTGAGCAGGAAGTCCACCGCCGGTTGGCGGCTGCGAGTACCGGGGACGAGCCGAGACAGCCTTCGCCGCCGAAACACGAGGTCCGCGATGTGTATGCGGAACTGATCGCGATCACCAACTCGATCAATGACGAGGCAACCCGGAACAAGCTGCAGGTCTTGTGCGGCCGGGTGATGGCCTTGGCGCCGGATGAGGCGGGAGCCGCGGCGTCCCGCCGAAACGGCACAGTCACCCTTGCCCCGCGGGAAGCCGAGGTGCTCGCGCAAGTTGCGATCGGTCGCACCAACAACGAGATAGCCGATCAGCTCGGGCTGCTCACCAACACGGTCAAGGCGTACCTGAAGAGCGCCATGCGCAAGCTCGGTGCCGGTAATCGGGTCCAGGCGGTGTACCTGGCTCGGCAAGCCGGCCTGATCGCCTGACTCCACGCGTCCGAACGATCTGTTCCGGTACGGGCGACAGACGGTAACTTATCGGGCATGACCGGTGGCGCGTTGACCGTAGGCGTCGAAGAGGAATTCCTGCTCGTGCGCCCGGATGGACGGCTTGGCCGGTTCGGGCCGGAGGTCGTCAAGGCTTCCCACGATCGGCAAGGCGTGCTGCAGGTGGAGCTCAACCGGTGCCAGGTCGAGTCCGCGACAGGTGTCTGCACCAGCGGGTGTGAGTTGCTGGTGCAGCTACGGCACCTGCGTACCGAACTCGCCGCGAGGGCCGCGTCCCGGGGCCTGCGGCTGCTGCCGAGTGGCACGGCGCTGCTCGCCGAGAACAAGCCGGCCGGCATCACCCCGCGCCCGCGCTACCAGCGGATGGCGACACTCTTCGGCGCGATCGCCAACGCCAACCCGAACTGCGGCTGCCATGTGCACGTGAGCATTCCGGACCGCGCCACCGGCGTCGAGATCAGCAACCGCCTGCGCCCGTGGCTGCCGGTGCTGCTGGCGCTGACCGCGAATTCGCCCTACGCCGACGGCCGGGACACCGGATACAGCAGCTGGCGCTATGTGAGGTGGTCGCGCTGGCCGTCGGCAGGCCCACCGCCGCTGTTCGCGTCGGTGCAGCACTACGAAAGCAGTGTCGAGGCGTTGCTGCGCACGGGCGCGATGATGGACCGCGGAATGGTGTACTGGGACATCCGGTTGTCGGACAGGCAGCAGACACTGGAGTTCCGGGTCAGCGACGTGGCCGCCACGGCTGAGGAAGCGGCCCTGCTCGGCATCATCGTGCGCGGTTTGGTGGTCGGCGCGCTGCGGGACATCGACCGCGGGCGAGCGGTTCCGCCGCTGCCAATGGAGGTGCTGCGGGCCTTCCTCTGGCGGGCGGCTCGCGACGGTCTCGGCGGCCACTGCCCCACTCCGCCGACCGGGGAACTGGTCCCCGGGCATGCCATCCCGGTGTTGCTGGCCGATCATTTGCGGCCGGTCCTCGAGAGCGAGGACTTCGATTTCGTGCTGGCCGGACTCAGGGCGTTGGGCCGCTCCGGCGGCGGTGCTCAACGGCAGCGGGCCGTCCATGCCAGGGCCCACCGGCTGACCGACGTCATCGACGAACTGGTGTTGCCATCGCCTTCGTGACCACGGCAGCTCAGCAGTGCGCCAGGAAGTGTTCCAGCACGCGGGTGCCGAAGCGCAGCCCCTCCACCGGCACACGTTCGTCTACCCCGTGTGCCATTGCCGCGTAGGGAAACCCTTCGGGAAGCCACAGCGGTGCGAACCCGTAGCACTCGATGCCCAGCGGGGCGAACGCCTTGGCGTCGGTGCCTCCGCCCATGCAGTACGGGACCACGACCGCTGCCGGATCCTGGGACCGCAGTGCCTCGGCCATCGCGGTGAACCACGGCGAGTCCACCGATGCCTGCACCGGCGGCTGCTTGGTCACGAACTCCCGCTCGATGTGCGGGCCAAGCAGTCTGTCCACGTCGGACAGCAGGCCCGACTCGGTGCCGGGCAGCACCCGGGTGTCTACCTGGGCCACGGCCTCGCTGGGAATGACGTTCACCTTGTAGCCGGCATCGAGCATGGTGGGCGTGGTGCTGTTGCGCACGGTCGTCTCGACCAGCGCGGCCGCCGGTCCAAGCCTTGCCAGCGTGCCGTCGATGTCGGAGAGGTCTATCTTGGCGCCGAGTGCGCGGCCGGTGTGCCGGAGGAATGCCCGCACGGTGGGGGTGAGGGTCACCGGCCACTCGTGCGTCGCCAACCGGTGCAGCGCCTCGACCAGCCGGATGACGGCGTTCTCGTCGTTGCGCCGAGACCCATGACCGGCGCGGCCGCGGGCGGTCAGCCTCAGGTGCGCGGTTCCCCGCTCGGCCGTGCCCACCGGATACAGCCGCACGTCCTGGCCGCCGGTGGTGGGTGTGTGGAAGGTGTAGGCCCCGGTTTCGCTGATCGCCGCTTCGCAACCTTCGAACAGTGAACGGTGCGCCCTGGTCAGCCACTGCGCGCCCAGCTCGCCGTGGTCCTCCTCGTCGGCGACGAACGCCAGTACGACGTCGCGTCGGGGCCGCGTGCCCGATGCGGCGAACGAATGCACGACCGACAGCGCCATCGCGCAGAAGCACTTCATGTCGATCGCGCCGCGGCCCCAGAGTTGGCCGTCACGCACCTCGCCCGCGAACGGGGGTACCGACCAGTCGCTTGGCTCGGCGGGCACCACATCCAGGTGCCCCTGGATGAGCAACGCGGGCAGCGAGGAATCCGTGCCCGGCAGGGCGGCGACCAGGTTCGCCCTGCGCGGCGCGGACTCGTAGATCTCGGATTCGACACCCGCGTCGGCGAGCACCCCGGCGACGAACTCGGCCGCCTCCCGCTCGCCCTCCGCGTCGCCGTGGCCACGGTTGGTCGTGTCGAAGCGCAGCAGCTGCGCGCACAGCTCAACTACATCCGTACCGGCGCTTTGCGTATCCACCTCTTCACCGTAGGCACTGCGGCCGCCGAATGCTCGAGATGGCAGGACTGGACACGGTTATCGCCCGGCTCTCCGGTGTCTTATTCGTCAGTCGGGCAATTCACCACGGCGTGCTCACCTCAACCACGCCCCTCACCTGCAGTCAGTCGCCGCGAGCCACCCTCCGGGCGGCCCCCGCCAACTGGCTTGTGAATAACCCTCCGGTGTCTCTCCGCAGGTTTCGGCATGCCGGACAAAGGGGTACTCGCTTGTAATACCAATCGTCCAGGTGAGCACGATGGCTACAAACCGAGGCCAGCAGAGCGTGCGGCTGAGTAGCGCGGGTGACGCTGAGCCGACCTCGGAGCAGCGAAGGCGCGCAGTGCGTACGGTAGCGTCTGCCGCAGTGGATGCGGAGGACTGTGCGCTCCTCCTGGACGCTCTCGGGTTGAAGCCCGAGGAGGGCCTGAGCGACGCCTCGTCATCCGATGGGGATAGCGCACCACCGGCTGATGGCAGTGGAAGGCACCGTGCGATCAGCTGATCGCGCAGGGTGCCAAAACCAAAGCGCAGGAGTTGATGCCCGGCCGAAGGTGCGGGATCGTAGAGCCCGGCCACAGCCGAGAACCGGCCGGAGGGAACAACCATGGACGTCAAGAAGCTGGCGGTGCTCACCGCGCTGGCACTGGTGTTGTTTTTCGTCTTCACGAGCCCGGGCCAGGCCGCTGACGCAGTACATACCATCCTCGGCTGGGCCGCGGACGGAGCGAATCAGATCCTCACCTTCATCCAGCAGTTGTTCACTTAGGGCTCGAGGATCACTCCTGCGGGGTGGATAGTTGCGTTAGTCATCGTTAACCTCGTGGGCGAAGTTAACGGTTACGAACTGGAGGTCTAGGTCGTGGGTGTGCGCACCGTTGGCCTTCCCGTGTCCGTGCCACCGGGCAACCGGGATGGCCTGGCCGAGCGGGTCGGTATCTGGGAAGTCGGCCCGCGCGACGGACTGCAGAACGAACAGACCATAGTCAGCCTTGAGGTTAAGCTCGAGTTCCTCGATCGGCTGGCGCGGGCGGGGCTGCGCACGCTGGAGGCGACCAGCTTCGTGCACCCGAGGTGGGTCCCCCAGTTGGCGGACGCCGAGAAGTTGCTCGCCGGGCTCACCCGGCACCCCGGCGTGCGCTACCCGGTTCTGGTGCCGAACGTCCACGGCCTCGACCGGGCCATCGCGGCGAACGTCGACTCGGTCGCGATCTTCGCCAGCGCCTCCGAGTCCTTCGCGCAACGCAACCTCAACCGGACGCTGGGCGAGCAGTTCGCCATGTTCGAACCGGTGGTCGACCGTGCCCGTGCGGCCAGCCTGCCGGTGCGCGGCTATCTGTCCATGTGCTTCGGTGACCCGTGGGAGGGCCCGGTGCCCGTCGATCAGGTGGTGACCGCGGGCCGACGACTGCTGGACATGGGCTGCTGGCAGCTGTCCCTCGGCGACACGATCGGTGTGGCCACCCCAGGGCAGGTCGAGGCACTGGTGACCGCGTTCCGTTCCGCGGGCGTGGACGTCGACCGGATTGCGGTGCACTTCCACGACACCTACGGGCAGGCGCTGGCCAATACGTACGCCGCGCTGTGCTGCGGTGTGTCCACGGTGGACTCCTCGGCGGGCGGCCTCGGCGGCTGCCCCTATGCCGAATCCGCGACGGGGAACCTGGCGACCGAGGACCTGGTGTGGATGCTCGACGGCCTCGGCATCGAGCACGGTGTCGATCTCGATGAACTCGCTGCCACGAGCGCGTGGATGGCCTCCCAGTTGGGCCGACCGAGCCCCTCGCGCGTGGTGTCCGCCCTCACCGGCGCCTGATCGATCTCAACCCCGCAAGGTGGGCGCAGCCGTACAGCTGGCCCCGTCTCGTGAGTGATTGTGGTCGCTGGGGCGACCACAATCACTCACGAGCTATGTACTACGGGATAAGGCCAGTTCGGCGGCACTCGGTCACGAACTCCATCCGGTTGCGTACGCCGAGTTTGCGCATGGCCGACTTCAGGTAGGACTTGACGGTCGAGGGGAGGAGTCCGAGCCGCTCGGCGACCTCGCCGTTGGTGTGGCCGGCCGACACCTGAACGGCGACATCAAGCTCCCGCTTCGTCAGCGGGCTGCTCGGCAGCACGATGCGCGGTTCCCCGGCCACCGAGTTGCTGCGCGCACGTTCGCAGAGCGACTCGATCCTGGTCCTCAGCAGCGGATCGGTGATTTTGTCTGCGATGGCCCGCGTTTCCGCGTAGATGTCCCGCAGTTCCTCCCGCATCCTGGCCATCGAGGCCTCGGCGTCCAACTCCGCGAGGCTGCGTTCCACCTCGTCCTGCACCCGCAGATCGAACTCGAACTGCTTGATCGAGCGGTGCACGATGGACAGCCGCATGTCACTGATCGGGACGGGGTTGCGCAGGGCGCCGTAGATGATGGCGCGCGGAGCGCCCGAGGGCATCACCGGAATCGCGAACACCGAACGCAGACCGGCGGCGGAAACCGCCTGGTCGTAGTGGTGCGTGATGCCACCCGCATGGGGGTAGTCCGCCACCGACACCGGCCGCGCCAGCACGAGCGCCTTGCCGCCGAGCCCCGCGCCCACTTGGATGTTCAGGTTCACCAGCGACTGCATGCGGTCACCTGCGGTGCAGTCGATGACGAACCCGTCCTGACCAACCTCGCCACCGAAGGTGGCATCGAGGCCTGCCTGCAAGCGCACCCGTTTGACCAGCTCCTCGAGTCGCTGGTGCAGCGGTGGCCTCGTGCGTTCCATGGTCTGCAGACCTCTCATCGGTGAGAGTCCTAACGTGGGTTGTTCCAGTGTGACATGTCAAGCCGCGAGCATCTGCGTGCATGGATTGCGGACGCGCGTGCACAGATGCTGGACACCTGTACCTGGACCGCGGACGCGCGTGTACAGAGCGCGGACACAGCGGATCACGGAGCCCTAGCCCTTGCCCAGGATCTTGACCGCTTCCGCCCGCATTTCCACCTTGCGCACCTTGCCGGTGACCGTCATCGGGAACTCGTCGACGAGGTGCACGTAGCGGGGAATCTTGTAGTGGGCGAGCTTGCCGGTAGCGAAGTCGCGGACAGATTCCGCGGTGAGCGGCTCGGCTCCCTCGCGCATGCGGATCCACGCCATGAGTTCCTCGCCGTAGCGCTCGTCGGGCACGCCGATGACCTGAGCGTCGACCACGTCGGGGTGGGTGTAGAGGAACTCCTCGATCTCGCGCGGATAGATGTTCTCGCCACCCCGGATCACCATGTCCTTGATCCGGCCGGTGATCGTGACGTACTCGTCGTCGTCCATCACGGCGAGGTCGCCGGTGTGCATCCAGCCCGCGGCGTCGATGGGCGCGGTGCTGTAGCTCGGCCTTGACGAGCGGGCCTCGCCCGCTCCTTCCCAGTAGCCGAGCATCACCGAGTAACCGCGGGTGCAGAACTCGCCAGGGGTGCCGCGGGGCACGGTCAGTCCCGTCTCCGGATCGACGATCTTGATCTCCAGGTGGGGGTGCACCCTGCCGACGGTGGACACCCTGCGATCGATGGAGTCATCGGCTCTGGTCTGCGTGGAGACCGGTGAGGTCTCGGTCATGCCATAGCAGATGGTTACCTCGGCCATCCCCATTCGCTCGATGACCTGCTTCATGACTTCGACCGGGCAGGGTGAACCGGCCATGATGCCGGTGCGCAGGTGCGACAGGTCGTAGTCGTCGAAGGACGGCTCGTTCAGCTCGGCGATGAACATCGTCGGCACCCCGTACAACGACGTGCACCGCTCCGCGGAGACCGCCCGCAGGGTGAGCGCGGGGTCGAAGCCGGGGGCGGGGATGACCATGCACGCGCCGTGGGTGGTTGCCGCCAGGTTGCCCATCACCATGCCGAAGCAGTGGTAGAACGGCACCGGGATGCAGATCCGGTCGGCCTCGGTGTAGTTGCACAACTCGCCGACGAAGAACCCGTTGTTGAGGATGTTGTGGTGGGACAGCGTCGCGCCCTTGGGGAAGCCCGTGGTGCCTGAGGTGTACTGGATGTTGATCGGGTCGTCGGCGGAGAGGGTCTTGGCCACCGCGGCGAGTGTGCCGGGGTTGCCGCGCTTTCCGGTGTCGATCAGATCGATCCAGTCCTGTCCGTCGAGGAACAGCACGTCTTCCAGCGCGGGAGCCTCGGAGCGGACCTCGGCGATCATGGCGGCGTAGTCGGAGGTCTTGAAGCTGGACGCGGAGACCAGCATCCGGATACCTGCCTGGTTGAGCACATAGGACAGTTCATGTGACCGGTAGGCAGGATTGATGTTGACCAGGATCGCGCCGAGTCTTGCGGTGGCGAACTGCACCAGCGTCCACTCCGGACAGTTCGGCGACCAGATGCCCACCCGGTCACCCTTGCCGATGCCGCGCTCGGTCAGGCCGAGGGCCACCGCATTCACATCATCGGCGAACTGCCGGTAGGTCCAGCGCCTGCCACTCGTGCAGTCGACGAGCGCCTCGCGGTCACCATGCGCGGCGACCGCGCGGTCGAGGTTGTCTCCGATGGTGTCGCCGAGCAGCGGGAGCCGCGAGGTTCCCGCTGCGTAACTGGGCTTCGCGGGCACAGCCTGCGACATGTCTAGCCTCCTGCTGCGGTGCGGTCCGGATCACAATTATGCGCGTCTCGAAGGCTATTTTTCGGAGAAATCGCAGGTCAATGCACTACCCCCAAAAGTAGGTGTCCATTTGGAGAGGTGCGGTGCGATGCCGCACTGTTTCAGGCGCGTGCAGCGTCGGAAGCAGGCCTGGCGCGGAGGAGGGTTGCTCGTGACGACAGCAGAGGCTCGGGCCGGCCGGGATGTGCCGCCAGGGCAGCGTGCCGGACGACGCGTAGTGGACCAGCTCATGCATGACCTGTCGGGCGTGCTGGACCCCGGCTTCGTCGGTCAGCGGACCGCCGAGGTTGTGGCGGGCGATCTGGGGCTGCCGGTATCGATGTTCGCCCTGCAGGACGCCGACGTTGACTACTACGCCATGCGCGGCACTTGTGGCACCCGCACCGATCAACTCGCCCAGTTGCGACTGCAGGCGGATCAGGGCATGGGCGGGCGAGCGATCGCCGAGCGGGCCACCATCGTCGCCGAGGACTACCTCACCGATTCCCGCATCTCCAGCCATTTCCGTCCGGTTGTGGGGCGCGAGGAGCTGCATGGCATGGCGGCGGTCCCGATCCTGCGGGCGGACCGGCCCATCGGCATTCTCTACGGCGCGCACCGATCGGTCGGCCGTCCCCGGGATGGCGTCATCGGCGCGCTGGAGTTGGTCGCCATCGCCATGGCCCCGGTGCTCGCCATGGCCTTGACGGCCGAGCAGCAGGTGCGCAGGCACCTCGGCACCGAGCGGCAACGGATCGCAGGTGCGCTGCATGACGATGTCGGTTCCCTGTTGTTCGCCATCGGTGCCGCCGCCCGCAGGGCGCGGGAGCTCGCTACGGGCCAGGGTCCCGACCTGTGCCGGATCGTGGATCAGATCGAGCAGCACACCCGCACCGCATCGGAGGGGCTGCGCGGACTGCTGCGCAGCATGGCGCCCGCCGCGCCCGCGGATACGGTTCCCGTCGCGGCCCAGCGAGATCTCGACGACTTCAGCGACCGAAACGGGACGCCCGCGCATCTGCTGGTGCACGGCAGGCCGGTGGCGCTCGCGGCGTCGGTGGAACGAACGATCCTGTCCTGCCTGCGCCAGGCGTTGTTCAACATCGAACGGCATACGGATGCGTCACTGGTGATGACCACGATCGACTACCAGCCCGGCTGGGTGAGCTTGATCGTGCAGGACGACGGGCAGGGGCCGCCGCCGGACTTCCAGCCGCAGGCGGTTCCGGTTGGCGGCCACCACTGGGGTTTCGCGTCGACGCTGCGCCAGGTCGAGGCGCTGGGCGGAACCGTGAGCCTGATGCGCCAGGAGGATGGCGGGGCCCTGCTCCGCGTCCGGCTGCCCGCGCTTCGCTAGTGCGGAGCGCGCTAGGAGAGGAGGTCACCTCTCCATGCGGAGGTACCGGGCGGGTGAGATCCGAGTCACGCTGCCACTCGACATGCGGCCTGTCCCGACCAGGCCCTCAACCTCCGGCGATCGCGATGTCGCCAGGCAGTGACTGGAGTGACCGATGCACCACCCTCCGCAGCGAACACGGCGGCCCGCGTCCCTTGCCAAAATCATCACGGTGAGCAGCGCGGGGTCGGCGATCGAGTGGTACGACTTCTTCATCTACAGCACGGCTGCGGCGCTGATCTTCAACAAGTTGTTCTTCCCGTCGTCGGCGCCGCTGGTCGGTACCTTGCTCGCCTTCTCCACCTTCGCGGTCGGCTTCGCCGCGCGGCCACTGGGCGGAGTTATCTTCGGCCACTTCGGCGACAAGATCGGCCGCAAGAAGGCTCTGGTGACGGCGCTGTTCCTGATGGGTGGCTCGACAACGGTGATCGGCCTGCTGCCGAGTTTCGAGTCGATCGGGGTGCTGGCGCCGATCGCGCTGGTCGTGCTGCGGATCGCCCAGGGCATCGCGGTCGGTGGCCAGTGGGGCGGAGCCGTGCTGATCGCCACCGAGAACGCGCCGCAGCACAAACGTGGACTGTACGGAAGCTTCGCCCAGCTCGGCGTGCCGCTCGGCCTGGTGCTGTCCACCGTGGTCTTCCTGGGTATCAGCTCCTGGTTGGACGAAGCCGCACTGCTGACGTGGGGCTGGCGACTGCCGTTCCTGTTCAGCATCGCGCTGATCGGCGTCGCGTTGTACGCACACTTCAAGCTCGAGGACACCGCCGAGATGGCGCAGGTGAAAGATTCCGGCGGCCAATCCCGTTCCCCGGTGCTGGAGGCCCTGCGGACCAGTCCGAAGACGATCGCCCTCGCGGCAGGGGCGGTTGTCGTGGTGGGCGCGGGCTTCTACCTGTTCGTGACCTACATGCTCGCCTACGGCACGCAGGTTCTCGGGATGCCCAAGAGCACCATGCTGAACTCGGTGCTGTGGGGGGCCGTGCTGATGGTTCCCGCGCTGATCGGGTTCGCTTCCTTGTCCGACCGGGTGGGCCGCCGGGTTGTCTACCTTGCAGGCGCGGTCGCCACCGGGCTCTGGGTGTTTCCCGCGTTCCTGCTGGTGAACACCACGCAGCCGATGCTGGTGACGGTCGGGATCGCGGTGGCGCTGGTACTGTTCTCGGCGATGTACGGACCGCAGGCAGCCTTCTTCGCCGAGCTGTTCACCGCCAGGATGCGGTACTCGGGCGCGTCGCTGGGCTATCAGATCGGCGTGATGCTCGGTGGCGCGTTCACCCCGATCATCGCGACCTGGCTGTATGCCCAGTTCGGTACGTTCGTGGTGGTGGCGATCTTCCTGGCGGCCACCGCGGCGATTTCCTGCGCCTGTGTGCTGATGTTGAGCGAGACCTACCGAACAGGCGTGGACGAGGAGGAGTTGGCCGCGCTGGACGTCGTTCCTGAGCCCGCGCGAGCGTGATGTATCAGAGAAGTTGTTCTTCCTGGGCTCGGCGCACCGCTTCCACCCGGTTGCGGGCGCCGAGCTTGTGCATGGCGCTCTGCAGGTAGGTCTTGACCGTGTTGCGAGCCAGCCCGAGCTGGTCGGCGATCTCGGGGTTGGTCTTGCCGGTCGCGGCCAGCCGGATGACGTCGTACTCCCGACGGCTCAGCGAAAGCCGGAACAACCTGTCCTGCAGTACGGCGGTGCTCGATGCTTGCAACCGCGGGTCGATGACCCGGACCCCCGCCGCGATCCGCCGAAGTTGCGCGATGAGATCGGTGTCGGAGGCGTCTTTCAGCAGCGCACCATGAGCCCCTGCCTCCAGCGCCGAGGACAACGCGGCGTGCTCGTCGTGCGCGGTGAACATGACCACCTTGGCGTGCGGTGCCGCGGCGCGGATGTGCGGGAGCGCCTCGCTGCCGAGCATGTCGGGTAGCCGTAGGTCAAGCAGCACGAGATCGGGGTTGAGCTCGCGGGCACGAAGGACGGCCTGCCGTGCCGACTGTGCGACGCCGACCAGGTCCATGTCCGGGGTCGCGGACAGCAGATTCTCGACCCCACCCCGCACCACCGGATGGTCGTCGACGACCAAGACTCGCAGCACAGTCCGCTCCACCGGGCTCCTCTCCTCGCGTACTACGCGTGAAGCGTAGCTCCGAGCAGGGGAGCCGGCTCCCTGCGAAGGAGGCGAGCAGGACAGCGCTGATCGCTTGACCCCCGTTGACCACAGTCCGAAGATGGTCGGGCACGGCGGGTCGCTGACCGAGGCCAGTCGCCCGGGTCAACCAACGACGGCGGGACGGTGCCATGAACCCCTTGAAGCAGGTCGGAGAACTGCTCGGCAAGCCCATCGAGGTGGTGAGCAACGCGCTCAACCGGCCGGGTGCGCAGCTCACGCCGCACGGCATCGCGCGGATGCTGCGACCGGGGGCGTCCCTTGCCGACGCTCTGCGCGACAAGGTCGTCCTGATCACCGGTGCTTCCTCGGGCATCGGCAAAGCGGCAGCACTGGAGATCGGCTCGGTGGGCGGCACCGTTGTGCTGGTCGCCCGCGGCGCGGACAAGCTCCGTGAGACGGCAGTGCAGGTCGCCGTGTCGGGCGGCTCGGCCCATGTGCACCCGTGCGATCTGACCGATATGGCGGCGATCGACAAGCTGGTCGCCGACGTGCTCGACCAGCACGGCCGGGTGGACATTCTGATCAACAACGCGGGCCGGTCGATTCGGCGCTCACTAGCCCTGTCCTACGACCGCTTCCACGACTACGAGCGCACCATGCAGTTGAACTACTTCGCGCCGGTGCGGCTCATGCTCGGGCTGTTGCCCGGAATGCGGGAACGGAAATTCGGCCACGTCATCAACGTGTCGTCGATAGGTGTGCAGACACGCGTGCCACGGTTCGGTGCCTACATCGCATCCAAGGCGGCGCTGGACACCCTGTCCGATGCGTTCCAGGCCGAAACCCAGGACGAGAACGTTCGGTTCACCACGATCCACATGTCCCTGGTGCGCACCCCGATGATCGCGCCGACCACCCTGTACAAGAAGTTCCCGGCACTCACCCCCGAAGAGGCGGGGGAGGTGGTCTGCGAGGCCATTGTGGACCGTCCGCGACGGATCAGCCCGGCTTTCGGTCGCTTCGCGTCCTTCGCCGATGCGATCAGCCCCGAGATCATGGACACGGTGCGCAATCGCGGTTACAAGATGTTCCACGACTCAAAGGCCGCCGCCGGGGGGCAGCCGAAGGCGACCGAGGAAGAGGAACTCACCACGAGCCGGCGGGCGTTCGTCGAAGCCACCCGCGGCGTGCACTGGTAAGGAAGGCGACGTCATGAGCTTGCCCAAGCCAGACCCGGCCACGGCCGTTCTTGTCACCGGTGCCTCGTCCGGGATCGGCACCGAACTGGCCCGCGAACTCGCCCGCCGCGGCCACAACCTGGTGCTGGTCGCACGGCGAAAGGACCGGCTCGATGAGCTGGCCGAAGAGCTACGCGCGGAGCACGGGGTCCGGTCCGAAGTATACCCGCGTGATCTGGCCAACTCGGCGGAACGCGCCGCCCTGGTGGATGACCTGCGTGCGACCGGACGCGGCATCGTAGGCGTGTGCAACTGCGCGGGCTTCGGCACCGCGGGCACGTTCGGCGAGCTGCCGCTGGAACGCGAGACCGAACAGGTCGAGGTGAACTCGATCGCGGTGTTGGAACTGACGCACGCGTTCCTGAACGAAATGGTGCGCCGGGGTGCCGGAGCGGTGCTCAACGTCGCGTCCATCGCGGCTTTCCAACCGATCCCCGGTATGGCCACCTATGCCGCGACGAAGGCGTTCGTGCAGACCTTCTCCGAGGCGGTGCATGAGGAACTGCGGGGCACCGGGGTGTCCTGTACGGTGCTGTGCCCCGGTCCGGTGCCCACCGAGTGGGCCGATATCGCCGGTGCCCAGGCGGTGATGATCGGACCGGCTCAGGTCTCCCCGAAGGACGTGGCGCACGATGCGATCGTGGGTATGGAGGAAGGCAAACGCTCGGTCGTGCCGGGCATCGTGCCGAAGGCGATGAGTATCGGCGGTCGGTTCGCGCCGCGTTCGCTGCTGCTGCCCGGTCTGGCGTTCGGACGGCGTTTGCGATCGCGGCGTTGATGCGAGCCTGGCAGGTCGCGCGGCCAGGTCCGATCAGCACCGGCCCGATACGATTGGCAGACGTCGCGGTGCCCTCGGCCAAGGCGGGGGAGTTGGTGCTGCGGGTGCTCGCATGCGGGGTGTGCCGCACCGATCTGCATGTGGCCGAAGGGGATCTACCGGTGCATCGGCCGAATGTCATACCAGGGCACGAGATCGTCGGTGAGGTCCTCGAGGTCGGTGCGGACGCGAGCGGCTTCGCGGCCGGTGACCGAGTGGGGGTCGCGTGGTTGCGCGGGACCTGCGGCCGATGCCGGTATTGCCTGCGCGGCGCGGAGAACCTGTGCCCGGAGTCGGTCTACACCGGTTGGGACACCGACGGTGGCTACGCCGATGTCGCCACGGTTCCCGCCGCCTACGCCCACCCGCTGCCGGGCGGGTACACCGACGCCGAACTGGCTCCGCTGCTGTGTGCGGGCATCATCGGATACCGCGCCCTGCAGAGGACCGAGTTGCCCGACGGAGGGCGGCTGGGCATCTACGGGTTCGGGGCGAGCGCACACCTGGCGGCACAGGTCGCGCTCGCGCGCGGAGCGAGGGTGCACGTGATGACCCGCAGCGCGGCGGCGCGCGAGCTGGCGCTGGACCTCGGTGCGGCTTCCGCGCACGATGCGACGGAACCGCCGCCGGAACCGCTGGACGCGGCGATTTTGTTCGCCCCGGCGGGCGAGTTGGTGCCATCCGTCATGCTTGCGCTGGACCGCGGTGGCACTCTGGCGGTGGCCGGCATCCACCTGACCGACATCCCGAGCCTGAACTACCAGCGGCACCTGTTCTCCGAGCGCCAGTTGCGCAGCGTCACAGCGAACACTCGCTCGGATGCCCGCGCCTTCCTGGCCTTCGCCGCCGAGCACCGGTTGCGGGTGACGGCAACGCGGTACCCGCTGGAGGCCGCCGACCGGGCGCTGTCGGATCTCGCGGCAGGCCGGGTCACCGGCGCGGCGGTCCTGGTGCCTTAACCGGCGGGGCGGATGATGAGCAAGGCGAGAGGAGTACGGCGATGAGCAACGCGGAGATGTACGACGCCGCGCGGCAGCGGATCGGGGAGCTTGTCCGAGACGGCGATGTCGATGCGCCGGTGGGTGCGTGTCCCGGATGGACGGTCAAGGATGTCGTCGCGCATCTGGCAGGGGGAGTCGGCGACTTCGTGGCGCGCCGCTTCGACGGCGTCGAGTCAGGGGAGTGGGGCGAGCGGCAGGTCAGGGAACGAAGCGGGAAGAGCGTGCGGGAGTCGCTGGCGGAATGGGACGCGAACCTGCGTAAGGCTGCCGAGCTGTTCGACACGCCGATGGGACCGGTGCTGCTGACCGAGGTGATCTCCCATGAACATGACATCCGGGCGGCTCTTGACCGACCGGGCGAGCGGGACAACACCGCGGTGCGGGCGGCGCTGACCAGACCGTTGCAAGAGCTCGACAAGAAGCTCAGAGCCGAGGACCTGCCCGCACTTCGCATCGAGTTGGAGCATGGGCCGCGGATCCTCGGCGAAGGCGATCCGGCCGGTACCCTTCGGGTGTCATCCTTCGAACTGCTCAGAGCGGTCTCCGGCCGACGGAGCGAGGCTCAGATTCGTGCCCTGGACTGGGACACCGACCCCGGGCCGTGGCTCGGCGCTCTTTCGCTGTTCGGCGGTAGCCGTCAGGCGCTGGCCGAGTAGCTTTACGCGAGCGAGGAGGGTGTCGT
>JBOHER010000340.1:0-10118 GCA_050701115.1 Haloechinothrix sp. | reverse complement strand
TTCTTCACCAGACTGTCGAGGTCGATCCGCGACGGCGGTACCACGCCGATCGCGTCGTCGAGCTGGCCTTTCAGATCGCTCATCTCCATCTCCCGGTCTACGAGGCTGACGGCTGGGTGATCCAGCCCCGCAACGCCTCGAGCCCCCGCGCGGTCTGGCTCTTGACGGTAGTCATGAATCGAAAAAAGGCACAGGAAGTTTCGGCATCCCACCGACCCGGCTCACGGGTAGACGACACGATCCGCACGGCGGCAGGGGCGACGGTGGTGGTGCTGGCGGTCGTTGCTGGCGCCATCTCGTACAGCCACATGACGAAACTGGCCCTCCTGCACCGAGATGCGCCGTCTCGTCGGACATGCGAGCACGGTCTCAGACAGTGTCGCGCAATCAAGATCCTTGCCGGACTCGTGGACCACGGTCCGGCGGACGAGCGGCCCGGTCCAGGGCGTCAGCGCTGGTGAGGATTCTCAGATCGGAGCTGGCGGACTCCCTCCAGGCGCCGCGTTAGGCGCGACACCCGCTGCGGCGGTGCGAGGTGATGGTCCAGCCGGAGCCGCGCACGCCTCGGCGTGAGTTGAAGTAGGGAGTACGAGGCGTACCGCTGGGCGGCAGGCGATCCGCGCCAGCCGGTGAACCTCGCGAGGTTTAACGGGGCAACCGCCAGCCCGGCCGCCGCAGCGGACGCGACCCGGCAGGCACCCTCGCGGCATGCCCCTGCGGGGCACGATGCCGGGTCGGTCGGCGCCTCCACTCGCAACTCTGGGTCGCATTGGCCGCTGAAGCACTCTTGGACGAGTGCTGCCGCTGCCCGCTGGTACGGCCACACGATCCGGGGGAGGCAGCCCAGCCGCCACGGCCGCCACGGATCGGCCCGTAAGGTGTCGCGCAGCATCGGGAGCAGCCACGCGCACACCGGAGCGTCGGCCGCCGCGTACCGGTGGAGCTGCCGGAGTTTCGCCCGCCCGTACGGCGTCTGGTACGGCAGCGGTGCGAGTACCGCTGTCGTACTGGCTGCCACTATTCGCACGTCGTATCCGATCGCGGCCAGCCGGTGTGCTGCGGTGGCGACGGTTTCGGCCGCGCCCGCGAGTGATGCCCGCATCGCTGCCACGGAGGACCGGTCGAGCACCGCGTCGACCAGGACCACCCGGCGGTTGGTGCCGATGGCCGCCTGCAGCGTCTCGACCAACCTCTTCCGCGAAGATGGATCGGTGACGTCTGCCCCTACGTCGCCCAGCCGGGAGACTGTCACTACGTCTGCACCGTTGGCTGTCAGCTCTCGTGTGGTTACGGTGCCGAGTCTGCCGGTGCCGCCAAACATGACTGCGGTCAACCGCATTGCTGCCACAGCTTCGCGAAGCCCAGGAACGTGTCCAGGTAGTCCCGCTTCAGGCTCTGCCAAACGTCGGGTTCGACTCCCCGCGCGGCGTAGGCGCGGTGTGCCGCTTCGATGCGTTCCGGTTCCCATCCGGAGGCGAGACTTATCGCTTCGAGCAGTGCTTCCTGGTCGTTCGATTGGTCTGTGCAGATCTTGGTAGCTAGGTCGTCGGGTGACATGCCGACGTGTACCGCCGACGCGGGGATGCTCTTGGACATCTTTGGATATCCGGCCAGGCCGGGGAGGACCCGGAAGTACAGGGCGCCGACCTGAGCGCGCCAACCGAGTGTGAGGTCTCCGGCGTCGGCTTGGCGTTGTAGCGCGATGCGGGCGAGTTGGGTGAAGTACGCCTCCTCCAGACCGGACAGCATCAGGATCCGAGTAGCGCCGTGCTCGGCGGGTCCCAGAATGTCGGCGACGGTGTAGAGCGCGTCTACGGTCACGCCGACCTCGCTGCCGAGCAGGCCGTGCGAGCCGTACAACTCAAGCAGCTCTTCGCGGTGTTCGAGGAAGTCCTGCCGGGTCAGGAACCGGGCGAGCTTTCCGGCCCGCGCGAGGTTGCCCGGGTCAAGGTGACTGCGGATCTCGCCGCTGCCGGTGTCGAATCCGAGTTCGAGCAGGAATGCTGTCATCTGATCTCGGACAGCAACCAGCCGCGACCACGGGACGTTTCTGGAGTTCCACGCTCCCAGTTCGGAAATGACCACTGTCACCGGCCGCTGCATCCGCCGCTGGAGTTCGATGATGCCGAGCATCACCGATAGCGAGCCGGCGGTCGGGGCGTTGGTTGGGCCAAACCCGGTGACGACGTGCATGTCGTCGGTCAAGACGGGCGCGGCGTTGTCCTCGTGGGAGAACCGACGAAGCAGCCCGCCGAGCCGGCTGTGCAGGGGATCGTCTGATCCGATGGGTCGCATGTCAGGCGGCCTCCGGTTTCGCGGCGATGTCAGCCAGCAGGGCGGCGGCGCGACCGTCTTGCCTGGCTCGCCGGACAGCGGCCAACGCGTCGGGTTGTGACAGCGAAAATTCGTGGGATGCATCCAAGATGAGCGCCGCGTTGCGCTCTACGAGATCCCGGGCGGCGTCGACAGATCCGGGTTGGAGGCACCATCGCACCGCATCGGCGTTGGCTGCGTGGTCGGCGCGGTGAGCCACGCCGGTCAGCCACTCGGTGGGAGCCTGGGGACGCCGGTGTTCGCTGATCTTCACGCAGCCAGGCGTGCGCAGTGCCATCCGCGACAAGCCATGTGCGGCGTACTCATCCACAACACGTCCCGCGACGGGTTCGGCGGAGACGACCACTCCGGCCCGCAGGTCAGGGCGGACCGCTGTGATCGCGGCGTCAGCCAGAGCCACCCGAGCGTCGGCGAGCCCGAGCACGTACGCGCGGGCGCGCACCGCGAGGACAGCCACCGGGGCGAAGAAGCTTACCGGGGTCAACTGGTCGAAGACGCCGTCATACCGTTCGCCGTAACCAGAGCAGAATGCGGTGTACGGGACGAACGCGATTCCGTGCGTTCCCAACCCGGCCGCGATGGCGGCCGGGTCGGGGCACGTTGGCATGCCGAGCTGCTCCAGAACGTCGGCTGAGCCAGTGACGGCCGAGACCGATCGGGACACGCCCTTGACGACCGGCACGCCGGTCGCAGCGGCAAGCACCGCCGCAGCCGTCGAGACGTTGAATGTCTTGAGCGTCTCCTTGCCCGAACCGGCGACGATCACGGTGGCCCTCGGCACCGGCAGCGGGTCGGCAATCGCGGCCCGCAGTCCAGGATCGAATTCCAGGATCGCCGACCACAAGGCCTTCATGTCTTGCAGAGAGGGACCGTCGGCCATCAGCCGGGCGAACAGCGCCCGCCATCTGGTGTCGGCGTCTTCGCTCGGGTCGTGGAGCAGGCTAGACATCTCGTTGGTCAACATGGCTGGCGGTGCCCTTCCTCCGGGGGTTAGGTCATGGCTCCTTTGACGGCCCGCAGCATCGGTACGGCGCGTGCTTGGGCCTTCTCGGCCCCCGTAGCGAGCAGGTCATCCAGCTCGCTATCGGGAGCCATTAGCTCTTCGTACCTGGACCGCATCGGCGCGAGTTCCCGGTCGAGAACGGCGAAGAGTTCGTTCTTCAGTTCGCCCCAGCCGACGCCGCCGGCTGTGAGCCGGGCGCGCGTCTTCTCAACCTCGCTGGCTTCCGCGAACTGCGCCAGGATCTGGAACGGTGCCGAATCGTCGGGGTTCTTAGGCTCTTCCGGCGGGGTGGAGTCGGTCACGATGCGGCGTACCAGTTTCCGCAGCTTCGCTTCTGGGGCGAACAGCGGGATGGTGTTGTCGTAGGACTTGGACATCTTGCGTCCGTCGAGTCCCGGCAGGACCGCGCCGGTCTCAGCCTCGGGGGTGATCGCGCGGGGGACCTTGAACTTGTACCGGTCGCCGTAGATGTGATTGAAGGTGCCGGCGATGTCTGCGGCGTACTCCACGTGCTGCGCCTGGTCCCGGCCCACGGGCACCACGTCAGAGTCCATGATCAGGATGTCCGCGGCCATCAGTACCGGGTAGAGGTACAGGCCCATGTTCACCCCGGCGTCGTCGTCCTGCCCGGCCTCACGGTTGCGGTCCCTGGCGGCCTTGTAGGCGTGTGCCCGGTTCATCAACCCCTTCGCGGTGACGCAGGACAGCAGCCACGTCAGCTCGAAGATCTCCGGTACGTCGGACTGCCTGTAGAAGATCGTCCGCTCGGGATCGAGGCCGCACGCCACCCACCCGGCTGCCACGGAGCGCGTGTAGTGGCGCAGCAGCTCGGGGTCTCGGATGGTGGTCAGAGCGTGGTAGTCGGCAATGAAGTAGATCGACTCGTACGTCTCGGCCAGTCGCAGCGCGGGGCCGATCGCACCGACGTAGTTGCCGAGGTGGGGTTCACCGGTCGGCTTGATGCCGGTCAGAGACACCAGCTTGTTGTCAGTCATCGCAGGTTCCCGGAGTTGGTTGGTTTCGGGTGCGCGCCATACATCACGGCGTGAGCGTCGATGATCGCACGGTGCTCATCGTGCCGTGACCGCCACGCAGCGCGCACTGCCGTTTCCGCCGGGGCCGGCATCGCTGCGGCATGGAAGAGCCAGTCTGTGAGAGGCGAAAGCGGAGGGAACCACGCGACCGGCCAGTCGAGCGGCGCGAGTTGGTCGCGCAGTGTCGGCAGGTCGGGAGCCAAGACACCCAGGCCGGCATCCCGTGCTGCTTCGATCTGGCCGGAGTGTGTGATCTGGACGTATGGCAGCGCGAGCAGGTGACTGCGCCGCAGCCACGCCAGCAGCTCCGCCGGGGCAACAAAATCCCCGAGGATTTGGAGTTCCACGCCGTGCTCAGTGGCTTCGCGTAGCTCAGCGAGCGTTTTGGCGTACCGGCGTTCGTCCTCTCTGCTGACGCTGCGCACCAAAACTCGCAACGGGAGACCTGGCGGCTGTTGCCGCCACGCGGCCAGCAACCGGGTGAAGGCCCGGTTTGGACGCAGCGCCCCATACACCGCCACTCCATGCCCACCGCTGCGCGGTTGCCCGTGCAGCAGATCGAGTGGAAAGGCGGCACCGTGCGGAACGACTACACACGGGCGCGCACTGATCTGCTGCACCGCCCGGCGAGCGGTCGGCGTGAGCGTCGCGACGGATTCAGCCGCGTCCAAGGCGACACGCAGCTTTTCGCGATGCTCGTGGTAGC
This sequence comes from Haloechinothrix sp., assembly GCA_050701115.1. Lineage (GTDB taxonomy): Bacteria > Actinomycetota > Actinomycetes > Mycobacteriales > Pseudonocardiaceae > JBOHER01. The sequence goes on along the minus strand of JBOHER010000340.1, from coordinate 5,041 downwards.
CGGCTTCGATGTTCGGGCTCAGATCGTGCACCGTCACCACGAGCCGCTTCCGCTCACCACGGCATCGCGCGGCGAGGGCGACCAACTCGTCACGGGTTGCAAGTTCCACGGTGTGCAGGTGCAGCACGTCAAACCAGCTCCACGACGCGATAGCCAACAGGTCAGCCACGCGCATCGCTCCGCAGTCTCCTGGTGCGGCGACCGGCGTGAATCCGGTTCCCACCAGTGTCTGCACGTAGGCCAGGTGGGCAGGCACGTGGAACACCCGAATCACAGCTCCTCCTCGCAAAGATCCGGTGGCACCGGCTGTCGGCACCAGTCCGGCGTGGCCTGCCCGGCCGCTCCTGAGTGCCCCGATTGGGCTGCCTGGCGTCGCTGCGAGGGTGGGATCTCGGTGAGGCGACGGGCACGCGCGGGTGTGGGTGGCGTGGCAGGCTCGGGAGAGGATAGCTGTGCCTGCCCCGCCAGGTCGTACGGCGCGCTTGGCTGTGCCAGGCCGAAATGCGGCGGCTGGCATTGCCACCCAACCAGCGTGCCGTACGCGAGGTGTGTCCAGCCGCAGTCGGACTGGATGATCCGTTGGCCGCAGGTGGCACACGGCTGCGCGTGGTCCGGCTCGGAAGACCTCAGTGCCGGTGGCGGGCTGGGCTCGGTGAGGTTCACGAGTCCCCCCGCCGTACCGGGTGGATGACGCCATCGGCATCGACCTCGATGCGTACGAACGCGGCTCGCAGCAGTGCGCGCCGGTCGCTCAGATCACATCGCTCGAATCGCCGTCGCTCCTCCTTGTCGACCTCCGGCCGGTGTGTGATGTCGCGGTGGTTCACGTGGTGCAGCTCAGGGCACAGACTGACGGTGGCGCGGATCAGTGCGTGCAACTCCGCGCTGCTTTCGACGGGCGGCGCGTCCATCTCGCTACGGCAGCCCGGTCCGCAGGAGTACGCACGCGTACCTTCGGCTCGCGGCGCCGGCCGCATCGCACGACCGCAGGACTGACAGACCAGGAGCCCATCCAGGGTGTACTCGGCATCTGGGGCGTGGCTGCTCGGCATCACCGGTACCGCTGCCCGCCCGATGGCGGCTACCACGGGCACGCCCCTGCGGTCGTGCTGGCGATGACCAGTAGGCCCGCTAGTACCGGGACGGACAGCCACCAGCCACGACTTCCAGGACGCTGCAGGAGCCCGGAGACTTCCCGGTACCGGGGGCAGGGCCACGGGTCCCGGCATGAGCGGCAGCGGCGTGTACCGAACTTGCGGCGGTGCAGCTTGAGATCCATCCGCGCCACCTCGGAGTATGGAAGGTCTGAAGCGTCGGCCGGTGGTTCCGCGTCGCCGTAGTGGTGTTGCGGCCGCATCATCGGTGTTCTCTCCCCTGTGCTGCCCGTGGCTTCTGAGGCGCGGCGGCCGGGGTTCGGAAGCCCTGCCGACCGCCGCGCCGGGCCTGTTCTTGTAGGTAGCGTGCCGGGTACTCTCCGCGTTGGGCGGCTAAGGCAGATCGGCTTAGATCGGCTTAGACCAGCGCCCGGATCGGTAGCTCTGGCCGTTAGGGGAGGGCATGAGCGAGGATTTCCCTCAGGCGCTTGTACGACTTCGGACAGCGCGTCGTTGGTCCCGCAAGGGGCTGGCCGAGCGAACCGGGTACACCTACCAGTACGTGTGGGAGCAGGAAACCGGCCGCAAGCCGCCAACGGACGCTTTCGCCGAAGCGTGTGACCGGGCGCTTGAGGCGGACGGCGCGCTGATCGCGCTGGCGACCGAAGAGGACGACGTGCAACGACGGACGCTGCTGGGCATCGGCGCGCTAGCGCCGCTGGCGGCTATGGAGACCATTCGTCACGGGCTGACCCGCACGCTTGCCGGTGACGCTGCCGACGAGGTCGACCTGGACGAGTGGGACGAGATCGCGTGGGAGTACGGGCACACGTTCTTGACCACGCCACCGGCGGTGCTGATCCGGGACCTCAGCGCGGACGCACTCGCCGTGCAACAGCTGATCGAGTCTGGCCCGGAGCGCACCCGTGATCGGTACTGCCGGGTTGCCGCGCGGCTCGCGGGGATCACCGCGCTGACCTGGGCCAGCCTGTCCGAGCCGCGCCAAGCCTGGCGCTGGTGGCGTACCGCGCGGGTGGCCGCAGATGCATCCGGTGATCTCGACACCCGGATGTGGTGTCGAAGCGGCGAGGTCGTCAACGGCCTTTACGAGCGACGCCCGATACCAGTGCTTCTGAAGCTCGCGGACGAGGCGGTGGCGCTCGGAGGCGATCGGGTCAACCGGGGCGTGGTCAGCCTGTGGGCCGGGATCGCGCAGGCGAACGCCACCATCGGCAGGGCGGAAGTAGCGGAGCGCGCGATGCGCCAGGCGGAGGCCCTCGCCAGCCGGCTCCCGGCCAACATCCGGGAAACCGATGGCGTGGACGGCTGGCCAGAGTACCGGCTGCACCACACCCGATCGTACGCATATTCCGAGTTGGGCGACACCAAACGGGCGTACGAGGCTCAGGACCGCGCGCTCGCGCTGTACCCCGAGTCAATGTTCCGCAACCGCGCACAGGTGCAGCTACACCGAGCCGCGTGCCTGGTCCGGGACGGCGACATCTCCGGCGGCGTCCGCTACGCGCTAAGCACCTTGCAGGAGGTGCCCGAGGCGTTCCGTGCCAGCGCGACTATCCGCACCGTAGGCAGGAAGGTCATCGACGCCGCGCCCCGCGCACACAACCACCGGGACGAACTGGAAAGTCTGGCCGAGGCTCTGGCGTGATCACGTACTCCCAACCGACCGAGCCGTCAGCCGTCTCCGACCAGATCGTCCGACTCTTCGGCGAAGTGTTCGCTGAACCGCCGTACTACGAAACCGACGAGGACACCGCAGCCTTCGCCGAGACCTTCGCCCGACACATTCAGCGGCCCGGATTCGCGCTCGTCACGGCCCACGACAACAGCACGCTGGTGGGCTTCGCCTACGGCCACACACAGCCGCCCGGTTGGTGGTGGAAGGACCGCGCCGCCCCGCCGCCAGCAGACATGCTCGATGCGGAGAAGTTCGTGGTGTACGAGTGGGCCGTCGCCAAGCGGTACCGGGGCAACGGCATCGGCCAGACCATGCTGGAGAAGCTGCTCCGCAACAGGCCCGAGCCCTGGGCGACGCTCAGCGTCAACATCGCCGCCGACGCGTACCGGATCTACGAGCGCACCGGCTGGAGGCCGGTTGGCAGCCGGGTCGATCCCAACCGACCGCCGATGGCGGCAATGGCCCGGCCACTGACGGCTCCGCCGTAGCCGCTTGGCGCGACAGGGGCAGATCGGGTACGGGCGGCCCCGTCGCATCGCCGATGCTACGTCGTTCCGGACAGCCCGCATAGGCGCCAACCGGGTGCACGTTTACGGCCGCGCTGCGTGTTCCGCCTGATTGATCACCATGATGCCTATCGCTAGCATAATGGTGTTTGTGCCGCAATTCGCCAAGGGCCATTCATTGATAATTGCCTATGCAATAGGGGTGATTTGCGTCACAGGACAAAGGGGATTCTGTGCCCCGAAGAATTCGTTTCGTCGCGGGAGTTTCGGCATTACTGGTGGCGATTGGGCTGGTCCGGCTTCATCGTCACGACTGTCCCGTTGTCAAAAATCGGCCTCAAAATTGCCGTCTATATATAGAGGGTTTTCGCCGACCCTTCCCGGAGGTACCCCGCTCGGCGTGTGAGCGGTCCGGCCCGTCAGGGGCTCGCCGATGGCCGAAACGTGTCAGTCACGGTAGTCCGTTCGGGTAGATCCGAGGACTTGTTCGGATAATTGGGGGTCGAGATAGCCGTCTCCATATGTGAGGCAACTTCGACGGACCGAGACCGCGACACGCCGTCCCGGTGCAAGATTCCGGCTCTTCGCTGCCATCTGCATATGGGGGGCTGCGCATTGACGGGACCACCGTGCACGTTGACGACGGTCGCCGCGAAGCTGTGACCCCCGGTGTGGTCTGGAATTTGGGGCCGCGTCTTGCTATCTGGATCTGAGCGTGGGTGTTGCGCGTTGATCTGGCCGTGCGCGTGGGCGACGGCCGCCGCGTGACCCGCTCATCCCACAACCTCCTGCACGAACGTCCCAGCACGCCCCCAAGGAGCGGGACCACGCGTGCCGGGGGATGTTTCGGACATTCGGGCTGTGTGAGGGCACTGTGAGACGCGTGCGAGATCGCGGTGACCCTCTCACCCCCGAAGCTGAGAGAGGTGTTCGCGATGGTGAATGTCCACCATGAACCGGAGCGGATCTTGCCGGTTGGGTCGGTTAGGTAGCTCGGTTAGGTGCCGGTTAGGTACGCGCGGCGGGCCGGACGCGGATTTCGGCACCTAACCGAGGCCCTTGGTGGGTGGGAGACAGAAGAGGAGCACGGTTCCCGGATGTGTAACCCCCGCTGACCAGCGCAAACGGCCGATTTCCGGGGTTCGTGGAGCGCTTGTGTAACACCCCCACCGAAGCCCTGTTACAGCGATTGACACCGATTTGTGACCCGCTCGGGTGTCTGCGCGCGGGTTCGAAATGGCAACGGAGGGCGAGACCGGGAAACGCCCGGTCCGCCTACCGAAAGGAATCACATCATGTTCGTCTCGAAATCGTTCGATGAGTTGTCCGCCGCTGCGGCGGCGGACGGGTGCACGGTGCCGCAGGACACCGGGGCCGGTCGCTGGTTGTGCCGGTTGCAGCGCCTGGGTGAGACCGCCGAAGCGTTGCCGGGCACGGTGGCCGATTTCGTGTCCCGCTGGTGGTGGCCGTGGCTGCCGGTGGCGGTCGTGGTCGCGGTGGCCGGGTACGTGATGCTCGGTGCGGCGCACCGGGCGGTGTGGCGACGCGCCGCCGGGTCCGGGTTCTGGGTGCGGGTCGTGCCGCCCCGCGCGGTCGACGCCGACCAGTCCGGGAACGTGTGGCGGCTGCTGGCCGGTGTGGTGCGCCGCGCGGCGGGGCCGTGGTGGTGGCCGTTGCGGCTACCCGTGGCGTTCGAGATCCACGCGGCCGGCGGGCGGCTGGTCGCCGGGCTGTGGGTGCCGGGT
>JBOHER010000339.1:0-16703 GCA_050701115.1 Haloechinothrix sp. | reverse complement strand
GGACCGGATGTGCTCCGGCCCGCCCCTTTCTGGTTTTCCGAAAGAGGTATGCATCATGTCCCGGTTCGTTGACCGCGCGGTGATCCATGTTGCCGCCGGAAACGGTGGGAACGGATGCGCCTCGGTGCATCGGGAGAAGTTCAAGCCCCTTGGCGGGCCCGACGGCGGCAACGGTGGCAATGGCGGCGACGTGCTGCTTGTGGTGGACCCGGGCGTGCACACCCTGCTGGACTTCCACTTCCGGGCGCAGGCCCTGGCAGGCAGTGGTAAGCAGGGCCAGGGTGGTAATCGCGCGGGCGCCGCGGGGGAGAGCCTCGAGTTGAAGGTGCCCGACGGCACCGTGGTGCTGTCCACCGACGGTGAGGTGCTCGCCGACTTGATCGGTCCGGGTACGACCTTTGTGGCTGCCCAAGGCGGCCGGGGTGGACTGGGCAACGCGGCGTTGGCGTCCAAGGCTCGTAGGGCTCCCGGGTTCGCGCTGCTCGGCGAGGACGGTGAGTCACGCGATCTGGTGCTCGAACTGCGCTCGGTCGCCGATGTGGGCCTTGTCGGCTTCCCCTCGGCTGGCAAGTCCTCGCTGATCTCCGTGTTGTCGGCGGCACGGCCCAAGATCGCCGACTATCCGTTCACCACCTTGGTGCCCAATCTCGGTGTGGTGACCGCGGGCGGCACCGGGCCCGCCGGCCCTAGAGGCACCGGCACCGGGCCCGCCGGCCCTAGAGGCACCGGCCCCGTGTTCACCATGGCCGACGTGCCGGGTTTGATTCCCGGCGCCAGCGAGGGTAAAGGGCTCGGCCTGGACTTCCTGCGGCACATCGAGCGGTGTGCTGTGCTGGTCCATGTGGTGGACTGCGCGACCTACGACCCTGGGCGGGACCCCTTGTCCGATGTTGACGCGCTCGAGAAGGAGTTGGCGCGCTACACGCCGAGCCTGGGAGGTGCGCTCGCGTCTCGCCCGCGCGTCGTGGTGCTGAACAAGATCGACGTGCCTGAGGCGGCCGAACTGGCCGAGTTGGTACGGCCGGACTTCGAGACTCGTGGGCTGCCGGTATTCGAGGTCTCGACGGCAACGCGTCAGGGCCTGCGCGAACTGACTTATGCGCTTGGCGCGGTAGTCGAGGAGTATCGGGCTGCTCAGCCGGCTCCCGAGCCGCAGCGGATCGTGCTGCGCCCGGCTGCCGTTGACGAAGCCGGGTTCTCCGTGCAGCGGGATCCCGAAGACGAGGACGGCTTCATCGTGCGCGGCGAGCGGCCGCTGCGCTGGATCCGTCAGACCAACTTCGCCAACGACGAAGCTGTCGGGTACCTCGCCGACCGGCTGGCGCGACTCGGTGTCGAGGAGGCCTTGGCGAAGGCAGGGGCGCAACCGGGCAGCGCGGTCACCATCGGCGAGGTCACGTTCGACTGGGAACCGTCGACCCCAGCTGGTGTGGCCGCCCACTTGTCCGGTCGCGGCACCGATGTTCGGCTCGAGGACCACAGCCGGGTCGGCGCGGCCGAACGCAAGGAAGCTCGGCGGATCAGGCGCGCTGGTGTCGGTGACCAGGCCGAGACCGATGGTGTGGGCGAGGACTCGGCTGAGGCGGACCTCGAGGAGCCGTGATGACGCGATCCGCTGCGCGCGATGCGGTGGTAAACGCAGGGAGGCTGGTCGTCAAGGTCGGCTCTTCGGCGCTGACCACGGCCCAGGACGGGCTCGACAGGTCCAAGCTGGACGCTCTGGTGGACGCCGTTGCCGGCAAGGTAGCTCAGGGTGTCCAGGTCGTGGTGGTGTCCTCGGGAGCGATCGGGGCGGGAATCTCTCCGCTGGCACTTGCCGTTCGGCCGAAGGATCTCGCCACCCAGCAGGCCGCGGCGAGTGTGGGACAACTCGCACTCGCGCATGCGTACGCAGAGTCGTTCGGGCGATACCAGCTCACCGTGGGCCAGGTGCTGCTGACCTCGGACGACGTCGTGCGGAGGGCACACTACCGCAACGCTCAGCGGACCTTTTCCCGGCTGCTGGCGCTCGGCGCGGTTCCGGTGGTCAACGAGAACGACACCGTTGCCACCGAGGAGATCCGGTTCGGTGACAACGACCGGCTGGCGGCGCTGGTCGCGCACCTGGTCGCTGCCGATGCTCTGCTGCTGTTGTCCGATGTGGACGCGCTGTATGACGGGGACCCCCGGCATGGCGCGACCCGAAAGATCACCGAGGTGACTGGTGCGTCCGATGTGGACGGTCTGTCGGTGGGGATGTCCAGTTCGGGGCTCGGCACCGGCGGGATGGTCTCCAAGCTGGCTGCCGCTCGGACGGCCGCCGCTGCCGGGATTCCGGTACTCCTGGCAGGTGCAGGCGACGCCGAGCGCGCACTGAACACGGCGGATGTAGGCACCGCTTTCAAGGCGGCGCACAGCCGCCTGTCGGCGCGCCGGTTCTGGCTGGGCTACGCCGCGGGAACGACCGGCAGGCTGCACCTGGACGACGGCGCGGTGGCCGCTGTGGTCGGCAGGCGACGCTCCCTGCTGGCCGCGGGGGTGACCGGAGTGGACGGCGATTTCGTCGCGGGGGATGTGGTCGACCTGGTCGATCCGGCTCAGCGCGTTGTGGCCCGCGGCGTGGTCTCCTTCGATGCAGGGGAGCTACCAGAGCTCATCGGCCGCTCCAGCCACGACCTCCCCACCGAGCAACGCCGCGAAGTCGTACACGCTGACGACTTGGTACCCCTCACGCGCTGACAGGTGGCCGTTTGGTGGTCTTCAAGACCCACAAACCCAGTCTGGATGGTCTGTAACCGCCATCAACCCTGTGGATCGTTCCACAGTTATCCACAGATTTGAGAACTTGCTCCGATGCGGCATCCTGTGCGGCGACCCTGTGCTCATGGATGAATGGTGGAGCGAATTCGTTGAACCAGACGGCCTGGTGCTACGAGACCGGGTCCTGGCCACGGTGGATCCGGACAAGTTGCTGGTGGCGCTGCGTTCGGGGAGGCTGCGTCGCGTGCAGCGCGGAATCTATGTGCCTCGCGCCGTCGAGTATCGGCCACTCGCGGCGGCGCGCGCTGCCGTGATGAGCTCAGGCGTAGCTGAAGCGGTGGCGAGCCATCGCACTGCGGGACGTTTGCGTGCTGTCGAGCTTCCCCTCGAGCGTCGTTGCGAGGACGTCACGGTCCCCATGAGGAGGCGGAAGAAGAATCGTGCGGACCTGCGCTTCCATACACGTCGGCTGAACAGGGGTGACGTGGAGTTGCACGATGGGGTGCCCGTCACTTCGATACCACGGACTCTCGCGGACCTGGCATGCGACCTTGCCCGACTTCCCGCGGTGTGGGCTCTTGATGACGCCTTGCGCAGGCAGTTGTGCGAATGCGGGGACATAGTGCGTGTCGTTCAGCAATGGGCCGGTGGCTCCGGATGCGCGCTGGCCGAACAGAGGCTGGCTGAGAGTGACGGCGTTGCGGAGTCAATCTTGGAGACCGCTGGACGCCTCGCGCTCCGCGACGCAGAACTGCCGCTGCCCATCCCCCAGTACAAGGTGTACTCGGCTCAGGGGCGGCTGGTGGCTCGCCTGGACGGGGCCTATCCCGAGCGACGTTTGGGCATCGAGTACGACGGGAAATCCACCCACTCGCTGCCGCGAGCGTTGTTGTATGACAGGGAACGCCAGAATGCCCTCATGGCCATGGGCTGGACCGTACTGCGATTCACCTGGTGGGATGTCGTGCACGATCCAGGCCGGTTTGTGGCTGCGGTCAGTAACTTGGCGTTTGCGAGCTGAAGCAGGTTTGCGATCGTTTGCGATGACGTGTAGGCAGGTTTGTGGGTCTTGAAGACACCCAAACGCGCTGCCCCATCAGGTGGTGCTGGCCAGAGTGAAGGGGAGCACTGAGGGCGCGCCCGCCTGCAGGAGGAGCCGGGCGGCCATCGTGATGGTCCATCCAGTGTTGGTCAGGTCGTCGACCAGCAGGATCGGCCCGTCCAGAGTGGACAGTTGCTGCGCAAGGCCTGAGGGTACGCGCAGCCTGCTGTTCAGATTGGCGACCCGTAACGCACTATTCGGGCTGCCATCAGGGTGCCCTTGTGCATCAAGGAAACCCAGGTAGCGTAACCGTCCAATGTGGGCGATGCGTTCGGCGAGATCGCCGATCAGCTGAGGACGCCTGGTCGAGGGCACCGCCACCACCGCGACTGGTCGGCGCCGCCATTCCCACGCAGCGAGCACCGCTACGCAGGCGGAGAACATGGCATCGGGGACGGGGCTATCCGCTGCTCCCGCACCGAGCACCGCGCGCAACCGGTTGCCCCAGCCCATATCGGTCAGCCTGCCCAGCGCGCGCCCCGGCTCCGGTCGCTGCGCCTCAGGAATCCGCCCGGACAGCGAGATTCCGAGCGCGCTCATCCCGGTCGGCCACTGCCTCCGAGGACTGAGCTCGACGCCGGGCTGGCGTAGCCGTTCATCCGCTGCCTCGATGGCGGCCGCAGCGACCTCGGTGGACCATCGCTGACCCGTGCAGTTGTCGCAGCGGCCGCAGGGTGCCGCGTGCGGGTCGTCCAGTTGGCGCAGCAGGAACTCCATCCGGCAGCCCTCCTCCGCGGTGTACCGCAGCATCGCCTGCTGTTCGGCCTTCCTTGCCGCGGTAACCCGGCCGTAGCGATCGGCGTCGTAATGCCAGACCTGCCCGGTCGCCTCCCAGCCGCCCCGCACCCTGCGCACCGCACCGTCCACATCGAGCACCTTCAGCACCAGTTCCAGCCGGGTCCGGGACAGTTCGACCAGCGGCTCCAGCGCAGCTGTGGACAGTGGTTTGGGCAGCCCGGTCAAGGCGTTGAGCACCTGGTTGACCCGGTCCTCGCGCGGGAAGGACATCGAGGTGAAGTAGTCCCAGATCTCCTTGTCCTCACGACCGGGCAGCAAGATCACGTCAGCCTGCCGCACGCCGCGCCCGGCACGGCCGATCGCCTGGTAGTACGCGATCGGCGAGGCAGGGGCACCGACGTGGATCACGAAACCCAGGTCCGGTTTGTCGAAACCCATGCCCAGCGCCGAGGTCGCTACCAGCGCGTTCACCTTGTTGTCCAGCAGATCCTGCTCGGCTTGCAGCCGCTCGGCAGGTTCCGTCTTACCGGTATAGGCGGCCACCGAGTAGCCGTGATCACGCAGCATCGCGGCGATGTCCTGTGCGCTGGCCACGGTCAGGGTGTAGATGATCCCCGAACCGGGGAGCTCGCCAAGTCGTTGCGCCAACCAGGCGATGCGGGCCTCCGGGGTGGGCAGGGATACCACCGCCAGACGCAGGCTTTCCCGGTCCAGCGGGCCACGCAGCACCAGCGCGCCCGACCCGGAACCGGCGCTCCATCCGCGCAGCAGTTGCTCCGCGACGTCGGTGACCACCCGATCGTTGGCCGTCGCGGTGGTGGCCAGCACCGGAACGCCCTCAGGCAGGTCGCCGATCAGGTGCGCAGCCTGCGATAATCCGGCCGGAAATCGTGCCCCCAGTCGGAGATGCAGTGCGCCTCGTCCACCACGAGCAGCCCCGCCGTGGCGGCCAGCTTGGGCAGCACGGTGTCGCGGAAGTCAGGATTGTTGAGCCGCTCCGGGCTGACCAGCAGCACATCCACCTCACCAGTGGCGATCGCGGACTCCACCTGGGACCACTCGTGCTGATTCGCCGAGTTCATGGTGACCGCCGTGATGCCCGCGCGGGCAGCGGCCTCGATCTGGTTGCGCATCAACGCGAGCAGTGGTGAGACGATCACCGTCGGCCCCGCGCCGCTGTGCCGCAGCAGGCCGGTGGCCACGTAGTACACCGCGGACTTGCCCCATCCGGTGCGCTGCACGACAAGGGCGCGCCTGCGTTGTGCCACCAGCGCCTCGATCGCGATCCATTGATCCTCGCGCAGGGTCGCCTCAGCGCCGGCCAGCGCGCGCAGCAGCTCTTCGGCTCGGGCTCGCAGTGTCGTCGTGTCCACTCTCCAACCTCTACCGCACGGGACCGACGATGGCATCGTAGGCTCTGTTCTCATGCCAGCACGCCGGCGCATCGGAGTCATGGGTGGCACCTTTGACCCGATTCACCATGGACACCTCGTCGCAGCCAGCGAAGTACAGTCCCGCTTCGCGCTCGACGAGGTCATTTTCGTGCCCACCGGCCAGCCATGGCAGAAGGCGCACCGGACGGTCTCCGCGGCAGAAGACCGCTACCTGATGACGGTGATCGCCACGGCGTCCAACCCGGTGTTCTGGGTGAGCCGGATCGACATCGACCGCCGAGGCACCACTTACACAGTCGACACCCTGCGGGAACTGCACGAGCGGTTCCCCGACGACGAGCTGTTCTTCATCACCGGAGCCGACGCCCTCGAACAGATCCTCACCTGGCGCGACGCCCAGGAGTTGTTCGACCTCGCGCACTTCATCGGCGTCACCCGGCCCGGATACGACCTCAACGATCATCATCTGCCCGACGGCAAGGTCAGCTTGGTCGAGGTCACCGCGATGGCGATCTCGTCCAGCGGCTGCCGGAAGCTGGTGCGCAGGGGTGAACCGGTCTGGTACCTGGTGCCGGACGGCGTGGTGCGCTACATCGCCAAGCGGAAGCTGTACCAGGACCAGCGAGCCGAGCCAGGTACGCTCGTCGAGCCCGGCAAAGAAAGCTAAGGAGCAAGGTGAGCGCCACAGCGGAAGCGCGAAAGATGGCCGAAACTGCGGCGCACGCGGCCGCGGACAAGAAGGCGTCGGACATCGTCCTGCTCGATGTCTCCGAGCGGTTGGTGATCACGGACGTGTTCGTTATCGCATCCGCCGCCAATGAGCGCCAGGTCGGCGCCATTGTCGACAACATCGAGGAGAAGCTGCGCGAAGCTGGACACAAGCCGGTGCGCAGGGAGGGCGCTCGCGAAGGCCGCTGGGTGCTGCTGGACTACGTGGACGTGGTGGTGCACGTCCAGCACAACGAGGAGCGTTCCTTCTACGGCCTCGAGCGGCTCTGGAAGGACTGCCCGCAGCTCGACGTCGATGGTCTCGAGCGACCCGGCGGCGAGGAGCCGGACGAATCGTGAGCAAGGCCGGTCGACAGCACGGCACGGACACCGGATACACCGGCGTGCGCAGGCTCGTGCTGTGGCGGCACGGTGAAACCGACTACAACGCGGCCGGGCGCATGCAGGGCCATCTCGACTCCACCCTGACGCCGATCGGCTGGAATCAGGCGCGCTTCGCGGTGCCTGCCCTCGCGCGGTTCGCGCCCGATCTGGTGATCGCCTCCGACCTGCGCCGGGCCACGGACACCGCGGCCGTGCTCACCGACGGTATCGGGGTGCCGCTCCGAATCGACAAGCGGTTGCGTGAAACGCATCTGGGAGAGTGGCAGGGACTCACCGCGGCCCAAGTGGACGAAGGATGGCCGGGTGCTCGACAGAATTGGCGGGCTGACGCGTCCTGGACGCCGCCGGGCGGGGAGTCCCGGGTGGAGGTTGCCGAGCGGGCCTACGAGGTCGTGGCCGACCTGGAGAAAAACGAGCATCAGGCGGTGCTGCTGGCCGCGCACGGCGGGCTGATCCTGGCGCTGACCGCTCGGCTGCTCCAATTGCCCCTGTCGCACTGGCCGGTGCTCGGCGGCATCGGCAACTGCCACTGGGTCGAGTTGGGCCGCCGCGACGGCGCATGGCGGCTGCTGGCCTACAACGCGGGCATGACGGGCTGACCGATGCGCCCCCACCTGCTCGTGTTCGGCGATTCGCTGAGCTTCCACGGCCCGGACGGCCCACATGCCGCCGACGAACCCCGGCTGTGGCCCAACGTGGCCGCGGCCGCCCTCGGCGGCCAGGCCGACCTGGTCGCCGGACTCGGGTGGACGGCGCGGGACGCCTGGTGGTCGCTGATCGGCGACCCCCGGGTCTGGGCGGACCTGCACCGGGTTGACGTGGTCGTGCTCGCGGTCGGCAGCATGGACACCCTGCCCTCGCCGCTGCCGACCTATCTGCGCACCGGCCTGCGCTATCTGCGCCCGGACGGGCTACGGCGCGCGGCCAGGAAGGCCTATCTCGCCGCCCAGCCCCGGCTGTCCGTCGCGTTGCGCGGCCGGCCGCTGGTGCTGCCCACCAGGCTGACCGTCCGTTACCTGGATACCGCCGTCGGAGCGCTCCGGATACTGCGGCCCGAACTGCCGGTCGTCGGGGTGTTGCCACCGGTGCATCGCGCGGCGTCCTACGGGCTGGTGCATACCGGTCGTGCGGCCACGGCGCGGGCCATCGCCGAGTGGGGCAGGTCCGCGAACGTCCCGTTGCTCGACCTGGCCGCCATCGTGGGCGACCACGTACGCAGCGGGCAAGGAAACCCGGACGGCATGCACTGGGGCTGGGTGGGCCACGGCCTGGTGGGCAAGGCCATGGCGAAGCTGATCGCACCCCTGCTGCCGATCGGCGACCGCATCGCTGTGCACACCGAACCGGCCGATCGCCCCTGAATGGGACGCCAGCTAGGCTCGCTTCGTGCAGGTCGCCGTTGTCACCGATTCCACCGCTTACCTGCCGGAAGGGTTCGCCGACCGGCACGCGATCACAGTGGTTCCGCTCTATGTGCTCATCGACGGCGAGGCGGGGCTGGACGGCATCGATGTAGGTTCCGCGGAGCTCACCGCGGCGCTGCACGGCAAGTGCAAGGTCACGACCTCCATGCCGACCCCGGACGAGTTCGCCGAGGTGTATCGCAGGCTGCTGGACGACGGGGCGGACGCGGTCGTCTCGGTGCACCTGTCCAGGGAGCTCTCCGGCACGTGGAGCTCGGCGGTGCGGGCGGCCGAGGACGTCGGCCCGCACCGGGTGCGGGTAGTGGATTCGCGCACCACGGTCATGGGGCTGGGCTATGCGGCGCTGCACGCTGCCGCCGTGGCGGCAGAGGGCGCCGAGCCTGCGGCTGTCGAGACGGCGGCGGTGGACGCGGCGGTTCGGTCATCAACCATGTTCGTGGTGGAGACGCTGGAACACCTGCGCCGAGGGGGGCGGATCGGCGCGGCGACCGCGTTGCTTGGCACCGCGCTCGCCATGAAACCGGTCCTGCATATCGAGGACGGCAAGATCCGGCCGCTGGAAAAGGTCCGCACCACCAACAGGGCGATGGCGCGGTTGGTCGAGCTCGCTGTCCGTGCGGCGGGCACGGAGAAGGTCGAGCTCGCCGTGCACCATCTGGCGGCCCCGGAACGTGCGGTCACGCTGGCTCAGCGACTCGAGGAGCGGATTCCGCTCGCGATCGGTTGCGTCGTGTCGGAGTTGGGCGCGGTGATCGGTGCGCACACCGGGCCTGGCGTGCTCGGCGTCGTGGTGCAACGCCTGAACTCGCCGGAATCCTGAACCGGGTTATCCACCGAACCCCAGTTGTCCACAACCGGCACGGCACCCGGTAGGCATCAGGCCGCGGGCTTCCTAGCGTCGGCGCTGTGTTCGCGCAATCTCGTCGATGGCCTCGCGCTTCCCCGCCCAAGGGAGAGGTCTCCCGAAACCGGCTCACCGGGCTACTGAAGGGTCTGCCGGTTGGCGAGGCCGGCGTGCGCCATGTCCATGGCCCGCTGGCCGACCAGGCCGGCCGATTGGTGGAGCGCTGGCTGCCTGCCCGAGGGGATCCAGGCCAGGACTCCGGAACGGATCCGCCGGTGGAGCCGGGGATTGTGCTGGACGAACTCGGAGCCGTCTCGGCCCGTCGGCGCCGATGGGCGGTGCCTGCCGCGGTAATGGGCGTGCTGGCCGCGCTGATCACCACGGCGGTGCTGGTGAGCGCGCGGCCCCAGCTGGAACGCCCGCCACCGCTTCCGGTGGTGCACGCCGACGACCGCGATCGGGGTGGCCAGCCGGCGGGGGTGGACGCGGCGGGTCCCGGTGCGACGATGCCGCAGTTGGTCGTCAGTGTGGTCGGCAAGGTCAAGCGAGAAGGCTTGGTGACGCTGCCAGCCGGTGCCAGGGTCGCCGATGCGCTGGAAGCCGCAGGCGGTGCGCGTCGTGGCGTGGATCTGTCCACGGTGAATCTGGCGCGCAAGCTGGTCGACGGCGAACAGATCCATATCGGCTTGCCTGCCTCTGTCGCGGTGGCGCCCGGAGCGGGGGTGGTGACACCGGGGGAGGTCCAGGCCAAGGTCAACCTGAACACGGCGACCCGCGAGCAGTTGGATGCCCTCCCCGGGGTCGGCGAGGTCACCGCCCAGCGCATCCTGGACTGGCGGGCCCGTCATGGCACGTTCACCGCGGTCGAGCAGCTACGGGAGATCGACGGCATTGGCGAGCGTCGGCTCGCCGACCTGCGTGAACAGGTGACGGTGGGATGACCGGCGAGGCGGCAGGCGCGCGACGCTGGGCGCACCACGATCTGCGGCTCGTTCCGGCAGCCCTGATCACCTGGCTGGCGGGGATGCTCGGGCTTGGTGCGGCGTGGTGGTGCGCGCTCGGGTGCGGATTGCTTGCCGTGGTGACGGGCATCGGCCTGCTGCGCCGGGCCAAGGTGCGGCCAAGTGCGGCGCTGCCGCTGCTGGTCGCCGGCTTGTTGATCACCTACCCGCTGTCGCTGCGCCTGTATGCCAACGCTCATGATCCGCTGCGTGCCGAAGCCGGCCGTGGCGGGCAGGCTGTTATCCGGGCGGAACTCGCCGAAGGGGCGCGTCCGGTACGGACGGAAGGATTCGCGAATCAGCCGGGGACCGCCCGCGCGGTCGTAGTGACCGCCGACGTGCTGCAGGCTCGGGTGAACGGCGTCCCGGTGCACACCGCGGGCAGTGTCCTGATCATCGCGCCTGCCGAGCGTTGGTCGCGGTTGTTGCCCGGCCAGCAGGTGACCGCCACCGGCACGTTGGCCCCGGCGCGATCTGGGGAGTTACTCGCAGCTGTGCTGCACACCCGGGGGCCTCCTGCCGAGATCACCGGTGCACCGTGGTGGCAGCGCGCGGCTGAGTCGGTACGGGCCGATCTACGGGACGCCACTCGGGTGCTGGGCGAGGAGGAGGCGGGGCTGCTGCCGGGGCTGGTCGCGGGCGACACCAGCGCCATGCCGCGCCGGGTCGAGGAGGAGTTCCTGGACGCGGGTATGTCCCACTTGCTCGCGGTCTCCGGTTCTAACGTGGCCATCGTGGTGGGGGCGGTGCTGCTGCTGTTGCGACTGTTCCGGGTGGGGCCACGGGTTTCGGCGGCTGTCGCCTGCCTCGCGTTGGTCGGCTTCCTGATCCTGGTCGGTAATGAGCCCAGCGTGCTTCGGGCCGGTGTGATGGGTGCCGTCGGATTGCTCGCATTGTTGCTGGGCAGGAAGGGCTCTGCACTGCCCGCGCTCGCATTCGCCGTCGTCTCGCTGGTGCTGGTCGATCCGGCGATGGCGGTCAGTTTCGGTTTCGCACTTTCCGTGGTGGCGACCGCCGCACTTGTGCTGCTCGCACCGCTCTGGGTGGCAGGCATGCGCAGCAGGGGGGTGCCGCCGGGCGTGGCGGAAGGGCTGGCGATTCCGTTGGCCGCTTTCGTGGTGACCGCGCCGATCATTGCCGGGATGGCGGGCGAGATCAGTCTGGTCACGGTCGCCGCGAACATCCTTGCCGCCCCGGTGGTCGCACCCGCCACGGTTCTCGGTGTGCTGGCCGCGGTCACCGCGGGCACCGCCCCGTGGTTGGCCGAACTGTTCGTGCGGCTGGCCGGGCCAGAGGCGAGCTGGCTCATCATGGTCGCGCGCAAGGCGGCCGCAGTGCCCGGTGCGGTGATCAGCTGGCCCGATGGCTGGTGGGGTGGACTACTCGCCGCACTGGTCTCCGCGGTGGGCGTGTTGGTGTTCCGGTATCGCCGGTTCCGCGTCGCCGTGGCCGCGGCGCTGGCCGGGGTGCTGCTCGTGTTCGTGCCGGTGCGTGCGATCAGCCCGGCGTGGCCTCCGTCGGGGTGGGCGGTGGCGGCCTGCGACGTTGGCCAGGGGGACGGATTCGTCCTCGCCACCGGGGAGCCCGGCCGTGCGGTGGTAGTCGACACCGGCAATGAACTCGGCGCTATCGATCGATGCCTGGACCGGCTGGGCGTCGACCGGATCCCGTTGGTGGCATTGAGCCACCTGCATGCTGATCACATCGGTGGCTTGTCAGCGGTGCTGGATGGCCGCCAGGTCGGCGGCGTCGCGGTGGGACGCGGCCGTGCACCGCACTGGGCGTGGCACCAGGTTGTCGCGGTCGCCGATCAGTTCGAGGTTCCGCTGCTGGAGCTGACGGCGGGCGAGCGACTGCGGTGGCCGAGCCTCGCCCTGCACGTTATCGGCCCGCGCCATGTCGTGCGGCTGGACGCCGGGGAACCGGACGGCACCGCCATCAACAACACCTCGCTGGTCATCATGGCGACCACGCCTGCGGCGCGGGTGCTGCTCACCGGCGATGTCGAACTGGCAGCCCAAGCTGATCTAGTCGCGTCGGGTGAGGACCTGCGGGCGGACGTGCTGAAGGTGCCACATCACGGAAGCAGGTTCACCTCGCCGGAGTTCCTTGACGCGGTCGCGCCCAGGATCGCCCTGATCGGTGTCGGTGCGGACAACCGGTACGGGCATCCCAACCAAGGGGTGCTCGACATGCTGACCGCATCGGGTGCCCTGGTGATCCGCACCGATCTGCACGGCGACACCGCGCTGCTGGCCGACGAACGAGGACCTCTGGTGATCCGGGCCGCCCGCGGCCCGCCCGCGGCCCGCCCGCTCAGCTCGCCAGCGCGGTGCGGACGGCGTCGACGTTCGGCGGCACCGTGGCCTTGGGGCCGATTCGGTCCTGCACGGCGTCCAATGTTTTCAGGCCGTCACCCGTGATCAGCAAGACCGTCTCGGCGTCCGGGTCGATCTGGCCGGTCTCGATGAGCTTCTTCGCGGTGGCCACGGTGACCCCACCGGCGGTCTCGGCGAAGATGCCCTCGGTGCGGGCGAGCAGCCGGATGCCTTCGACCACCTCTTCGTCGGTGACGTCCTCGATGGCGCCGCCGGTGCGGTTGACGGTGTCCAGCACGTAGGGACCGTCCGCCGGGTTGCCGATCGCGAGTGACCGCGCGATGGTGTCCGGCTTGACCGGCTGCACCACGTCGTAGCCGTTCTTGAAGGCGTGCGAGACGGGGGAGCAGCCGGTGGCCTGGGCGCCGAACACCTTGTACGGGGTGGGCTCGACGAGGCCGACCTGGCCGAGCTCCCGGAAACCCTTGTCCACCTTGGTCAGCTGGGATCCGGAGGCGATAGGCACCACGATCTGCTCGGGAAGGCGCCAGCCGAGCTGCTCGGCGACCTCGAATGCCAGCGTCTTGGAGCCTTCCGAGTAGTACGGGCGGACGTTGACGTTGACGAACGCCCAGTTCTCGTTCTCCGCGGCCAGCTGCGTGGCGAGCCGGTTCACGTCGTCATAGTTGCCGTCCACGGCGATCAGCGAGCCGTCGTAGACGGCGGTGGTGAGTACCTTCGCGCGCTCGAGGGAGGCCGGGATCAACACCACCGAGTCCCAGCCCGCACGCGCAGCAGCAGCGGCCACCGCGTTGGCCAGGTTGCCGGTGGAAGGACAGGCCAGCACGGTGAACCCGAACTCGCGGGCAGCGGCGAGTGCGACTGCCACCACGCGGTCCTTGAAGGAGTGCGTCGGGTTGCCGGTGTCGTCCTTGATCCAGATGCGCTTGACCCCGAGGGCTTGCGCAAGCCGGTCGGCACGCACCAGCTTGGTACAGCCCGGCTCGAGGTTGGGGATCTCCTCGACGTGGGATGGCACCGGCAGCAGCTTCTTGTAGCGCCAGATGTTGCGCGGACCGCGCTCGATGTCTTCGCGGCGGATGGTGCCGAAGTCGTAAGCGACCTCGAGCGGGGAGAAGTCCTCGGCGGAAACGAACTCCGGGGCCAGCGGCTGGCGGTGTCCTTCTTCCTTGGAGACGAGCTCGACGGCTGGACCGAGGTTGAGGGTCTTGCCGGAGGCGATCGTGCCGGGGGCGCCGAAGGTTGCTGTCATCGCGAGGTTCCTTCCTCATCTGTCCCACAGTGACTCGGTGGGTCGGAGTTGGCACCGTGATCGTCAGCTACCTCGCTGAATCGAGATGACTGGCTGACGCCGGTTGCCGGGGCTTCTTCGGGCCGGTCCCTCTGCCCCTCTGGATGAGCGGTATTCGGTTGTGGTCGACGGCTACGCCGTGCGCGCTGTCTGCGAGTACACGTTACGGCACGGCCTCGCGGGTATGCCACGCGACAAGGCCGGAGATTGACGTGGCTCACACTGTGAGATCCCCGCGAGCCGCATCGTGTCGGCGGCGCGTGGCAGGATCAGAGACCGTGAGCGCACCCGCTACCGCCGTCTCGCCCCTGCATCTGGTCATCGGCGACGAGCCACTGCTGGTCGAACGTGCGGTTCGCGCGTCACTCGACGCCGCGCGGCGAGTCGATCCGACCGCCGACCTGACGAGACTGAAGGCCGCCGAGCTCACCGCGCCGGTACTGGCCGAACTGGTGAGCCCGTCGCTGTTCAGCGAGGGCAGGGTGGTCGCTCTCGAGGCCGCGCACGAGGTGTCCCAGGAGGTCGCGGACGCGATCATGTCCTACGCCGCCGACCCGGCGGACGGGGTAGTGCTGGTTGTCGTGCATACCGGGGGAGGCCGGAGCAAGGGAGCGAAGGCGCTGCCGTCGGCGCTGCGCAAGGCGGGAGCGATGGTCACCGAGTGCGCCAAGCTCAGCAAGCCGGCCGATCGCGAGACTTTCGTCCGCAACGAGGTCCGGCGCGTAGGCGGACGCATCGACCCGGCGGGTGTTGCCGCCTTGGTCGAATCGGTCGGCAGCGACCTGCGCGAACTGGCGTCCGCAGCCGCTCAACTGGTCGCCGATTCCGGTGGCACCATCGACGAGCAGGCGGTTCGCCGGTACCACCGGGGACGCGCCGATGTGACCGGCTTCGTGGTGGCGGAGAAGGCGGTGGCGGGGGACCGCGCGGGTGCGCTGGAGGCGCTGCGCTGGGCGCTGCAGATCGGCGTGCCGCATGTGCTCGTCGCCGATGCGCTGGCCGACGCCGTCCGCACGATCGCTCGGGTGGCCGCCGCGGGCCGCGGCAACCCGAACCACATGGCAGGGGAGCTCGGCATGCCGCCGTGGAAGATCCGCAAGGCGCAGGGGCAAGTGCGGGGCTGGAGCAGGCAGGCGCTCACCGAGGCCATGGGGATCGTCGCCACGCTCAACGCCGAGGTGAAGGGCGCAGCCGCCGACCCTGGCTACGCTCTTGAACGCGCGACGCTGCAGATCGTCGCGGCCAAGGAGCACCGCTAGGCGCGCGCCCTGAAACGACTCAAGGGAGCTTTGGTGCGCATCATGCGCACCAAAGCTCCCTTGGGTGAGCGTGGCTCAGAGCGCGTTGGTGCGCTTGGCCATCGCCGACTTCTTGTTGGCGGCCTGGTTGGCGTGGATGACGCCCTTGCCTGCGGCCTTGTCCAGCTTCCTGGCGGCTACGCGCTGCAACTCGAGGGCCTTGTCCTTGTCACCGGCCTCCGCAGCCGCACGGAACTTGCGGATCGCGGTCTTCACCGAGGACTTGAGGGCCTGGTTGCGCTGGCGAGCCTTCTCGTTGGTCTTGATGCGCTTCATCTGGGACTTGATATTGGCCACGTGGGCGCTCCTTAGGTCTTTCGTCCTTGGTGGAAGTCGTGCCGCGTCGTCATGGCCCTGCCCACCCGTGCGGGTCGGTGCAGGCTTCCTCCCTTGCGGAATGCCACACGGCAACGCCGGAAGGGCTGCTCACTTTCAGCCGACAGGGCCGCCCGGAGGGTGGCTCGTGGCGGCTGAAGCTCGGCAACCATCGCGCGAGGCGCGCGTTGATAGCCGCAAATAGCCCGACCGATGAATTCGACGCTGACAAGGTTAACAGCGGTCGCGCGGCTCCCTCGCCGCAGGTAGGGATAGAAGGATGGAGGTACTGAGTAGTCGCGTCTTGCTGAAGCCGACCGATTGGGAACGATCCCGCGCGTTCTACGCCGACACGCTCGGCCTGGCGATCTACCGCGAGTTTCCCGGCGGCACCGTATTCTTCCTCGGCCACGGCTTCCTCGAGGTCGTGGGCAACGGCGCCGGGGGCGGAGGTGCCGACATCGCGCTCTGGCTGCAGGTTCGCGATCTGGCCGCCACCGTCGCGGAACTCGTCAACCAGGGCCTGCCCATAGACCGTGAGCCGCGCCGTGAGCCGTGGGGCCTGATCGAGGCATGGATCTCCGACCCGGACGGCACCCGGATCGTGCTGGTGGAAATTCCGGCCGACCACCCGCTGCGGGTGGACACCAGGTAGGCAGGTGTCCCGGCGGACGTCAGGCCTTCAGTGTGGAACACTGCCCGCCGTGGACGCAGGAGGATTGGCGCACGATGGCACGTCGGGGAAGGAGCGGGAGCGCTCCAGGTCCACGAATCGCGAAGGATGCAATGTGAGGGAACCGGGAGAGCAGCACCGAAGTCATAGCAGGGCCGCTGGGAGACGCGGAGCATCGGCACGTGCCGTTGATGACCTGGCGGAGGCCACGCGGCGGCGGTAAGGCAGGCGCCGACAACTCACCCGTCCCGTCGTCACGGCCGGCCAGGACGGCATGGGAGCATAGGAGGGCTACCACCGACCTGCGAGGAACCCTGAGTGACCCCAACGTCTCAGTTCGCCGACACCACCTTCACGCCGCCGGAGCTGATCCGGAACTTCTGCATCATCGCGCACATCGACCACGGCAAGTCGACGCTGGCCGACCGCATG
>JBOHER010000338.1:0-8208 GCA_050701115.1 Haloechinothrix sp. | reverse complement strand
GGCCAGCGCCACGCCAGCCGGGTCCTCGCCGGTGAGCGTGGGTGTGCCGGGCAGCGGCTGGTAGCGCGCGCCCCAGAACGCCAGGCCCTGCGCCAGCTCGTCGACGAGCAACGGATTCGGGTCCGGGCCGGCGGCCGCGAGCGACCGCACCGCGTGCGCGGTGCGGATCACTCCGTGGGTAGCGCTCGCCGCCAAGCCGGGCAGCAGGCGTGGCCACCAACGCACCAGCACCGTGGTCCACGGCGCCTCGGCCAGCTCGCGGCGCAGCGTCGCCATCCACTGGCCCAACTGTCGCATGTCGCCGGTGGCGAGCCGCCACTCATCGCCGTGGAACGGCTGGTCTGTTGGCGGGGCTGGCTCCAGCTGCTTGGCGCGGCGGTAGCGGAGCACCCAATCTGGTGCTTGGTCGGCGGCGCCGAGCTGGACCAGCGCCTCGGCGCCCATCGGCCCGTGGTTGGCCAGGTATCCGTCATGCTCTACGCCGGTGCCGCGCAATCGGTCCAGTGCCTCACAGAGCAGGTCATCAGCGGCCATCCCGGCAGCATGCAACCTAAAGCGCGGTTCAGGTCAAGTGCTTGGCCTCCATGGGATGCCCGGTGCCGGCATCCAGAGCCAGAGCAGCCACTGCTCGACATCGACGAATATTGACCGACCGGCTGGCGCCGGTGAGATCGCCGGGAAGTTCAAGCGGGCGGAACGCGCTTCCGCCAAGCAGAAGGCTGCGGCCTGGACGGAGGCGGAGGCAGCGCGGCAGTGGACGATGCTGAAGAGTCAGCAGGCGCAGTGGCAACAGAGCCTTGACCAGCAGTGGCACGCGTTGGTGGGGAACGAACCAAGCATCGTGCTGCAGACGCTGGCGGAGGCGTTCGAGGACAACGAGGCGGCTTCTGCCGCGGTAGGCGTCGTCGCGGACGAGGTGTCGCTGGTGGTCATAGTGCCGCCCGCGTCGCAAGCGATCCCCGAGCAGATGCCGGGTCGGACAGCCGCCGGCAATTTGTCGTCGCGGAAGATCACCCAGGCCGACAAGGCTGACCTCTTCAAGCAATTCGTCTGTGGACAAGTCCTCGTCACGCTGCGCGAAGCGTTCGCAGTCGCGCCAGGCCTCAACTCTGCCCGCGTAATCGTGCTGCGCAACGACGGCCGCGACCCATACGGGCGCCGGAGCATGCCATGCCTGGCCGCGGTGTCCCTCACTCGACGAGCGTTGCAAGGAGTGCGCTGGCACGAGGCCGACGCAACCGACGTCCTTAACGCGGCAGCACACGAGAAGCTACTGATTCAAAAGGGACGAAGTAAGGAACTGAGCCCACTCGACTTGACCAACGAGCCCGAGATCGCCTCACTCATCGATGCCGTCGACCTCGAAGACCTCGGCACCGACGTGTGAAAGCGAGGAGCGTCGCCACGCTCTTCTGCCGCGCGGCGGGCGTTGGCGGCCACCATGCCGGTGACGCACCGTGAGGTATGACGACCTCCCCTGCCTCCAATCTCAGCGTCGTTTCTCCTGATCATGTTGTGCTGCGTGCTGCGGTGTCTGCCTACCTTGGCCCATACCGAGGCGACTCGCGGTTCCACACCGAGTCCGACCTGCGGATCTTCCTGGCCTGGTGCACCGAGCAGGACCTCGAACCGCTGTCGGCCGCACGAGCAGACATCGAGCGGTACGTGCGATGGCTCCAGGACGTACGCCGCTTCCAGCCCTCCACCGTCTCCCGTCGCCTATCGGTAGTGATCGGCTTCTACCGCGTCTGCGTCATCGACGACATCCTGCCGCACTCACCAGCTGACTTCGTCCGCCGACCAGTGGTGCCGCCCGAGTCACCCACTCTCGGGCTGGGCCATCTGCAGTTCGAGGCCCTGATCACCACCGCCCGGCAGTCGGAGAACCCGAACGACTTCGCCCTGATCGCGATGCTTGGCCTGCTCGGGCTGCGGATCTTCGAGGCCTGCGGTGCGAACATCGACGACATTGGCGAGGAGCACGGTCACCGCGTGCTGCGGGTGCGGGGCAAGGGCGGTAAGGTCGTTTTTATCCCGCTTCCGCCGGCGGTGGCTCGGGCCCTCGACCGTGCGGTCGAGGGTCGTGAGGGCGGTCCGATCCTGCGCAACACCCACGGAGTACGGATGGACCGGCACGCAGCGACCCGTCGGCTCAAGCACCTGGCCGCCACCGCCGGAATCCGGATGCCGAGGATGCACCCGCACATGTTGCGCCACACGTTCGTCACCACCATGCTCGACGCCGGCGTGAGCCTGCGCGACGCGCAGATCGCCGCCCGCCACGCCGACCCGCGCACCACCATGCGCTACGACCGCGCCCGCAAGAACCTCGACCGCCACCCCAACTACATCCTCGCCGCCTACATGGCCTCCGGCACGTAGCGGCGTGACCGGCGGCTCTGCCGATGAGCGGTTGCGTCGGGAGCGGTCGACGAGCGTGCGGCTGGCATGCCGACGGATAGACGAAGGGGGTAGTTCTCGGGGCGTTCCCCGGACTGAGGTTCGCTGTCGCCACCGTCGTCCCGACGCGGCGGTTGACGTCTCCGCACACTGCGACTTGACGCAACCCGAGTTCGTGATGGGCGACCTCATCCGGCCGAATCAGTCGTCAGCGCTCCGCCTGTCATGCAAGCGCCGCCGGCGATCGGACAGGGCTGTCGTTCACTGAGCCCTTCCGAGCAAAGAGCTGATCACTGAGTGCGATCATGTGCGCAGGCTGCGGCGTACGGCGTACCCGTCAGCACCGGCGAGACAGCCTCCCGGTAGTTCCGCGCGGCCAGCTCCGGCCCGAACGAGCGACTTATCCGGGATAGTCCTGCGCGATCCGGTCGGCGGCGGCGAGCATCTGGCCGCCGACCGGCTGTACGCCGATCTGGGTCAGCAGCAGGCCGGTCGACACCCGCTCGACCACGCCCCACTCCCAGATCGCGGTCGTGTCGAGCCCGGTCCGCGCCGCCAACCATCGGGCCCGTTCGTACGGGTCGCCGCAGATGAGTTCGACCGGGTCCTCGCGCATGAGGATGCCCAGGTCGTACTCGGGCTCGGCGAGCAGCCCGTCCGGGTCGACCAGCTTGAAGCCGTCGCCGGCGGCCAGCGTGTTCCACTCGTGCACATCGCCGTGTACGAGCACGGCCCGTTCGTCGTCATGGGCGGTGATCCGCCGGTCCGCGCATGCGAGCGCGTGATCGACCGTACGGGCCGTGCAGGGCCGGTCGAGCTCCTCCCAGCGCGCCGGGATGAACTTGGCCAGCCACCGGCCCTTGTCGGCGCCGGTCGGCAGCCCGCTGTCGGGCGCCGGCCGCCACATGCGCTGCGCGAGTGAGCAGAGGATCTCGTGCCGGCGGCCGATCGGCAGCGCGAGCTCGTGCAGGGAGCGGCCGAGCCGCTCCAGCAGCATCGCGCCCCGGGGCACATCGGAGGCGAGCAGGCGCACGCAGCCCTCACCGCCGGCCAGCCGCAGCGCGGTTATCTCATGCGAGGCGTGGTTGCCCGCCCGCGGGACGACCAGCTTGAGTACCACAGGTAGGCCGTCGCCGGTCGTGGCCTCGGCGACAAAGGCCTCGGTCGGGTCCTCGTACCCGCGCCCGACCGTGATCGACCAATCCTGCTCCAACTGCGCGACCAGTGCCGGGAGGGCCGCCAGCCACTCGGTCACGCCGGCCGCGAGCGCCTTCGCCCGTACCGCCGCGGGGATCTCGACCACCGTGAGAGCATCGCAGAGCCGTCGCGGCCGCTCCACCGGTTTCCGCACCACGGGTGCGGCACGAATCCAGCGCTCGTTGACGCTCCTGCCGCTTTCCGCTGGCGTGGGTACATCCACACGCCGAACGTGTTGCGGTGCAACGCAAAGACGCAGAACCCCGATATGAAGGTGGTCTTGCCGAGATCAACTTCATAGAGGTTCTGCGTCCCTGATGAGTGTCACATACACCGCCGCCCTTACCGCGCGCGAGCAGACGGTACTGCGGGTCTCGTCACTGCTACACGCCAAGCGGCGCCAGCGGGGCACCCGCGCTGGTACCCGCGTGTTGAGCTGCTTCGACCACGCCGTCATGGTGATCCGTTGGCTGCTGGACGGCACCCGCGTCACGCAACTGGCCGCTGACTACCAGATCGGCCGCGCCACGTGCTACGACAACCTGCACGAAGCCCTCGACGTGCTGGCCGCACAAGCCCCGGCCTGCACTCGGCACTGCTGGCAGCCAAGACCGCCGGCTACGACTACGTGATCATCGACGGCACCCTGATCGAAACCGACCGCTGCCGCACTCCAGGACCGACCGCAGGAGTGGATCTCTGGTGGTCCGGAAAGCATGAACAGCACGGCGGGAACATCCAGGTGCTCACCGCCCCAGACGGATGGCCGCTGTGGACCTCCCGGTGCGACCAGGCCGCGAACACGACACCACCGCATTACGCGAACACGCCGAGGTCCTGCCCCAGCTACAGAACTGGACCGGCGAGCACGGGCGCGTGCTCGGCGACCTGGGCTACGAAGGCGAGTCCGGCACCATCACCGTCGGGTACAAGAAGCCCGCAGGCGGCAAGCTGACCAGCATCGAGAAGGCCTACAACAAGGTCCACAACGGCCTACGCGCCGTCGGCGAGCACGGCAACTCCCTACTCAAGACCACGTTCAAGGCGCTACGCAACGTCAGCCTCTGCCCCTGGCGGATCGGCACGATCGTAGCGGCCGCGCTGGTGCTGCTGCACCTCGAACACGATCGCACCACATGATCACCGACCGTCATCGGACCAATGCCCGGAAAGGCTCACTGTCCGAGAGGGCGGTAGCGGAGGTGTACGACGCCGTTTCGGAATCGGCGCTCATCGAGGAGCTCAAGGTCGGCGCGTATGCCGGTTGGCAGCCCTGGTTTGCCCCCGCCGACGACAATGGGCAGGATGAACAGCTGGCACTCGTCGACCAGCCCGGCCTTGAAAGCCTGCGTCGCGAGGTTGGCACCTCCTACGGTGAGATCGCTGCTGGCGGTGGCCTTCAGTTCGTGTACTGCGGCGGGGTCGAAACGGCGTTCGAGTCGGGTGTCGGCAGTTGACACCGCGGCGAGGGTCGTGGAGTAGACGACTTTGCTCGCCGCCTGCCAGGTGCTCGCGAAGTCGGCCATGAGGTCGGACTGCGCGGCCAGAGCGGCGTCGGTCTCCCAGACGGCCATCGCCTCGTACAGGCGCCGCCCGTAGAGGAACGTGCCCACGGACCGCAGGAGGTCGGTGGTGAACGCGAAATACTCGTCGTCGGGTGGGAACCAGTCGAACGCGCCGCGTTCGTCCTCGATGTAGCCGTCAAGCGACACGTTCGTCACGTAAATCAGCTTTGCCATGCCTCTACCTCTCGATGATCAGCTGCAACAGCCTGGACATTCATCAGCGTGGCGTCCAGCTTGCTGAACGCTTGGCGCCATCCCTCCTCGCTGGGGTGCGCCAGGCGTTCGGGGAGCCACTGGCGGATCTCCAGTCGCGTCCGTTCGTCGGCCTCGTCGTGGAACTCGACCCGCAGTCTCGTCTCGAACGGCTCGATGCCCTCCGGCAGCCGGCCACTGACGTGCATGACGCCTTCGAGTAGTTCGCCGTCGGCGACGTCGGTGAGGTCGATGTGGATGTGCACGCGAAGGCCGGGGTCGGCTGCAAGACCTCCGTCCACCGTTGATAGCCGCCGGGGCGTACGTCGAACTCAATCTCGTCGCGCGGCAGTGAGTTGCCGGTCGGGCCCCACCACGCCGCCAGGTGGTCGGGATCGGTGAAGGCCCGATAGACGAGCTCCCGCGGCGCGTCGAACACACGCGAGATGACGAGCTGCGGAGTTTCCGTGTTCATTCGAGCTCCCTGGGGTCGTCGGCCATCCGGTCCGTTGCCGGTCCGGCGGCCTGCACCGCGGCGAGGTGGGCATCGAGGCGGGTGAGGGACGAGTCCCAGAACCGCCGGTACCGCTCGATCCAGTCGGCCGCCGCGCGCAGCGGGGCAGCCTCGAGGTGGCTCGCGCGCCACTTGCCCGACCGCGACCGCGAGATGAGCGCGGTGCGCTCGAGCACCTTCAGGTGCCGTGACACCGCCGGCATCGAGATGGAGAGAGGAGCGGTGAGCTCTGTGACCGTGGCGTCGCGTGCGGCCAGCTCGGCGATGATCGCCCGTCGAGTCGGGTCGGACAGCGCCGAGAACACCGCGCTGAGCTGATCGGTGCCAGCCATCGGAAGCTCCTTCACTTAACCACCGCGTTAAGTGTATTGAGGCGCGAGTGATGTTGTCAATCGCCGCACCAGCTCGGTCCCGCAGGTTGGTTCGGCAGCACGTCAGCGCTGGTGGCGGCAAGACGATGTCCGCTTCTGCCGCCGACTGGATGGCTACTCAGCGTGACATGGAGTGTGTAGCGTCGGACCTTCGCCCATGCCGAATACAGGACGTGTGCGGGAGTCCCGGGCCAGGGGCGCACGGCCCCCGATGGCCCGCTGTGGTGCTCGGCCGACGCTACGGTTGAAGATGCGGCCCGTCGCCTTGGAGGGAGTGCCCAACCCATGATCCTCCCGACGGTTCGGGACCCTCGGTTCATCACGCTTCGTCGCGGTGGGACCCTCACTGATTCGGATCATCATCTCCTCGCTCTTTGGGCGGCGTTGTGCGCGGAGCACGTCCTTCACCTGTTCGAGTCGGTTCAGCCTGAGGACCTACGACCACGTGAAGCGATCGAGCACGCCCGCGCCTGGGTGCGTGGTGAGGTCAAGATGATGCAGGCTCGCGCGGCGGGCGGCCATGCGATGGGGGCGGCCAGGGACCTGCGTGGGGCAGCACGGCATGCCGCGTACGCTGCCGGCCAGGCGGGGGCGGTCGCACACGTGGCCGCGCACGAACTCGGTGCGGCCGCCTATGCGATCAAGGCCGCACGTGCTGCCGCGCCGGAAGGCGAGAGCGATGCCGCAGGGCGACTCGAGTGCCGATGGCAGCGTGACCAACTCCAGGAGGCGATTCGCGAGCTCGTGCTCGACGATCAGCGGTTGCGGAACGACATCTGCTGGTCGGTGTTTGAATGCTGAGCGGGCGTGGGCTGGGAGCCCACCCCAGCAACCAGCCGGTGGCGATGCCCTGTTCGTTGTCCTCACTGAGGCAGTGTGTCTCGAACACGATCTCGATCGGCATCGGGTGATGTTAGCGGGGCCGGCAGCCGGCGCGCGCCTCGGAGCCCGGTGTTAGCTCGGGTGCTTGGCGCAGAATTCGTTACCTTCGGGATCGGCCATGACGCGCCGGCGGTCGTGCTCGGAGATCACCGTGGCGCCCAGTTGGAGGAGTTCCTCCAAATGAGCCTCGTCCCGGAGCCGGATGTCGACGTGCATGCGGTTCTTCACGGTCTTGGGTTCGGGAACCTCTTGGAGGAAGAAGACCAGCGAACCGTCCGGGGAGTCGATGGCCACCGCCGGGTCGGTTGCCGGTGTCAGGCCCAGGGCGGCGAGCCGGGCGACCTCGGCCTGGTCGTAGGGCCGGATGTGCCAGCCAAGCGCGGCCTCCCAGAACGGCGCGAGCTTCGAGGCGTGACGGCAGTCCAGCACGATCTCCACGAGGTGGCTCATCCTGCGGACGCTACCGGTGCTGTTCGGGCACCGCTACCGGGTTGACGCTGCTGTGGTCGGAGCAGGGTGCTCCGGGATGGAGGCGGCGCTGTGTCGGGAACAACGGGACGTATCCCGTACCGCATCTACCACCGCGAGCCCAGCGCGTGGACTCTGCGCACGCTTTCATCGACCCGGTCGAGGATCGTGCGGTGCTTTACACCCGGCATCATGATGGGCACGTACGGCAGCGCCATCTCAGCTACCTGCTTCCCACTCCGCTGCCGTGGGTTGTCCCGTACGTGGTGCAGCTTTGTCGGCGAGCACGTGGTGGAGACCTGGAGGGCAACGAGCTCTGTCTCACCGAGCGCTGGCGTCGGCGCGAGGCACGGCAGGCTCGCGGTCGGCGAGGTCCCGGTCCGGGACCATGGGCAGTCGGGTGGTGGGAGTGGACACGTCGGTCGGCCCCGGCTCGACCTCGGGCTCGCGGCTCGGAGGCGGGGCCGCGAGCCGCTCGGCGATCCGGTTGCTCTCGATTCGGAGCTGGGCGATCACCAGCAGGCCGGTGCCCAGGACGACCAGGGCGACTCCACCGGCGCCACCGGAGATCAGGTACGGCACCTGGCAGTCGACGCAGGTCACCTGCGCGGTGCCGGCC
>JBOHER010000337.1:0-8907 GCA_050701115.1 Haloechinothrix sp. | reverse complement strand
CGGTCATTCGCGGCGCAGCCGCGAGCTCCTGAGGGCAGGCTCGGACCGTCACCGGCCACGCGCCCAGCCGCAGACGTCAGCGCAAACGTGACCACCCACCTCGGCGGTCCGAGGCTGGCCTCACTAGGTGGCGCGTTCCGGACGAAGTTCGGATCAAGCCAGGGCTTGCGGCGATCGAGGTCTCGGACGAACTCGTCCACCACGCCCGGCCACCACGGCGAGAGCCACCAGTGCTCGCGCTCGTACCCCGAGACGCTCGCCAACATCCACAACGCTGCTGCGAGTCCGTGGCGTGAAGCCAGCGCCGACCAGCGGTCAACGCCCGTGTGCACATGCTCGTGGAACTGTTGGAGGTCAGACGCGGTGACGGCCAGGTCTGCGACGGTTCGGCCGTCCGGCAGGATCCGGTCCGGTGCAGTCAGCGCTTGCCCGACGCGAGCGAACGGATCAGCCGCAACAATCGGAGCCAGCGGCAGCGTCTCGACCGCCTGCCGGACGACCCGAGTGGTCGCGACGTTGCCGCGCAACATATCGGCGTTGCTGATCTTGCGGTCACGATCAGCATGCCAGTCCTCGAGCGGGCCATTTCGCCACGCAAGCTTCGTGACCCCCACCGCCGCAAGGTCCAGAACCGTCGACCCGTCCGCCGGATCAACACCGAGCCCGCTGACCAGATCCCGCGCGAGCGCGGACACCGCGACGTTGTCGTCGTTGTCGCGAGTTCGAATCGCCGTTGGGGCGCATACGTCCCTCATGTCAGACGCCGACGCCTGGCCACTTTGCGTGGGTTCGAACCTCCGACGGGGTTCGGACCCCCGCAAACGTGATCGACTTGCTCGGCGGCACCCAGCTTGGTCCGATACCCCTGTGACGACAGACGACGCGGATGTACCGCTGTGGCGACGGACACCTCGGGAAAGGCCGGAGCCTCGTGTGGAGCAATTCGATGGGCCAGAGATCCAGCGACGGGGTAAGCCGCCCCTCAAAGTGACCTACCAGGTCAACTACGTTGACGGCGACGAAGGCGAGCGTCTGCGAGCTGAGATCGCAGACGCCACGAGGGACCTGCTCCGGCACTTCGCGACCGAGCAGGAGCGGCGGCATCGGTCAGATTGACTTCAGCCTGCCAGCGCGTCCACCGTCCGCGCGACGAGCACCACCGCAGGCTACTGGGTTATCTGACCTGCCGCCGGGGGTCGGGGAATCCGAGGCTGCGGTAGCCCGGCGCTCGTTTGGATAGCGATGAGGCGAGTACGCCGGTGAGGACGTCGTGATAGTCGTGGACCTCGGCGGTGGTCTTGCCGGGGTGCGGTCGCAGGATCCGGCCGACACACTGCACGAGGCGGCCCTTGGACGCGATCGGTGCGGCCAGGAACAGCGTGTCGAGGACGGGGCAGTCGAATCCCTCGCCGACGTACTGCACGGTCGCGATCACCAGCAGCGGCGGTCCGCCGGGCTCGGGGTTGAGCCGGTCTAGGGCCGCAGCGCGCGCTTTGGCGCCCATACCGCCGCGCAGGATCACCGGGTCGTGGCCGCAGTCGAGCAGGGTGCTGGCGAAGTCGTCAACGTGCTCACGCCACTGCGTGAGCAGCATGCAGTGCCGGCCACGATCCACTGCCGCTGCCACGTCGGACACGACCTGCGCTGTACGGGCTTGGTCAGCGACAAGTTCCCGGTAGATGGTGGCCATCCCGCCCGGTTCCGAGGGCGAGAGTGCCCCGGAGTACCAGAACGCGGTCTCGTGCACTCGCAGCACCGGCTGGGGTCGCGGGTCCTGCTCAACGGCTCTGGCGAGGTCCAACTGGCCGAGCCGATCGCGCTGACTCACCTGTTGGGCGCTGCCAATGCTGTGGCGGATCGGACCGGCCTGCAGCATGATCAGCTCGTCGAGCTTGTCCCGCCGGTATGGGGTGGCGGTCAGGCCCAGCCAGCGGCGCGCGGGGATCTGCTTGATCACATGCTCGTAGGCCGCGGCGGGCACGTGATGGCACTCATCGACCACGACGAGCCCGTAACCGCCGGTGGTGTCGGGGATGTCGTCGCGGCGGGCCAGGGTCTGCAGCATCGCGATGTCGACGGCGCCGCGAGTCTTGCTGCGCCCACCACCGAGCTGGCCCGGCTTGATCCCCAGCAGTTCGCAGATGCGGGTGCGCCATTGATCGCCCAACGCCTTACGGTCGACCAGCACCAACGTGGAGGTCCGGTGGGCGGCGATCAGCGCCGCGGCCATGACCGTCTTGCCCGCGCCGGGTGGAGCCACCAGCACGCCCTGGTCGTGCTCGCGCAAGCTGGCGACCGCAGCGTGCTGATCCGTAGACAGGTCGGCTGCGAAGGTGAACTCCTGCGGCGTCCCTTCGACGCGCTCGTCGGTCACCTCCATCCGGCTGCCCGCTTGCTCCACCAGTGAGCGGACCGTGTCGAGTAGACCGCGTGGCAGGATCAGCCCACCGTCGAGGGTTTCGTCGTAGCTGCGCAGGAACCGCGGCACGTCCCAGGTGGACAGGCGCATGCGCTGCCGCTCGGAGAACACCGGGTTGGCCATCGAGGCCGCGTGCTTGAGGGTGGCCAGCAACGCCGGCGTCAACTGCGCGGCCTCCAGCCGCACACCTCCGCCCAACCGCACCCCGAGCACCGCGGGCAACGCCGGCCGGGTGCGGGTCGATGCCGGAACTGCGATGCGGTCCACGCCCATGCCGGCCTTCACCGTCCCCGCCCGTTCGGCCAGCCGCGTGACTTCCCGCGGTGTCATCCGTGACAACGTCGACAGATACGCCCACTGGTCCTCATGCGGTTCCAGCGTCGCGGTGTCCAGGAACACGGTGGCGCCGTCAGCGCGCGAACGACCATTCAGCGGCGCGGCGATCAAGTTCCCGACCCCACCGGCGGGCAGCACATCTTGGGAGCGAAACAGCCGGTCGTAGCTGGCCAGGTCCATCCGGCCACGCAACGCCATCGCCTCGCGCAGAAGACCACTGCCCAACCCGCGTGCTGCCTCTGCCGGCACCGGCGCAGTGAAGAACAGCCAGACGTGCGCCCCGACCCCCGACCTCGACACCTCCAACGCCGCCGGGACGCTCAGCGCCCGGGCCGCCTTCAGATACGCCAACGCATCCAGCATCGCCGCGTTGCCATCGAAGTCCGCCGCCAGCCACCAACACCGGTCACCATCCAACAGCGGATACAAACCCAGGTGGACGTCGCCGGTCAGATGCGCGGTCATCAGCTCCTCGGTGAGCGGCCGATAGTCACGCTCCTCGTGCCGGACCCCCTTGCGCCACCGGCCCCGCACCGCCGGCAACCACCCCGACCGGCCCGTGCGCCGGTACTCCCACCGCGTCGCGTACACATCGGTACGCGCCGCAAACAAGGTGGCGAAGAACGCCACCTTCGCCGATGGCGACGACCTGGCATGCACAGGACCCGGCCGACCGTCGAAGATCCCGGTCTGCGTCGGACCCGGCGGCACCCGGTCCCCCGGCCGCAAATCCAATAGCCGCGCCAACCGGGCATTCTCGGCCCGCAGACGCGCCACCTGGGACCGCAGCGCCGCCACCTCCTCTGTCAGCGGGTTCCGAGTCACGTCTTCACCGTAGCCAGGCCTTGATCTGCCAGGCACGCACCCGACACAGCGTCGCGCACCCTCGTCCGGTCAGCTATAGCTGCTCTATGGCCGGTATCCAACGATGCTGCGCCAAGCAATCGGCGCCGAAGCAGCGTCGTCGCTCGTCACCTCAGCTGCCATCACCGGCGTCGATGAGTCGCATGCGCCAGTTGCCGAAGGTTGTACGGAGGCGGTCGGAGTCTCCCGGATCGAGGCCGTCTTCGGTCCAGTCCTCATCGGTGAGTCGCTCGATCGCCCGCAATGCGTCGACAAATCTGCCGGCCGTGAATCCGACATCCTTCGCTGCCGCCAGACGCAGCAAGTCGTCGTGGCTGTAGCGGTCGAGCAGAGCCGCGACATCGTGGTAGTCACGAGGCCGGGCACGACCCCACAAAGCGAGAATCTTGTCGGCGGCCAGATCGTCGGGGTGTAGGACAGGGCCGACGTCCAGTCTGATGCGGTGACGTAGCCGGCCACCATCCGGAAAGACCTCGACAGTGCATTCGGCCCCCGTCGCCGGATCGACGGCGACGAACCGATAGTCCTGCGGCTCCCGCTCGGCGTCACGCGTGCCAATTCCGGCCTGCTGAAGCGCCACCCGAAGCGCCGCTGCGACGTCGAGCGCCTCCTGGTCATCGACCTCGGTGAACAAGTCAACGTCTTTCGTCGTCCGCGCAACGAACCCGTGCACGATCATGGCCCCGCCGCCCGCAAGCGCTAGAGTGCGAGCCTCGGGCAGAGCCAGGGCGATCCGAGCAATTCGTTCCTGCAGGCGATCCAGCGGCATGCCGCTATGCTGCCCGCCGCGCCTTGTCGATCAGCGGTTGCCACGCCGCCCGAACCCACGCCGGCACGTACATGCGCTCCCACAGCCGAAGCAGCTCAGCGGCGTTAACCAACGCGCAGATGTCGCCCAGGTTCCCCTCAACCAGCAAGATCTCGTACAGGTCCCGCCGCCTGCCCGGATCCCCCAGATTCCAGCGCACCGCGCGCGGATCCGGGCCGGACCAGAACACTCGCGGTGGCAGGCTCACCGACCCATGCAGGGGGCCTTTCAGCTCGTCTAGTGCATGCGGTACTGGCACGTCCCGCTGCCAACCAGGACGTGCACGCGAAGACGCACTGCCGCTCACGCCGTCCATTTTGCCCTATCGCAGCCCGGAATGCGCATCCTCCGGCCGCTGGGCATGGTGCTCCTCGCTGGCGCGCGCGTGATCGGCGGCCGTTGTGCGTTGCACCGCGCCAACGGCGACCTCCACCACCAAGCCCTACGTGCCCTGACAGGGCGATTGCGCTCTGTCTGCCTGGGTGAGGGGTTGCCAGGCCTGGCGACCCGATATGGAACGCTGGCCCGGTGAGTCGATCGAAGCGCGTAACGCTGGATGGCCTGGTCGCGGAAGCGTCTGTGGACTGTTACGGCGACAGCGAGTGCATCACCGGCTTCTACACCATGCTCGAGGAGCATCTCGCCGTTCCCTTCCAGACGACGGTCCTGGGCACGGCGGTGACCGTGACGGGTGTGGATCTCACGGATGACGACCAGATCGTGGCAGTCTGTGCAGGCAGCGGGGTTACGCAACGGGCCCCGGTCCTGGACCTGCAGCTTCCAGCGCCAGCGCCCGCGGGTGCGGAGTGGGTCGGTGCGTACCGCCTCTGGGTGCAGGGAGGATGACCACTGTGAATCCGGTACCCGATCCCGACGGACACCAGGTGCGCTCGACCGAGCAGGAGGCTCTCCAGAACGTGCGCACGATCCTTGAGCTGTGCGCTGCCGGTCAGGTGAGGTGCAGCGAGAAGACGCGCCGCCCGTCCGCGGCTACCGTGCGCACCATCGGGGCCCAGCTTGGCCACGGCGACTTCTATCCGGGCGAACCGCCGCGTTCGCCTGGCCACTGCTGATCCAGGCGGCCGGCCTGGCCACCCTCGATGGCACCCGGCTCCGCCTGACCGCGAAGGGCCGCGCCTCGCTGGGCAGCCCACCCGCCGAGACCATCCGCCAGTTGTGGCGACGCTGGCTGACGCATGCCATCCTCGACGAATTCAGCCGGATCGAGCCGATCAAGGGCCAGCGTGCCCGCAACGTGCTCACCGCGGCCAAACCGCGCAGGCAGATGGTTGCGACCGCCCTGTCCACCTGCCCGCCCGGCGAGTGGATCGCCATCGACGACCTATTCACCACCATGCGCCGCCGGAGTCTGAGCCCCACCATCGCCCGCAACGACATGGCGCTATGGAAGCTCTACCTCGAAGACCCCCAATACGGCAGCCTCGGCTACGACGGACACCATCACTGGACGCTGCTGGAAGGCCGCTACACCCTCGCCGTCGTGTTCGAGTACGCAGGCACCCTCGGCCTGGTCGATCTGGAATACGTCCGCCCCGAAGGCGCACGCGACGACTACCGCGACAACTGGGGCGGCGACTGGCTGGACGCGTTGAGCCGCTACGACGGACTCCAGGCCGTCCGGCTCACTCCGCTGGGCGCCTACGCGACCGGCCGCACCGACGCCTACCGGCCCGCCGACGCCGACTCCGCGGAAACCACGCCACTGAAAGTACTGCCCAACCTCGACATCGTTGCCACGGGCACAGTATCCGCCGCGGACCGGCTCGTGCTGTCGGCCTACGCAAAGCAGACGGGCGACCACGTCTGGACCGTCTCCGCAGCGACCCTGCTCACCGCAATCGACGCGGGCCGCGACATCGCCCTCTTCACGACGTTCCTCACCCAACGCTGCGGACAAGACTTTCCTGACGCCTTGGCGACCGTGGCCGGTGACGCACACCGCCGAGCGGCGCAACTCAGAGATCTTGGCCACATCCGGGTCATCGAATGCACCGACCCCGCCTTGGCAGCGCTCATCGCCAACAACCGCGCACTGAGTGCGCTCTGCCGTCCGCTCGGCGTCCGGCACCTCGCCGTGCCCCTCGAGCATGAGCCGCGGTTCCGCAAGGCCCTGCTCAAACTCGGCTACGTGCTACCCCGACAGCCCGCACACTGACCGCCGCCGCGACGACCTCTCCGCGCTGGCTCAGATTGTCCAAGCTGCAGCTCAGCACGGTGGATCAGCGTGGGGTTACGGGTCCACTCCCCCTCAGAGACCCCTCCGGACACCGACCATAACCCCACGACCGGGCGTCGAGCGCGATCTCGGCGCCCATTGTCCGTTTGCCCGGGTTGTACGTGAGCTTGAGCCCGAGGTGTCCGTAGACCTCGGCTTTGTCGGCTGGTTCGGCGTCGGCGATCACGGTCCTGATGTTGCCGAGCGCTTCGACCAGACCCTCGATCTCTTGTGCGCTCATCCGTCGCCTGCCTTCAGCCTGACGGGAACGGCTCAACGCTTCCGCTTTGCACGCTTGAACCTCCGCTGTCCAGGCGGCAACGATTGTGGGGTCGGTGCCGGCTTCCAGCGCGGCGCGGTAGCGGGCGAGTTTGGCGTCGCACTCCTCCACCATCCGCGCGGCGGCCACGATGGCGGGATCGGTGTCCACGTCCGGTTGTGACCGCATCATCGCGGCGATCGTGTCGTCGACCCGATGCGGCGCGAACAACTCCGTCAACCACTCATCGACCGGTGGTAGGACGTCGTCTTCGGCGAGGTAGACGTTGCGCGGATGTTCGACTTTGTTCGCCAGGCCGTACTCGTTGGAGAACCGGCAACGGTAGTACGGGCGCTCGTGACTCCACTGGCCCTGCATCCGCCGTTCACACACTCCGCAATGTACGAGCCCCCGCAGTGCGTACGGGCGGCGGACACGGTGGCGTTCGCGCGTGTACCGGCCAGCGCCTTTGGCTTTCAACATCGCCTGGACCGTGTCGAACGTGGCGGTGTCGATCAACGCCTCGTGGACGACGTCGGTGGACCACACGCGGTCTGCTTCGTCGTTCCATCGCAACCTGGTCATGTGTCCGAGGGCAACGTCGTCGACGTCGATGAGGACTTCGTCTTTGCGCTGCTTGTTCCATACCTGGCGACCGGTGTAGCGCGGGTTGGACAGGATCGTCCGTACCGCTCCCATGGACCACGCGAGCCCGCAGCGGTGGCGGTTGCGCGCCCGGTCGTGGGCCGCCGGTGACGGGATACCATCGCGGGTCAACTCCTCGGCGATGGAGAACAGACCCCGCCCGCTCTGGTACTCCTGGAAGATCCGGCCCACTATCGGCGCAGTGACCGGATCCGGTTCAAGGCGTCGTAGCCGCTTACCGTCGGCGGCCTTGGCGGGGTTCGGGTGCGGGCCCGCGTCAGCGAGCTGGTAGCCGTACGGTGGCCTGCCTCCGAGGAAACGGCCTTCGACCTTGGCCTGCGCCGCCATCGCCGCGCGGACGCGGATCTTGATCCGGTTGCGTTCTCCCTTGCTCATCCCGCCGAAGACCGACATCACAAGATCGTGGGCTTCGGACTCCGGGTCGATCGCTCCGCCGACCTCCGGCACCCACAGCTCGACGCCGTAGTGCACGAACACCGGGAACGTCAGGCCGTACTGATAGCCGTAGAACGCACGCTGCGGCTCGCCAATCACCACCGCATCGAAGCCACGGTCACCCTGTTTGAGCGCGTCAAGCAGACGACTCGCTTCCGGCCGCCGCTTCCACGGAATCGAGCGTGAATGCCCGATGTCGAAGAACTCGCTGACGATCTCCCCATGGCCTTCGACCAGTGCCTGCGCTCTGGACAGCTGCCAGTTCCGTGACGCCTCCGGATCCTGCTGATCCTCCGTCGACACCCGCCCGTAGAACGCGAACCGTCGCATCGCGCCGCCCTCCGATCATCGGCTTGCGAGGTCTGCTGGTCCACGATGCCCACCTCTCGCCACTCGTCAACGTGGCGTAGCAGCCGCAGCAGGGCACGTGCGGCGCGCGGAGTCAGTTTCGGCGGGGCGTTGGGCACGACCACTTGGATCTCTCGGTCGCGCTGCCTCGGTACGTCGGGCGGGCTCATCGCGCCCTCGCCCGCGCCGCCATCAGTAGGTTCCGGTGCGCGTCGTGCCACATCGACAGCGGGATCGACGGACACACAACCCCGATGATCGGGCGGTAGTCGTGACGAAATACGCCCTTCAGCGGATCAACGGCACACGTGTGCCCCAGCCCCGCCGACACGCAGAAGACCGCAGTCGATCGATCGATTCGGTCCGGCCACTCGCGCAATGCCTGCCGCAGCCCGGTGGGGTCCGCGACGCTAGCGACCCTTGGTCGCTGAGGTTTTGACGTTTGTCTTGAGTTTCAGCTGGCGGGGAGCCGGGCGTGGGCGATTCGTTGATCGATGTGGTGGTTGATGGTGCGGAGGGCGGCGCGGATTTCGGGT
>JBOHER010000336.1:0-6045 GCA_050701115.1 Haloechinothrix sp. | reverse complement strand
CCGTACCTGTCGAGCATGCATAACCCCGTCTCGATCGACGGCACGCTGGCCGAGACCGATCGTGTCCGCACCCCGGGCCCCACGAAGGGTGTGGACCTCTGGTGGTCGGGCAAGCACGCGAATCACGACGGGAACATCCAGGTCATCACCACACCCGACGGCTGGCCCTCGTGGACATCCGACGTGCGGCCGTGCCGCGCCTCGGGCCGATCGTCGCCACCATGAATCAGACCGGCACGCCAGCCGGGTGCCCACCCGTACCAACACGCAGGCGACATAAGCAACTGACCAAGAATTCTGGCGAATCTCGCACGTTCCACGAGCTCACTCCTCGATTTCAGCGCGCGGTCACATCCGCGGCGTCGACATACGGTCCGGCTCGGTAGATTTCGACGCGATCCGGTCCCGGTAGCAACACGGGGTCCTCACCCGGCAGGAGTTCCGTGGACCGCACGGCGTGCTGTTTTGCTTCCAGCGCCTCGAACGAGGTAACGATGCTCAGCACAAGAATTGATTCCTCCTCTGCTTGCCACAGCACGAGATCACGCACGGTGCCCGGCAGGGTCGCGACAACGGGCAGAATCCGCTCCCGGAAAGCTCGTTGTCCCGCGGCGAATCGGACAGGGCCGAGCGGTCCCTCGAAGTACAGGGCGCTCGCCATCCCAGGTTCCGAGTCAGCGGCGCTGCCCGGCACGTCGTCGATCACCTCGAAGACATGGTCGCTTTCCAGAGCGGGCGCCCGGCCCGAACGACTGGCCAGACCTTCGTGCATAGTCTTCGCAGCGTCCAACGTGGACCATAGGGTCACTGCCAAGGCGCGACCGTGCTCCACCTGTTCGAACAGATACGCCCCGGCGAAGCTGGTCAGTTCGGCCATCGCCCGCAACAACTGGTCACCATCGGCGTCCTTGAGCGCCACACGCTGGCCTGGCCGGATCTTCACCACTCGTGCGTACATCGTCGATACCTCCGCATGGTGTGAAACCACTGCGGACACGATGCGCGCGATCGACCTCACGTCACATCAGTACAGGCACGTATCTCAAGCACGCACTTCGCGTTCCGGCGCCACGCCTGCCCGCACCGCCCAGGCCGCGATCTGCGTGCGGTTGGTCAGATCGAGCTTGGTGAGGATATTGCGCACGTGTGTCTCGATGGTGCGCTCGGATAGCACGAATCGGTCCGCGATCGCGCGATTAGCCAGCCCAGCGGCGACCAGGGCCGCGATCTCCCGCTCGCGTTTGGTCAGCGTGGACGTGTCATCGGCCGCACCGTGCAACGCATCGGCCAGCGCTTGCGCCTGGGCGGCCGTCGGCGCCATGCCGATCCTGCGCGCGGTATGCAGGCTCTTGTGTGCGAGGTCGATCGCCTGCGCCCGGTCGCCGGGCCCGCCACGTGCACGCAACATCGTGGCGTACGCAAGCTGCGCGCGCGCCAGGAACGGCACCGCGCCGATTCGGCTCTCCATGACCAGCGCGGCCCGCAGGTGCCCCTCGGAGTCGGCATAGTTCTGCACTGAGCCTGCCAGCACACCCAGCACGCGCGTGATCGCGCCCAGGCAGCCGGGAATGACATTGGCGTAGAGGTCCCGGAACGGAAGCAACAGGTCATAGCACAGTTCCGCGGTGTCCCGGTCCGCGAACACGACGGCGAGATCGGCGCAGCCTATGACGGTCGGAACCCATCTCATGTCGCGCGGCAGTTCGGCGAGCCGCGAGCGCAGATGCTCGTACAGTTCCCGCGCGGCGTCGGCTTCGCCGGTGTAGCACAGGTATCGGGCGTGCGACGCGGCGGCGATCGGCAGGTGGATCGCTGATTCGACGGCGCGTCGATAGTCCGCCCCATGCTGGACGAACCGACCGGTCAGCTGCATGAGTTCCCCGATAAAGGAGTAGCACAGCGCGTCTGCGGAGCGGTCCTGGGTACGCAAGGACAGTTCGTGTGCCGCGACAGTGAGTTCCTCGGCCTCGGCGAACCGGCCGACCAGCAGGGCACGCGACGCGCGCGCCCGCAACAGGTGCCAACGCGCGAGCGCCCAGCCAAGGCCCTCGACCTGACCTTGCAGCTCGGACAACTCGGTGTCCAGCGCACCGATAGAACCGAGGGTGAATGCCGCGTCGATCCGCCACAACCGGCCCCACAGCGCCGCTTCCGGGCGACTGTGTTTCGCGGCGAGTTCGGTCATCCGGGTGCCAAGCGCAAGGCCTTCATCGATCGCGCTGCCGCCTACCGCGAGGTACCGGGCATGAACGGCGTCGATCACCGCGATGTGATCACCACTGTCCTCGGCCATCGCCAGGGCGCGCGCGCTCAACGCGCCGGCCTCAGCCATATTGCCCGCTACTTCCACAGCCTTGGCCTGTTGCGCGAGTACCCGCGCGTGCAGCGCGCCGCCTGGCGTCCCGAGCAGCGCGCGGGCGCGCTCGCACAACATCACCACCCCGCGGTTGGGCTCGCCACCCACGTCGCGCACCACCAGCGCCGCAGCGGCCGCCAGGTCAGCCCTGCCGAGCCGCTCGGCGAGGTCCGCCGCGGCCGTACAACGATTGAGTGCGTCTGTAACTTGCCCGTCGCTGAATGCCGCCTCGGCCGCGGCGATCAAGGCCGCGCACCGTTGCTGGTCGTCGCATTGGGCGCGGTCGAGCACGCCGAGCACCTGTTCGCACCAGTGCACCGCTTCGGCGGTGGCCCGACGGATCGACGCGTCATCGGCCGCCGACTGGGCGGCCGCCATCGCCAGCCGGCAGCCGGCCACGTCGACCGCCGACCGCATCCGGTGCATCGCGAGCACGCCGACCCGGCAGGCACGCCGCCCGTACAGGGCGTTCGCGATCCGCCGGTGCGTCTCCACACGCTCTGCCCTTGGCAGTCCCTCATACACGGCTTGCCTGATCACGTCGTGGGAGAACCGCAGCAGTGCGGGCGACTCGGCATCCTCTGTGAGCACCCCGGCCGCCAATGCTTCGGCCAAGGTCGGCGCGGTATCACCGACCACATCGGACAGCAACGCGACATCGATCTCCTCCCCGATCGCGCTGGCGACACCGAGCAGCAGCAGGCATTCGTCGCTCAGCGACGCCAACCGATGGCTGATCAGCTTCCGCAACTCCGCCGGAATCGCCACGGATCGCGCCGGTTCGCTCAACCGGTCCTCCTCGGCGAGCACCCGCGCGAGCTCACGGATGAACAACGCGTTTCCGCCGCTGTGCTGGTGCACGAACTCGGGCCACGACGGGTGAACAGCGCCGCCCAGCGCATCGAGGTACGCGGCGACGTCGGCAACGCCGAGCGGCCGCAAGCGAAGCACCGACACCGGCGGCAGACCGGCGAGTCCGGCGAGTACCTGCGGTAGGGGCACCGAGCCGTCCGGATCCCGGTAGGTACCCACCACCAGCACGCGCGCGTCGGACAGCCCTGCGCACAGGTGCCGCAACAACTGCAGCGACGGCTGGTCGGCCCACTGCAGGTCCTCCAGAATCAGCACCACCGAGGACCGCTCGGCGGCGCGCAGTACGGCGTGGGTGGCCTGCTCGATCGAGCGGAACCGAACGGACGCGGGAGGCTCGTCGGGGTTCGCCTCGATGTCGAGCACGCTCGACGCAAGCCCCAGTTCGGCGGCGCGCGGATGATCCAGCAATGTCCGCCACGGCCAGAACGTCAGCGCGCCCTCGTCGGACACGGCCCGACCCGTGAGCACCGGGTGCCGCTGCTCGCGGCGTGCCTGCGAAGCTGCTCGACAACCGTGGTCTTGCCGATACCCGCCTCACCGGTGACGAGCACAGCCGAACCCGGGCCCTGGGTCGCGGCGGCGTACCGCGCGGCGAGATCGGCCAGCTCACACGCACGACCGATAATGGTGGGCGTCACATCGGCATTATCGGATCAATCCGCGCATCCGTCACCTCGGTTACTCCGGCTGATTGGCCGAGGGGCCCCCGATCCCGTAGGGCGTGGTGACGCCCTCGTACATCAGGTGCGCCACCAAGCCCTCCGCCGCGTGCGGCAGGTTGTGGCAGTGGTCCATCCAGATGCCCGGGTTGTCCGCGACAAAGACCACCTCGTAGGACTCACCGGCGGCGACATTGAGCGAGTCAACCCACCACGGGCTGCCCGTCGCATCGACCCCGTTACGGGCCAGCACCAGCACGTGGTGCCCGTGCAGGTGCATCGGGTGCACGTCGCCGCTGTCGTTGGAGATCCGCATGCGCACCACATCGCCTTCGGCGACGACGAACATTGGGACATCGGGAAACATGTGTCCGTTGATCGTCCACCACATGCCGGGCCTGCCGTCGACGAAACCAGGCCGCCTGCCCATCGCGTACTCGAATCGGCGCGTCGCACGGTCCGGGTCCAACCGGATAGGCGCGGGCGAGCCGTAGCTGAGCAGGTCCAGCGTCCGCGCCGGCTTCGACGTGCGCTGCCCGGCGTCCGGCCCGTAACCGAGCACCAGCGCTGCCGATCCGCCCATCTCGACCCGCACGGCGCGGGCATCTTCAGGCATGACGATCTCGAGATCGGCGCGACCGCCAGCGGTCAGCAGCACCGCCGTCTCGGGGACCGGGGACGGTTCGTGCACCTCCGTGCCGTCCACCGCGACCAGCCGATACGGCGCGCCGCCGACCCACACTGGCATCGGTCCGTTGTCCGTGTTAATCACGCGGACCCGGACCCGCTGACGGCGTTCCACACCGACCCGGGTCTCGCCCACCAGTCCGTTGACGGTGCGCTGCCCGTCGTAGAGATGGACGAGGGCGACGGTGTCCAACACGTCGGCGGCGGTGTCTCGCGGCGTGATCACCAAGGCACCCAGCAGGCCACGCCGCACCTGTTCATGCGAGACCTGGTGCGAGTGG
Source organism: Haloechinothrix sp. (assembly GCA_050701115.1). Lineage (GTDB taxonomy): Bacteria > Actinomycetota > Actinomycetes > Mycobacteriales > Pseudonocardiaceae > JBOHER01. The sequence continues at coordinate 1,189 of JBOHER010000336.1, read as the reverse complement.
TACCAGTAGGTGCCGACCTGGTCCGCCACGAACCGGTAGGTGAACTGGGCACCCACCATGACGGCGTCCTGCGTCACGCCTGCGACCCCGTCTACCGCGTTGGGCACGTCGACGCCGTGCCAGTGCACGGCGACTCCGTCCGGCACGGACTCGTTGACCAGCCGCACCTCGACCAGTTGGCCGTGCCGGGCCCGGATGACCGGACCGGGTGAGCTGCCGTTGAACGTATAGCCGTCGACCAACTGCCCGGAGGCCAGCCGGAAGACCTCTTTTCGCGCGGTGAGCGTGACCTTGACGTCGGCGGCTCTTCGCGTGGTTTCACCGAGCGAGGCAACGCTGCGGTCCGCGTGCCGATGCATGGCGTGCCGCTGCCCGCCGCCGTAGTCGGCGTAGCCCATGTCCAGCACCGAATACGAGTCGGGCAGCAGGCTGTCCTGCCACAGCCACCCGAGCGGTCCCAGCACGGCGAGTGCAGCCACCGCCGCGATCAGGGTCCGGATTCGGCTAGACACTTGCTCGATCGCCCGGCAGGACCGGAGCCTGCTGGGCAGACCGCGCTACCTTGGCTCGGCGAGCCGCGACGAGTGCGACCGTGAACAGCGCCAACGCGTTGATGCCGTGCAGCATGCCGAGCAGCGGCATTCCGTGGCCGAAGATGCCCAGCAGCACCTGGAGGACGACAAGTCCAAGAATGCCCCCGGCCCACGCGGCACCCTTCGGGATCTTCGCGAAGAACGACACGATGAGCAGGATGAGGGCGATCAGCGGGATGACCATCTGCCCGTTGATCCCGTGGATGATGAAGCCGACGACTTCAGGGAAGGGAAACTCGTCGCTCTCCATGGCGGCCTTGTCGAGCACCCCGCCTTCCTGGATCCATTTGCCCAATCCGGCAACAGCGAAGACCATGGCCGCAGCCTGAATCACCACCTCGACGGCGATCAGGTAGGCCAGGACTCGGTAGGTAGTTCTCATTTCTTCTCCCCGACTGGCGGTTTACTGCCGGTGGGTTCGCCGCTAACGGCCAACTGGTTTCACCGGACGGCGTTATCTGGAGCTTTCGACGTCAGGATCCGTCGGGAAACTGGGGAGTTCACGCGTAGTCGACTACCTGGATCTGCTGCGCGGGCGCCACGTGCCTACGGTGGCGGCGATCAGGAGATGATCGCCTGCCTGAGGTTCACTGAAA
>JBOHER010000335.1:0-8613 GCA_050701115.1 Haloechinothrix sp. | reverse complement strand
GCTCTACAGCGCGAGGGTTTGATTCGCGAGATCCGTCATCCGCTTCGCATAGCCGACAAGTCGTTGGGCCTTTCCACGGTCTACAAAGCGCGATGCCGTAGTGTGCCTCGTCCTTGGACGCGAGCAGGCGGCGAAGATCATTGGCCATCACAGCACCGTGCGGCTCGACAGTACCCAACACCTTTACGGCCTCCACGTGGTCCTGACCCCGCGGCCACTTCTTCAGCCTGGCGCAACACGCGGCGTCCGACGCAGCAATACCTGCCAAAACCGCCAAAGCCGCAGCAACCCCCGGAGACGCGGCGTCTGCGTCATCACTGAGCACGAGCTCGGCAGCCACGACAAACGCCTCGGCCTGGCGCAACCTTGACCGCCCCTGTGCCGCAGTGCACTCGGCGGTGCGTGACCCACGGCTCGCCATCACCCTTCCGCCCTCAACACGTCGTGGCTTCCCTCGATGACGACGAGATCGCGATCCCACTCCTCAAGGACACGCTCGCGCGCTCGTCGTATCCGGCGCAGATCCGCCGACGTCAGCGTGACGACATGGACCGGGTTGCCGGAGCAAGGTCAGCGCCATGCCAGGACTTCCGGCCTAAGGTGATCATGGCGACCCCGTCCTACATGCTCACCCTGCTCGATGAGTTCGAACGGCAGGGGATCGACCCGCGGACCACCTCACTCAAGGTCGGCATCTTCGGCGCGGAACCGTGGACCGAGGAAATGCGCACCGAGATCGAGCAGCGCCTTGACACCGACGCGGTGGACATCTACGGCCTTTCCGAGGTGATGGGGCCGGGCGTCGCGCAGGAATGCGCCGAGACCAAGGACGGCCTGCACGTCTGGGAAGATCACTTCTACCCCGAGGTGATCGATCCGCTTGACGAGCACGTACTCGCCGAGGGCGAACGCGGCGAACTCCTGTTCACCTCGCTGACCAAGGAAGCGATGCCAATCATCCGTTACCGCACCAGGGACCTGACCCGCCTGCCGCGCCGTGGAACTCCCCCATGGCACGGAAGCCGCACTGCGGGCATGGGGGCGCAGCAACCGGGAGGTGGCTCGGGTGATGCAACGAGTGGACAACGCGCGCGAAGACCACCAGAGCGCCGCCGGGCAGGCGTGCGGCGCGACACCCACCCAGGCGCGACTCCGCGCCGCCGCCGCCGTTGCCGTCCGGATCGCTGAAGTAGGCGAACCCGACGTTGTTGAGGTGGTCATCCGCCAACGCCGGACGCGGACCTTCCGGCGCGAACACCTGGATCTCGCTGATGTCCACGCCTCGCTCGACCAACTCCGCGCGCGCCGCGCGGAGATCGCCGACCACCAGTCGCAACCCCTTGATGGAGCCCGGTGGCATCTCGGGCACCGCGCCCGTGCCGATCACGATGGAGCAGCCCGAGCCAGGCGGGGCCAGCTGAACCAAGGCACGTCCACGACGGCGCTACTGCTTCACCCAGTCAGCACACCCCGATGTCTCGAACGCGCCATCACTGGACGAAATGGTCACCGTCGCCGGGCCGTCCACGTTCGCATTGGTGATGATCGAGTCGAAGTCACCGCTGGTGTCTCTGAGCCGAGCGTAGTAGCACAACGATGAGCCGCTGGTCTTGTAGGTACCCGGCTCGATGTCCTCACCCACGACGAAGATCCCGCTGCCAGGAACGGTATTCGCGGCGATGGCGTCTTCCTCGGCCGTCAAGTCGGCCTGTCGCTCGTCAAGAGCGGACTCGCGTTCGTCGAGTTCGGCAGCGCGACTGTCGAGTTCCTTTTCACGTGACGCGGCATCGTCCTCGCGCTGGCGCACACCTGATGCCCCCGACACCTCCTGCTCCGCCAACTCAACGGCCCGACGCTCGAGTTCGCCATCCCGCTCGTCGAGCTCAGCGAGGCGCGCGGCAACAATCGGGTGTTCGTCCACAAGGGACTCGGGATCCGCGCCGCCCGCACCCACACCGATGCCGACGAAGAAGGCGGCGATGATGCCGACCACCCACGGCCATCGCCTCCGCATCTTCTCCATCCGCTTGGGCTCCTGAACCGGCTCGGCCGAGGGCCACTGCTGCGACGCGCTCATGACGGCAACACCCCTTCCGACATGAACCAGGTCGGGACGCCGCGGGACATGTTTCCTGTTGACACCGACTTGTTACGTCTTTTCCCACGCGAACCGTTCCTGGTTCTGCTGGGCCTGCTGTCCTGGTGCATCACCGCTCGTGCACCTCACTGCCCTATCGCTACTCCTACCTGGTCGCCGTCGACCGGGAGAAGCCGTCGATCGTCAAGGTCGACAACGAGACCGGCGACCGCAACGCCCACCCCTTCGCCGACGGCGACTTCCTCGGCGAGCCGATCTTCGTGCCGCGCGGGCCGGGCTCGGCCGAGGACGACGGATGGCCGCTGGCCGTGGTGTACTCCTCCGCCGAGCACCGCAGCGCGCTGTGCGTGCTCGACGCGGCGCGACCTGGAAGCCGAACCGGTCGCCGTGGCCAAGTGCCGAGCGAGTTGCTCCAACAGCTCGTGCAGGCCGCGACTTGGCGGACCAGCGGCAGCAACGTCCAGGGCTATCACTTCGTGATCGTCACCGACCGCGACCAGATGGCACGCCTGGCCACCCTGTGGCGTGTCGTCCGCGACTACTACCTCGAGCCGATCGCCACCGTCGTGCCTCCCGGATCGACCGAGAAGAAACACGAGAAGCTCCGCGCTGCCCTGCGCTACCAGCGTGACGACTTCCACGAAATCATCGTGCCGTGCTACGACACCGGCCCCTACCTCGCCAACTCGCCAAGCAGCTCCGCCAAACCGTGGCGGCAACGCTGCGGCTCGGGCCACGCCGGGCGGCAACCGTGGCCCGCCGGAGCCGCCGGATCACGGCGATGGGCGAGGCGGCCAGCGTGTACCCCGGTGTCGAGAACCTGCTCCTGACCGCACGCGCCCTCGGTCTCGGCCTGTTCCTCGAAACCCTTACACCGCCGCTGAGCTGAGGAAACTGGATCCCCGGTAGGGCGGGGTGCAGTACGACCCCGCTCCTTACTCGGCGGGACGCCTACCAGCGGGCGTAACAGAGCAGTTAGCCGCCGTCCGGCTTTACGTAGGGCGGGTACGTATTTCTCACGACGCGGCGAGCCGGCAAGGCGACCAACCTGGTGGCCATGTCCCAGCTCGTTTCGTCTCGCACCGCGCCAGACCGCACGGCGACAGCTCGCGTCCGAACTTGGAACACTGCCGAGCAGGCCTCCGACCAGGTGAGGATGCGGCTGCCGCGCGAGCTGACCCGGGGGTTCCGGCCACACGCCGGCGCGCTCGCCCGCGCTGTCGTCACCGGGGTGGGGCGTGCGGTACCGGAGTACGCGTGGCCGCTGGCAGGTCCGCTGGGCCATATCATGGTGGCCGCGGTGCAGGCGGTGATCATGCGCGGTATCGACGCCATTCTCGACCCGCGCGCACCCCGCGACGACTGGACGGGCCTGTTCCGCGGCATCGGTGCGGCGGAGTTCACCGCGGGCCGCTCCCTCGATGCAATGCAGGCCGCCTACCGCGTCGCCGAGAAGATCACCTCGCAGCACGTGTCGGCCTACCTCCGGCACCACGGCGCATCGATCGACCACGCCCGCTTGTGCGCTGGTGCGATCGCCGCGCACTGCCGCGACCTGTCCAGCCGGTCCACCCAGGGATACACGGCAGCGCGAGCCGAGGCGCCCCGCCCGGCCGCCCGCACCCGGAACGACCTGTTCCGCCTGCTGCTCGCCGAGGCTCCGGCCGATCCTGCCACTCTGGCCGCCGCGGCGCGAGCAGCGGGCTGGGACATGCCGGGCACCATAACCGCTGTCGCGCTGCGATCGCCCGCCGGTCAGGGCCTACCGGCACCCGGCGAACTTGGCACAACCATGCTCGCGGGCCTTGACGGAGGTGAGCCGTGCTTGATCACCGCCGCAGACGAACCCAAGCTGGCCAACCTTCCCGACGTGCTACCGGGCTGGCACGCCGCCATCGGGCCACCGGTGCCGCTCGCCGACGCGCGGGCGTCGCTTCGAATAGCACGCCGTGCGTTCGACCTCGCCCACCGCGGACTACTCCCCGGACAGGCCGTTGTCGACTGTGCCGACCATCCCACCACCCTGATGCTGTTCGCCGACGACTGGCTGATCGACAGACTCGTCGAACAGCGGCTCGCGCCGTTGCGCGGACTCACCGACCGCCAGCAGGAACGCATGCTCGCCACACTGCACGAATGGCTGGCCACGCGAGGCCAGGCCAATGAGATCGCCAGCAGGCTGGGGGTGCACCCGCGGACCGTGCGATACCGCGTGAGCAAGCTCGAGGAGCTCTTCGGCGATCAGCTCACCGACCCCCAGTGCCGATTCGAACTCGCCCTCGCCGCGCGCGCGATGCTGCTGCGCAACCGTCCCCAGGAGGCGAAGACCGCGCGGGGCTGCTGACGACGAGGGGTCCGCGACCCACCTCGCCCCGATTCCCCCGCCCTGCCCGATCCGGTGGTTGATCTCACAATGGGCCACAATGGGGGTCTGGCGACATCGGGTTGGTGATGAGGTGGCGGCGCTGAGCGTGGTCGAGGGGCGACCTCCGGGGGATTCCCTACCGGCGGAGGTCACGACCTACGTAGGACGTGACGCCGAGATCGTCGAGGCCAAGCGCCTACTAGGAACAGCGTCTGTCGTGACGTTGACCGGCCCTGGTGGCGTCGGCAAGTCCAGGTTGGCGTTGCGGGTGGCGGCGGCCGCGCGGGCTTCCTTCACCGACGGCGTGGTATTCGTCGCGCTTGCCGAGCTGCATGAGGAGAAGCTGCTGGTCAACACGGTCGCTGACCGGCTGGGGCTGGGCGATCGGTCGACACGCCCCGCAGCCGACATGATCGTGGACGCGCTGCGCGCCCGACAACTGTTGCTGGTGCTGGACAACTGCGAGCATCTGGTCGACTCGTGCGCGCGGTTCGTCGACACCCTGGTGACAGCATGTCCTGACCTGGTCGTACTGGCCACCAGCCGCCAATCCCTCGGTGTGGCCGGTGAGCGCATTCTCCCCGTCCCCCCGCTGGCCATTCCCGAGACCGGCGAGTTGACGGCGCGAGTGGAACAGTACGACGCGGTGAAGCTGTTCGTGGACCGGGCGACCGCGGTGGTGCCGTCATTCACGATCACCGACGACAACGCCAAGGACATGATCCGGTTGTGCCGGGAGCTGGACGGCCTGCCGCTGGCCATCGAGCTGGCGGCGGTCAGGTTGCGGTCGCTGTCCGTACACCAGCTCACCAACCGGCTGAACAAGCAGTTCACGCTGCTCACCGGCGGCGGCAGGCGCGGGCCGAGCCGGCACGAGACGTTGCGCGCACTGATCGACTGGAGTCACGAGCTGTGCACCGAACCGGAACGGCTGTTGTGGGCGCGCGCGTCGGTGTTCTCCGGGAGCTTCGAGCTCGACGCCGCGGAGAAGGTGTGCTCGGGCGACAGGCTGGACCGGCACACCGTGCTCGACGTGATTGACGGGCTGCTCGACAAGTCCATCCTGCTCCGCGAGGAGCAACAAGGCGTTGCGCGGTATCGCATGCTGGAGACGATGCGTCAGTACGGCGAGGACCGGCTCCGCTCCGCAGGCGACCTGATTCGGATGAAACGACGCCACCGCGATTGGTACCTGGAGCTGACCAGCAGGTTCGAGGCCGAATGGATCGGGCCGGATCAGGCGGCGTGGATCGACCGGCTCAGGCGCGAGCACGCCAACCTGCGGGTGGCGCTGGACTTCTGCGCCGGCGACCCCGACGAGGCTATCGCCGGGCTGCGCATGGCGCCGGCCTTGAAGGAATACTGGATCATCCGCGGACTCAACACCGAGAGCCGGATCTGGCTCAGCAAGCTCCTTGACGTCGCACCGGCCGACGCCCCCTGCAGGGCGCACGCGCTGTGGATCTACGCGTTCTTCGCCCTGGTGCAGAGTGACATGCCCGCTGTCGAGACCACGCTGGAGAAGGCGGCCGAGGTCGCCGAGGAGACCGGCGACGAGAAAGCCCGCGCCTACGTTCACCATGTGCGGGGCTACGTCGCGCTGATCGGCAACGACATGCCAGAGGCCGTACGGCTGTTCCGTACCGCTGCGGACATGTTCCGTACCCAGCGGGATCTCAGCGCCGAACTGTGGTCCACCTACAACTACGGCCTGGCCCTCAGCCTGGCAGGCGACCTCGACGGTGGGCGGCAAGTCCTGCAGGACTGCATCGAGACCTGCGCCTCCCGTGGCGAGGTGTTCTGGCGGTCCTGGGCACTGTGGTCGCGCTCAGCGGCCGAATACCTGCGCGGCGATATCCAGTTAGCCCTCGACGCGGGCCTCGAGGCGCTACGCCTGCAACAGCGCGTCGGCGATCGAGTGATCCTCGCCTTCATCCTGACGATTCTCGCTGGATGCGCGACACACGACGGTGCCCTGCGAAGAGCGGCGAGATTGCTCGGCGCGGCCACCACCGTATGGCAGTCGCTCGGAGCGTCACCCACCAACTACACCGCATTCGCCGAACCGCTGCAGAGGGACACCGACCTGGTCACCAGTGAACTGGGGGCGGCGGAGGCCGGCGCAGAGTTCGCCATCGGGTATGCGCTCTCGACCGATGCGGCCGTGTCGTACGCCTTGGCCGACGAGCAAGCGGGCGCCCGCACCCCGGCCGAGCAGCCCGACCACCCGCTGACCAAGCGGGAGATACAGATCGCAGAGCTCGTGGCCAAGGGAATGACCAACCGCGAGATCGCCAACACTCTGGTCATCTCCCAACGCACCGCCGAAACTCACGTCGAACACATCCTGACCAAGCTGGGTTTCACCAACCGCGCCCAGATCGCCGCATGGGTCGTCGAGTCCCGCCATTCCTCGTGGCGCACGGCCACCTAGTTCTCCGCGCGCAAGCCTGACACCGCGCGTGTGATCGGTGGACCCGGCTACCTCTCGTCCCGATCTCTGCGACTCTCCCCCTGTGTGGGGCTGGCGGCGTTCTCACGGGTCCATCCCCTCACCACCGGGGCGTCGGCAAGGACCTCGTGCGGCCTCGAAACCAGTGCGAGCGGCGACATCTATGCCCTGGCCGACCAGGTCGTCGGAGATGACCTCCACGCTGATCAACCACGGCCGTGCCCATCACCCGCCCGATCGCACAAGGTGCGCAGCGCGTCGACGATCTGGCTCTCCGGCAGTGTCTCCAGCAGCCCGACGTTGACGTGGCGCACCCCGAACGTGCGGGCTGCCGGGCAGGATCTTGACCGCGTACAACGGTCCCCGCTCGATCGGCGCCAGACTCGGGTTGGGCCTGACCTCGGCGTCGCCGGATCCACGATTGAAGGGTGTGGTTCCCGGCCGAACTCGGGATCGACGCCTCGGCGCGCCCACTCGTTGAACGCCGCGACGGTGGTGGTCAGGCCTGCCGGGTCGATGCCGCATCGGCGGGACGACCTTAAACGGTGCAGCTGCTTCGTGGCCATCTGGGCTGGAGCCAGATCTTCTGCACGTTGCACACCGTGCAGAAGGGGTAGGTGGTGGCCGACATGGCGCTCATGTTCGATGTAGTCATGCCTGCCCCTCATAGGTGTGTGAGAACGGTGTGCCGCCTTGGGTAGTGCCGTGGGCAGTGAGGGTGTAACCCTTGGAAAGGTACCGGGATAGCGTCTCATGGCAACCCGGCCTCAGTGCACCTTTGGACCGGCACGGGACGTTGTTGATCACCAGCTCGCTGTGCTGAACGCGCTGATCGATCATCCTTGCTGCGACTTTCATCTCGACATGGGAACTGAGGAACTTGGCGGCTGCGGCCGGTAGCCGAGCTTCGTCAGTCGTTCCTCGATTTGCGGTGTCCACACGCCATCCTCGCCCGACTTGTACGGCAGCAAGGAGCCATCCACGTAGCCCGTGGTCTTCTCCTCGGGCATGCCCGTGCGAACGCGACGATGCGTCGGCCACCTCAACGTGACCTTCGAGCCTGTCCATGATCTTCTGCTGCGCGAGCCGGACAGCGTCGTCACCCAGACGCTGTACGGTCACCGCGTTGAGGTCTTTCCCACCGGCTGGGTGCGGGTCCACGTGAGCCGAGGCTGACGTGTGTCTGACCTAATGACGCACTTTCGCGTTCTATCAGCCAACATCGTCGGGCTCCTGGACGGGTCGATCCTGCCGGTGCCGGCGGTGCCAGGCAAGCCGGCGAAGGCGGGAGGTTTCGAGCCCGGCGTGGCGGGCCTCGCGGATGGCCTCGCCTCGTCCTTCGTGCTCGTCGTTGGGTGTGACGTATCCGATGCCCTGGTGGAGCCTGACCCCGTTGTAGTGCGCCCGCGCGATCTCCAGCTCGGCGCGCAGGGTGGCCGGGTCGCGGATCGCGAGCAGGTGTGGGTACTCGGCCTTCAGGTGCCCGTTGAGGCTCTCGATCCAGGCCTGGTCCGTCGGGGTCCCGGGGCGTCCGAAGTGCTGCGCGATCGCGCACAGCGCCATGAACTCCCGGGTCGAGCCCGACCTCATCTGGGCTCCGTTGTCGGAGACGGCGAGCAGGATCGGCCGGGTCTGGTCGTCGACGCCCAGGTCGACCCTGCCGTCGTCGTGACGGGCGTCGATGAGCTCGAGTAGGCC
>JBOHER010000334.1:0-26267 GCA_050701115.1 Haloechinothrix sp. | reverse complement strand
TCGTGAGTGCTGAGGGTTGCCCATGCAACAACTTTCACGCACGACACCACGCCACCTGCGTGGCTTCCTGCACTAGGGCGGCCGGGTCAGTGGGTGGTCAGGACGGCGTCGGCCAGGACGGGGGCGTCCCGATCGACGGAGTGGGTAGTGACCAGGAACCGGTCGCCTTCGGCCCAGATGCTGGTGCGCAAGGTTTCGCCCGGCAGCACGATGCCTGCGAACCGCGCGGACCAGGACCGCACCCGGTGCGGATCGCCGTCGAGCAGCGCATCGGTCACCGCCTTGGCCACCATGCCGTAGGTGCACAGCCCGTGCAGGATCGGCACATCGAACCCGGCGCCGCGGGCGAAGTCAGGGTCGGCGTGCAGCGGATTGCGGTCCCCGCACAGCCGATAGAGCAGGGCCTGCTGCGGCAGGGTGGCGGTCTGCACTATCGCGTCGGGCGCCCGCTCGGGCAGTTCGGCCTTGTCCGACGGGCCGCGCTCGCCGCCGAACCCACCCTCACCGCGGGCGAAGATGCTGGACAGAGCGGTCCACAGTGGACCACCATCCTCGTCGACGACCTCGGTCTCCTGCACGACCACCGCGGCCTTGCCCTTGTCGAACACGTCCACGATACGCCCGCGTGCGACAGCCTTGCCCGCCACCGGAATCGGCCGGTGCACGGTGACCGACTGGCGGCCGTGCACCACCTTCGCCAGGTCGATCTCCACCCCGGGGAAGGACACCTTTGCAGGGACCGCGGCGCGAAGCGCTTCCGTCGAGGGTGGTGGTGGGAGACGGGTGGGCGGCTCATAGGTGCGCAGGTTCGGGGCCACCGTTGCGAAACTGGGCAGCACCCGCAGATCCTTCTCGTAGGCGTAGCGCAGCTCACGTGGATCGGTGGGATCGGTACCTGCCCCGATGGCGAGGTGGTACAGCAGCACGTCGGAGCACTCCCAGGAGAACCGTGTCTCGCCGAGATCAGCGCCGACGGCGACCGAGGGATCGATGGGCACGTGCAGGCTCCTTACTCGTAGGTCACCGAAACGTCGTCGGTGATGGGAATCGACTGGCAGGCGAGGACAATGCCCTCGTCAAGGTCTACCGGTTCGAGGACTTCGTTGTGCAGCATCTTCACCTCGCCAGAGACGATCCGGCAGGCACATGCGCTGCAGGCGCCCTCCCGGCACGAGTACGGCGCATCGAGGCCCTTCTCGAGCAGGAAGTCGAGCAGCTTCTTCTGCCGTGGCCACTCGAACTCGTGCCGTTCACCATCCAGTTCGACCTCGAGCGAGACCGGCGTACCGGTTTCCGCGAGCTCCGCCTGGTCGGTGTCCTCGACCTCGAAGGGGTTGCGGGACAGGGAAATGAACCGCTCGATGTGCACCCGCTTCCGGTCCACCCCGAGATCGGAAAGTGCCTCGGCGGTAGCGTCCATGAACGCGCTGGGCCCGCAGATGAATGCCTCCCGGTCACGCCACGGCTCGGCAAGCGCCGCCAACTTGTCGACAGAAGGCATCCCCTGCACCGTTTCCAGCCAGTGCACCACGACAAGGCGGTCCGGATGCTCGGTGGTCAGCTCCGCGAGCTCGTCGGCGAAGATCACCGACTTCTCGTCGCGGTTGGCGTAGATCAGCGTGATCTTCCCCGATCCCCGTGCGAGCACGGACTTCAGGATGGACATAACCGGGGTGATGCCACTGCCGCCCGCGAACAGCAGCAGATCGGCGTCCAGCGACTTCGGCGAGAACACCCCGGCCGGGGGCAGCACGTCGACCGCCATTCCGGTCCGCGCGTTGTCACACAGCCAGTTGGAGCCATAGCCTTCACGCACCCGCTTGACGGTGACCTTCAGCGGCCCATCCTCGTGCGGCGCGCTGGACAGCGAGTAACAACGACCGACCGAGCCGGTGCGGTCGCTGGGCACCCTGAGGGTGAGGAACTGACCCGGCCGGTACCGGAAACGCTCGGCGAGTTCAGCAGGAACCTCGAGCTCAAGCGAATGGGCGTCGTGGGTTTCGGCCACATTGCGCGCCACGTGCAGCCGGTGGAAATCGACATCCGGCAACTCAGGATCGGGCTGTCCGTTCAGCTCACTCATGCTCCCTCCCTTCCGACCTCGATCTCGCCGGTCGCCGCAGCCCTCGCGACGCTCTCGGTGAGCCGCTCGCAGGTGTCCAGCAGCGCCGTACTTCCGCCCGCCCCGACCTGCTCGGCGTATACCGGGCAACTGGTAGCGGGATCGGTCGTCCACTGGATGCTGGTGTGCTTCGGGCTGTTCTTGCGGACCAGCACTCGAGTGCCACACGAGCGGCAGGCCAGTGGGGTCAGCCCACCGGTGAGAAAATCCCGGCGATCGGCGAGCGTGTCCGCACGCGCGGTCGGCCCACCGAAGGTGGTCTGGCCTCCAGGAGCGCCAACACCGGCATCGGTCGACACGACTCAAACTCCTGCTTCCTGAGCGGACTCTTCTTGCCTGCGCGCGAGGTTCTCGGCGACCTCGGCCTCCCACGCCTCGTTCGCCCGAGTGGTGTCCACTTCGAACTCGAATCGCTGGGTCTTGTCCTCGCTGACGTCCTCGACGTCCACATAGAACTGTTCGTACCAGCGCCGCAGTTGGTAGACCGGGCCGTCCTCCTCGCACAGCAACGGGTTGTCGATGCGCGACTTGTTCTTCCAGATCTCCACGTCCTGCATGAATCCGACGCCGATGCTCTTGGCGAACTTGCCCGCGATCTTGTCGGCCTGCTCGTCGTCCACGCCGGGCAGCTTCTTGACCATCACGCCCCACTGCAGCACGAACGAGTCCTGGGTGACCGGGTAGTGACAGTTGATCAGCACGTTCTCGACCTCGAAGCCCTTGAACGTGTTGTGCAGGTAGTTGATCATGTATGAGGGGCCGTAGTAGTGCGCCTCGGAACGCAGCAGGTTCTCTTCACCACCATAGTTGGACGCCATGCCGACATCGGGCCTGCCCTTGGTGTTGAGGTACTGCGAAGCGATGTGACCCTCGAAGACATTCTTGAAGTAGGTCGGGAACGCGAAGTGGATGTAGAAGAAATGCGCCATGTCGACGACGTTGTCCACGATCTCACGGCAGTTGGATCCCTCGATCAGCACCGAGTCCCAGGTCCAGTTGCTCCACTCGTCGCTGAACACACCTTCGATGCGCGGGATCGCCACCTCATCGGCCGGCGGCCTGCCCTGCGGGTCGTTCCACACGAACAGCTGCTTGTTCTCCTCCATGGTGATCCACGACTTGGTGCGCGCCCGCAGCGGAACCCGCTTGGCGTAAGGGATCGACTTGCACTTACCGTCGCCACCCCAGCGCCAGTCATGGAACGGGCAGGCGATCTCGTTGCCCTTGACCGTGCCCTGCGTCAGGTCGCCACCCATGTGCCTGCAGTAGCCGTCGAGCACGTTGAGCTTGCCGTCCTCGCCTTGGAACACGACCAGTTTGGTGCCGAAGGAGTTGATGGCGTGCGGTTGTGAGTCCTTGAACTGATCGACAAGGCCAAGGCAGTGCCAGCCGCGGGCGAACCGGGTTGGGACCGCGCCGACGTCGATAGTGCGAACGCCCGTCTCGGCTCCGGAACGCTCAGCCGATGGTTCGGACCTGCCAGCAGTCCTCATGCGATTCCTCCCGTGATGTCTTCGATGGCCAGGTAGCCGAACACCATCGCCGGTCCGATTGTCGCCCCTGGGCCCGCATAGGTGTGTCCCATGACGGGTGCACTGGCGTTTCCCGCCGCGTAGAGCCCGGCGATCTCGGAACCGTCCTCGCGGAGCACCCGTCCGCGGGCATCGGTGCGCAATCCGCCCTTGGTGCCCAGGTCGCCGGGCACCATCCGCACCGCGTAGAACGGCGCCACCTCGAGTGGGCCGAGGCTCGGGTTCGGCCGGTTGCGGGGGTCGCCGTAGTAGTGGTCGTACTTGCTCTCCCCACGGCCGAAGTCCTGGTCGCGGCCAATGCGCGCGCAGACATTGAACCGTTCCACCGTGGCGGCGAGCTTGTCGGCCGGGATCTCGATGCGCTCGGCGAGTTCGCTGATCGTCTTGGCTGCCTGCACCACACCTGCCTTGTACCAGCGGCCGGGCAACTGCCGGCGCGGGCCGACGCCGGCGAACATGTACCGGTTGCGGTAGCGCTGGTCGAAGATGATCCAGGTGGGGATGTTCTCGCCCGGTCCGTCGCCCTGGCCGTGCTCGCCGCCGTACATGGCGTGGGTGGCCTCGACGTAGGGTGCGGATTCGTTGACGAACCGTTCCGCCCGGTCGTTGACCATGATGCTGCCGGGCAGGGACCGCTCGGCGAGGCAGAACCACGGGCCGCCGGTCAGCGGGATCGACGGACCCCACCAGGCGTCGTCCATGAAATCCACCGCGGCGCCGAGCGCCTGGCTCGCGCGGATGCCGTCGCCGGTGTTGGCCTTCGCGCCGACCGTCCATTCGGTACCGATCGGTTCGCGCTGGTACTGCTTGCGCATTGTCTCGTTGTGCTCGAACCCGCCGGAAGCGAGTACCACCCCGCGGCGCGCGGTCAAGGTCTGCTCAACACCGTCGCGGCGCACGACCACACCGGTGACCCTGCCGCCGTCCTCGTGCACTTCGACCAGCGGCGTGTCCAGCCAGACCGGCACCCCAGCACGCTGCAGCCCGACCCGCATCGCGGCCGCGAGTGCCTGGCCCCTGCCGAGCAGGCGCTGCCCCAGCAGCTTGGCTCGCAGCCACCGAGTACCCACCCGCAGCACCCGCACCGGTCCCCGAGGGTGCCGGGCCAGCAGGTTCAGCCAGCGGTAGTCGGCCTGGGTGACCACCACGTTCAGTGGTGCCTTGCCGTAATCCGGTTCCAGGTTGGCCAGTTCCTCGCCGAGCAGTTTGCCGTTGAACGGGCGCGGCTCTACCGAACGGCCGTGCGCGCGTCCTCCCGGCGCCTCGGGGTAGTAGTCGGAGTAGTTCGGCACCCATTGCAGCTTGAGCGGGGTGGTTCGCTGCAGGAAGGAGATCACTTCCGGCCCACGCTCCAGGTAGGTCGCGATTCGTTCGGGTGCCACGTGACCGCCGATGATGTGGTCGAGGTAGGCGCGGGCGGCTTCGGGGGAGTCGGTGATACCCGCCGCGCGGAGCGCCTCGTTGCCGGGAACCCACACCCCGCCACCGGAACGCGCGGTCGACCCACCGAACTTGGCCGCCTTCTCCACGACCACCACGGACACGCCGTTATGCGCCGCGGCAAGCGCGGCGGTCATACCCGCCGCGCCGCTGCCGACGACGATGACGTCGAACTCCTGGGCCGGGGCATGGCCGCCACCGTCTGCCTGGCCTGTCATGACACCTCCGCTTGCCGCGTGCCCACCACATGCGATCTTGAAACAAGTTATAGGACCCGGCGTGCCAGGCTCCGAACGCCTCAACGGGCCACCCCCCGTCTTCCTGGCAACCATAGACGAGAACGTGTTGCAGTTCTAGGGTAGCGGTATGCGAAACGTTCGGACAGATGCCGTCGACGTGCTCGTAGTCGGCTTCGGCGCGGCCGGGGCCTGCGCGGCCATCGAAGCGGCCGGTGCGGGGGCGGAGGTGCTCGTCGTAGACCGGTTTTCCGGAGGTGGCGCGAGCGCGATCAGCGGTGGCGTCGTGTATGCGGGCGGGGGCACGGAACAGCAGCGTGCCGCGGGTGTCGCCGACTCGCCGGAGGAGATGTACGCCTACCTGCGTCTAGAGGTCGCCGATGCCGTGTCCGATGCCACCTTGCGTGCCTTCTGCGAGGACAGCGCCGCGATGATCGGCTGGCTCGAGGACAAGGGAGTGCCTTTCCAGGGCAGTCTGTGCCCGGATAAGACCTCCTATCCCAATAACAAGTTCTACTTGTACTACTCCGGCAGTGAGTCGGCAGGCCGTTTCCGCGAGGTGGCCAAACCCGCGCCGAGGGGACACCGGGCCAAGGGTCGGGGCACTTCGGGCAAGGTGCTGTTCATGCGGCTCGCCGAGGCGGCGCGTGCCGCAGGCGTGCGGGTACTCGATCAGACAATGGCGACCACGCTGGTGACTGATTCCGCTGGGCGGGTGACTGGCGTCGAGGTGCGCAGCCTGCGGGAGGCGCCCTGGTGGGTGCGCGGAGCCCACCGGATGCTGGCCCGGTACGCGGCCAAACCCGGTCTCTACATTCCCGCGTTGCGCAAGACGCTGGAACGGCGCGCGGTCGCACTGGAGCGCCGCTACGCCCAGCCCATGACCTTGACCGCGCGCCGGGGCGTCGTGCTCGCCGCGGGGGGATTCATCGCGAACAAGGAGATGGTGCGTGCACACGCGCCGGCGTATCGGGGTGGACTTGCCCTCGGTACGGCCGGGGACGACGGCTCGGGCATCAGCATGGGCGTCGCGGCGGGCGGCGCGACCGCGAAGCTGGACCGGATCTCGGCGTGGCGATTCATCACGCCGCCCAGCGCCTTCCTGGGCGGGGTGATCGTCGATTCCGCGGGTCGGCGGGTCATCGATGAATCGCGCTACGGGGCAGCCATCGGCGAGGCGTTGATCTCGCGGCACGGCGGCAAGGGCTGGCTGCTGGTCGATGACGCGATCGTGACCGAAGCGAAACGGCGATTGCCGGGGCAGGCCCAATGGTTCCAGCTACTGCAGGCCTGGTTCTTGCTGCTGCGGGGCCGGGTGCGGGGCCGGAGCCTGGTTGCGGTCGCAGGCAAGGCAGGCGTCGATCCAGCGGGTCTGGCGGCCACGGTTGGCGATCACAACGCGGCGGCCGATGCGGGGACGGCGGACCCGGTCGGGAAGCCTGCCGAGTTCGTGCGGCCGCTGGTGCGCCCGCCGTACTCCTTGATCGACATTTCGGTCCGGCCCAACCTCGGCTACCCGTGTCCGATGCTCACCTTGGGTGGCCTTGTCGTTGACGAGGTGACCGGCGCGGTGCGGGCGACCGACGGGTCGCCTTTGCCTGGGCTGTATGCGGCAGGCCGGTCCGCCGTGGGTATCTGTTCTCACTCCTATGTCAGTGGGCTCTCGCTCGCTGACTGCGTTTTCTCCGGTCGAAGGGCAGGAAATACTGCTGCGAACAGCGCGCCTGCACCATCCGCCATCGACAAAAACGAGAACATGTTCTAGTCTAGTTCACAGAGTGCGGGCGGCACCGGAAACGGCTGTCGCACAGGGTTGACACGCTAAGGAACGAGGGCATTGATGAGCAGTGAGACCTGGGTGCAGGGTCGAACCAGCGGTGTGGACGGCGCCCAGCAGGTGCTCGCGGCGGTCGAGGAGTTACTCCCGGTGCTGCGCGAACGGGCCCAGGACACTGAAGATGCCCGGCGAATCCCGGATGAATCGATCAAGTCGCTGCAGGAGATCGGGTTCTTCACGCTGCTGCAGCCCAAGCGCTACGGCGGATACGAAGCTGACCCGGTGAGCTTCTACACCGCGGTGAAGATGATCGCCAGTGCGTGCGGTTCGACCGGCTGGGTGGCCTCGATCCTCGGCGTGCATCCCTGGCACGTCGCGCTGTTCGACGCCAAGGCGCAGGAGGAGGTCTGGGGCGAAGACATCGACACCCGGATCTCGTCCTCGTATGCCCCGATGGGCAAGTCCACCATCGTCGAAGGCGGCTACCGGCTGAGCGGCCGGTGGAGCTTCTCCTCCGGCTGTGATCACGCGACCTGGGTGCTGCTGGGTGGCCCGGCCTTCGATGCCGGCGGCAAGCCGGTGGACTTCTGCACCTACCTGCTGCCGATCAGCGACTACACGATCGAAGACGTGTGGGACACCGTCGGTCTGCGCGGCACCGGCAGCAACGACATCATCGTGGACGACGTCTTCGTTCCGGCGCATCGTGCGCTGAGCTTCATCCCGGTGTCCAAGTGCAAGGTGCCGGGTCAGGAGGTCAACACGAGCCCGCTGTACAAGCTGCCGTTCGGCTCGGTGCACCCCACCACCATCACCGCGCCGATCATCGGCATGGCGCAGGGTGCCTACGACGCTCACGTCGAGCACCAGCGCAACCGTGTCCGTGCTGCCTACGCGGGCGAAGCATCCAAAGAGGACCCCTTCGTCAAGGTGCGTATCGCCGAAGCGGCCAGTGAGATCGACGCCGCGTGGCTGCAGTTGAGCACCAACATCAATGAGCTCTACGAACACGCGAAGGCCGGGGAGAAGATCCCGTTCGCCAAGCGGCTGCGGGTGAGGCGGGACCAGGTGCGGGGCACCGAGCGCGCGATCTTCGCAGTGGACCGGATGTTCGAGAACTCCGGCGGGCGGGCACTGCAGGCGGGTACCCCCATTCAGCGGTTCTGGCGCGACGCGCATGCGGGCCGGGTGCACGCGGCCAACGATCCCGAGCGCGCGTACAAGATGTTCGGCAACGGCGAATTCGGCCTGCCGGTCCAGGACTCGATGGTTTAGGGGAACCTGATGGCTGAAGGTAAGTACCCAGAGGGTAGGTATCCAGACGGTAGCTATATAGCGGCGCGGCCCGGTCTGCGGCTGCACTACCACGAGTCGGGCGGCGAGCACGACGAGACGGTGGTGCTGCTACACGGCGGCGGGCCGGGGGCGTCGGCGTGGAGCAACTTCGGGCGCAACATCCCGGTGCTGGCCAAGCGATTCCACGTGATCGCCGTCGATCAGCCGGGTTTCGGCCGCTCCGATAAACAGACCGAGCACCCGCAGTACTTCACGCACAGTGCCGACGCACTGGCCGGGCTGCTCGATGCGCTCGGGCTCGGTCGGGTGCACCTGATCGGCAATTCGCTCGGTGGCGGGACCGCGGTGCGCTTCGCACTGAACTACCCCGATCGCGCAGGCAGGTTGGTGCTGATGGGACCGGGCGGGCTCAGCGTCAACGTGTTCTCGCCCGACCCGACCGAGGGGATCAAGAACCTGGCGAAGTTCGCGGCTCCGCCCGGACCGAGCAAGGAGAAGCTCGAGGCGTTCCTGCGGGTGATGGTCTACGACCAGTCGCTGATCACACCGGAACTGGTCGAGGAACGCTTCGCCGCGGCGAGCGCGCCGGAGTCGCTGGCGGCGATGGCCGCGATGGGTGCGTCGTTCTCCCGGCCGGATTCCTTCGAACAGGGCATGTTGTGGCGTGAGGCGTACCGGCTGCGGCAGCGGGTGCTGCTGGTCTGGGGACGGGAGGACCGGGTCAATCCGCTGGACGGTGCGCTGGTCGCGCTGAAGATGATTCCCCGCGCACAGTTGCACGTGTTCGGGCGCTGCGGTCACTGGGCCCAGCTGGAGAAGTTCGACGAGTTCAACCGGCTCGCGATGGACTTCCTGGCCGATTCGAGTTCTTGCAAGGGAAGTGATGCGTGATGGGTATTCGTTCGCTGGCTTATCTGCGCATCGAAGCCACTGACATGGACAAGTGGCGCGAGTACGGGCTCAAGGTGCTCGGCATGGTGGAGGGTAAAGGCACCGACCCGAATGCGTTGTACCTGCGGATGGACGACTTCCCTGCCCGGCTGGTGATCTTCCCGGGGGAGAAGGACCGGCTGGCGACCGCGGGCTGGGAGGTGGCCAATGCCGCCGAACTGGACGAGATCCGGGCGAGGTTGGACGCGGGCGGCGTGCCGTACAAGGAAGGCGCCGCGGAGGAGCTCGCCGACCGCAGGGTGGACGAGCTGATCAGCTTCAGCGATCCGTCTGGCAACACGCTCGAGGTGTTCCACGGGGTAGCGCTGCAGCACCGCAGGGTGGTCAGCCCGTACGGGCACACGTTCGTTACCGGCGAGCAGGGACTGGGCCACGTGGTGCTGTCCACCCACGACGACGAAGCTTCGCTGCGCTTCTACCGCGATGTACTCGGCTTCCGGCTGCGGGACTCGATGAAGTTGCCGCCGCAGGCGGTGGGCAGGACCGAGAATGACCCGCCCGCCTGGCTGCGCTTCTTCGGCTGCAACCCGCGGCATCACAGCCTCGCCTTCCTGCCGATGCCCACGTCCAGCGGGATCGTGCATCTGATGGTCGAGGTGGAGGAGACCGATGACGTCGGGCTGTGCCTGGACCGCGCCAAACGGCGTGGTGTGCCGATGTCAGCCACGCTGGGCAGGCACGTCAACGACTTGATGCTGTCCTTCTACATGAAGACACCCGGCGGGTTCGACGTCGAGTTCGGGTGTGAAGGCAGGCAGGTGGACGACGAGTCCTGGATCGCGCGGGAAAGCACGGCGGTCAGCTTGTGGGGCCACGACTTCAGCGTGGGTTTCAAGGGCGAGTGAGGAGCGCAGCGGGCCGGGAATCGAACCAAGTGGAGTGAGGGCACGGCGATGACGGCGCAGGCGAGGGTTCCGGCCAAGATCGACGCGACCGCGTTCCGCACGGTGCTCGGGCATTTCGGCACCGGGGTCGCGGTTGTCACCGGTCACGGTCCGGATGGCCCGGTCGGCTTCGCCTGCCAGTCGTTCGCCGCACTGTCCCTTGATCCCCCGCTGGTGTTGTTCTGCCCCGGCAAGTCCTCCCGTGCGTGGCCGGTCATCGAGGCCGCGGGATGCTTCGCGGTGAATGTGCTCGGCGACGGGCAGCGCGAGTTGAGCACGGTGTTCGGCTCACGCGGGGTGGACAAGTTCGCCTCGGTTGACTGGACTCCGGCAGGCTCGGGTGCCCCGCTGATCGACGGCGCACTCACCTGGGTGGACTGCGCCATCGAGGCTGTGCACGACGCGGGCGACCACTACATCGTGGTGGGCCGGGTGCTGGAGCTGGGCGACACCGGTAGCGACCGGCCGCTGCTGTTCTACCGTGGCCGCTATGCCTCGACCGCCCCCGAGCCCGGCGAGGCGATACCGGCCCCGATGAACCTCGACGCCTTCCTGACCTGGCCCTGCGGCGACGACTGGGTGTAGACGCCAGCGATGTGGGGTATATATCAGTGCCTGTCAGTATATACTTTGATTATGAAGAAACTGATCGATGTCGACGACGAGAGCCTCGAGGCAGCAAAGCAGCGACTCGGAACAACAACGATCAAGGACACGGTAAACACCGCCTTGCGGCTGGCCGCTGACGCGGGCCCGCTGCCCGAGGAGGTGGACGCGGCGCTCGATGTGCTGGGCGGCATTGACTTCCAAGATCGAGCGCACGCATGGCGCTGACCCATCTTGCGGACACCAGCGTGCTAACCCGTTTGTCACATGCGGACATCCGCAAGGCGATCGGCGACTTGCTGGTGAGGAGAGCGCTTGGTCGCTGTGCCCTGTCTGACCTCGAGGTGGGGTTCTCCGCGCGCAATGCCGGGGAATGGGACGTTATCCAGCGAGCGCTGCGGCCGTTCGGGCTCATTGCAGTATCGCCGGTAGATGTGGCACGTGCTCGTGGCGTGCAACGAACCCTGGCCGCTCTCGGTCTGAAGGATCGGAAGGTGCCAGATCTGCTGATCGCTGCCGCAGCCGAGCGCGAAGATCTGATCCTGCTCCACTACGACCGCGACTTCGACCTGATCGCGGAGGCTACCGGGCAGCCGACCCAGTGGATCGTTGAGCGGGGGCGGATTGACTGAGCCGCATCGCCACGGTGGAGGACAAGATCGTCCAGCGGGCCGTCGTCGAGGGACTACGTCTTCGACCTGTGGGCCCGGTGGTGGAGGAGCCGCTACGCGCACGGTGATGTGATCATCGTGCGGTCGCGGACGATTTCACCGCTGGTTTCGAGTATGAGCAGGATGCGCAGCGCTTTCTGGCCGATCTTCTCGAAGCGGATGCGGGCGAAGCTACGCGAGGCCACCGACCAGCTCAAGCGACGTCGGTATCAGCCCATCCCGGAACAAGGGCAATGGTTGGCCAGCGTGGTGCGAGGACACCGCGGCTACTACGCCGGGCCCGGCAACACCGCCGTGGTGGCGGCTTTCCGCACCCAGGCGACGCGGCACTGGCACAAGGCGCTGCGGCGCCGCAGCCAGCGCAGCCGACTCACCTGGAAGCGGACCGTCTCGCGAAACGATGGTTACCACCCGCCCGTGTGACGCATCCGTTCCCGGCGGCGCGCTTTGCCGCCAGAACCTGCGGCAGCAGCCCGGTGCGGTAGTTCCGCACGCTGGGATCTGTGCGGGGGGCCGCCCGCAGGGGCGGTCCCTACCGCGACTCCGTGGGCGGCCCTGTGTTGAGCGACGTCCCACGGCGGACGTCGTGAGTGCTCGGGGTTGTCCATGCAACAACTTTCACGCACGAGGTGCACGGGGTCGGAGTGAACGCCGATAGGCTCGAGGGGGAGGTGTGCCATGGACGTAGATGTGTTCATGGCTGCGCATCGGGCCGAGTGGGAGCGGTTGCAGGAGCTGGTCAGGCGCAGGGAGGTTCTGCGCGGGCTGGAGGCCGATGAACTGGTCACGCTGTATCAGCGGGCAGCGACCCACCTGTCCATCGTGCGCTCTGCC
This sequence comes from Haloechinothrix sp., assembly GCA_050701115.1. Lineage (GTDB taxonomy): Bacteria > Actinomycetota > Actinomycetes > Mycobacteriales > Pseudonocardiaceae > JBOHER01. Next base: position 13,918 of record JBOHER010000334.1, on the reverse strand, counting down.
GCACCCGACCCTGCCCTGCTGAGCCGGTTATCCTCGCTGGTTGCGAGCGCTCGGGCGGCGGTGACCGGCTCACCCAGGCCGAGTTGGCGCGAGTTCGGATCGTTCTTCACCCGCCGATTTCCCGCCGCGATGTACCGCAGCAGCCCCTGGTGGGTACCGACGGGGGTCCTCTTCCTGCTGGTCAGCGGTGTGCTCGGGGCGTGGGTCGCCAGCGACCCACTGGTGCAGGCCACGATCGCCGCACCCGAGGACATCCGTGCGCTGACCGCTCCTGGTGGTGAGTTCGAGAGCTACTACTCCTCCGAACCCGCCGCGTCGTTCGCCGCGCAGGTGTGGACCAACAACGCGTGGGTCGCGGCGGGCGCACTGGTGCTCGGTGTCCTGTTCGGCGTGCCCGTGGTGCTGATTCTCGCGGTGAACGCGGCCAACGTCGGCGTGGCGGCCGGACTGATGGCTGCCGCCGGACGGCTGGACGTCTTCTTCGGCCTGATCACGCCGCACGGTCTGCTGGAGCTGACCGCGGTGTTCGTCGCCGCAGGCGCCGGTCTCCGGCTCGGCTGGACGGTCGTTGACCCAGGTGGGCGAACCCGCGCCGACGCGCTCGCGCAGGAGGGCAGGGTGGTCGCCGGAATGGCGCTGGGCCTTACTTGCGTGCTAGTGATCTCGGGCGTGATCGAGGCGTTCGTGACCCCGTCCGGCCTGCCCACCCTGGCCCGCATCGGCATCGGCGCAGCGGCCGAGGTCGCGTTCCTCGGCTACGTGTTCGTGCTGGGCAGACGCGCTGCGTTGGCAGGCGAGACCGGTGATATCGACGCGCGGCACGCGGGCGACTCCCTGCCGGCCGCGGGTTAGAGCTTGCCGTCGGCTTTCAGCGCGAGGTAGCGGTCGGCGAGCGCGGGGGGAAACTCTTCAGGCGTCTGGTCCACGACCCGCACCCCGTAGTCCGCCAGCACACCGGTCACATGGCGACGTTCGGCGATGGTCCGCTCGGCCGCCGCGGCCTCGTACACCGCTTGTGCGTGGCCGCGGCCGCGCGTCATCTGCCGCACCCTCGGGTCGGCGATCGCGCCGAGCAGCAGCTGGTGCCTGGCGGTGAGCACGGGCAAGATCGGCAGCAGGCCTTGTTCCATCGGCGCGGGGTCGAGTCCGGTGATGAGCACGACGAGGGCGCGTTGCCGAGCCCTGCGCAGCACCTCGGCGATCATGCCCCGTGCGTCGGATTCGACCAGGACGGGCTCCACCGTCGCCATCGCGTTGACCATCGCAGGCAGCAGTTCGGTTCCGGACACCCCGGTGACGGCGGCCCGAATCTGCCGGTCGTAGGCGAGCAGATCTACCCGGTCACCCGCGCGGGAGGCCACCGCGGCCAATAACAGTGCGGCGTCCATCGCCGCATCGAGCCTGGGCGCCGCACCCACGCGGCCAGCCGAGGTGCGTCCGGTGTCCAGCACGATCACGATGTGCCGATCGCGCTCCGGCCGCCAGGTCCGCACCATCACGTCCGCCGCGCGCGCCGAGGCACGCCAGTCGATCGAACGGACATCATCGCCGAGCACATATTCGCGCAGCGAGTCGAACTCGGTTCCCTGACCACGCACCCGCACCGCTTGCCGACCGTCGAGTTCCCGCAGCCGAGCCAGCCGTGCGGACAGGTGCTTGCGGCTGGAGAACGGCGACAGCGCGCGCACTCTCCACGGAACCTGGTGCGACCCTTGCCGGGCGGCCATCCCGAGCGGCCCGAACGAACGGACCGTCACTCGGGCGGCGTTGCGGTCGCCGCGGCGGGTTGGTCTGAGCGTGCTGACCACGGTGCGGCGTTCACCGGCGGGCACGTCGACGCGATGCCGGTCTTCGCGCGCACCCGCGCTGGGTGGCCAGGCGTCCCGCACCAGACCGCGCAGCCTGCGCCTGCCCGAATTGGTGATCGTCAGGGTCACCTCGGTCCGTTCGCCGAGGCGCACCGACGTTGCGCCGGACCGGGAGAAGATCAGCCCTCGTACCCCGCAGGCGAGCGCGAGATCAACCAACACCCCCAGCAGCACCGCCGCACCAGCGATGCCGATCCCCACCCACGACGGTGCGAACAGGCCGATCAGCAGCGCGCCGAGCAGGGCGACCAGGCCTGCGCGCCCGGTCAGGGCCATCAGCGGGGCACCGGCACCGCGACGAGTACCCGATCAAGCACGCCCTCGGTGGTCGCGCCTTCCATTTCGGCCTCGGGTCGAAGCTCGATCCGGTGCCGCAGTGCCGGTCTGGCAACCGTCTTCACGTCGTCGGGCAGCACGTAATCTCGACCGGAAAGCCACGCCCACGCCCGTGCCGCCGACATCAAGGCGGTCGCGCCACGCGGCGACACCCCGAGCCGGACCGACGGAGCCGCGCGGGTGGCCCGGCAGATGTCCACCGCATAGGAGAGCACCTCCGGGCCCAACGTCGTCGCCCGCACGGCGGCGCGGGCGGCCGACAGTTGCTCCGGGCTGGCCACCGGACGCACGCCGGCCGCGGCGAGGTCACGCGGATCGAACCCACCGGCATGACGGGACAAGAGCTGGATCTCGTCCTCCCGAGACGGCACTGGCATGGTGAGTTTGAGCAGGAACCGGTCGAGTTGTGCTTCCGGCAACGGGTAAGTGCCCTCGTACTCCACCGGGTTCTGCGTCGCGATCACGATGAAGGGCTCCGGGAGCGGTCGTGGTTGTCCGTCCACCGACACCTGGCGTTCTTCCATCGCCTCGAGCAGGGCGGACTGGGTCTTGGGTGGGGTTCGGTTGATCTCATCGGCGAGCAGCAGGTTGGTGAAGACCGGGCCCGGCCGGAAGGAGAACTCGGCGCTGTGTGCGTCGTACACCAATGATCCGGTCACGTCGCCAGGCATGAGGTCCGGGGTGAACTGGATGCGGGCCGTTGACAGGTCGAGCGCTGTGGCGAACGTGCGCACCAGCAGGGTTTTCGCCACCCCGGGCACGCCCTCGATCAGCACGTGCCCACGGCACAGCAGAGCGATGATCACGCCTGTCACCGCTGCGTCTTGGCCGACGATCGCCTTCCCGACCTCCGCGCGCAGGTCGACAAGTGCGGCGCGCGCCTTCGCCGGGTCCACTTCAGACAGTTGACTCATCGTGTGCGTACCTCGTTCTCGAGACTGTCCAGCTGGTCGGCGAGTCGGACAAGGGCGGCGGCGTCGGCTGGTGCCGGACCGTACAGCAGTGCTTGTACTGCTTCGGGCGGGCGTCCGGTGCGGGTGGCAACCGCTGCCACCACCACACTCGGCTCAGCATCGGCAGACAGGCCGGACAGACCGGCGATTCTGCTGCGGGCCGCCGATCTGAGCGCGTCCGCCGCGTGATCCGCAGCGCCGGCCCGCTGGTAGAGCCGCGCCCTGCCTTCCGCGGTTTCGGCTGCCCGCACGACAACCGGCAGTGGTTCGGTGACAACGGGGCCCAGCCGCCGGGCGCGCCACAACGCGAACAAGAGGACCGCCACCGCGATCTGGATCAGCGCGAACTTCCAACCGCTCGGCACGAGGTCAAGCAACGAGTCCTCGCCGGTCCGCATCGCCGGGTCGTCCAGGGACGGCACGTACCACACCAGCCGTTGGTGTGCGCCCAGCAGACGCAGCACCAGGGCGGCGTTCCCCTCGTCGGCCAGCGCGGCATTGGTGAGCGGATTTCCGGTGCCCAGCAACGTGATCGGCTTGCCATCCTCGGGTAGCTGGAGAAGTGCGAACCCGCCAGCGGCCGGGTAGCAGAGCTCGGCTTCCCGGTCGGCGCGGTAGCCGACTCCGCCCAGCGTCGCGGTGCCGGCCGCGACGGCCGACGGGAGGCCGCAATCCGGTTCCCGCTCGTGCACGTCATCGTGCCCGGCGACGGCTATCCCGGAAGTGACCGCGCGCACGGTGTCCTCGGGCGGTGCGATGAGCACCAGCCCCGCGGCATGATCACTGAGTTGCCGAAGTTGTTCTGGTGCAAGCCATGCCGGAGTGGTGATCAGCAACGTGGCCGCGCCGGCGGTGAGTGCGCTTTCGGCGGCGGCCGCCGTCTGCACCCGGGCGATCTGAACGCCCCGGGCTTCCAGCAGCGTTGCCAGCGCGCGACTGCCGGCGGGCGCAGCCGACCGGGGATCGAGCGCCCCGTCCTCGCCCATGCCGCGCAGCAGGGCCGCAGTGATGCCGACCGCGATGATCAAAGCGACGATCGTCATTGGGCCACGGGAGGCTCGCCAGATACCGGTCGCATCGGATGAGATGGTGGTGTGCGCTGTGCTCATGGGGATGTCCCGGCGAACGTGGGCCGCTCCGTGCGCGCCGCCTGATCCACCATAGCCAGCACCTGGTACTGCTGCACGGTTGCTGGGTGACCGCCGTAGACCACGTCGTCGAAGATCCGCGCGGCATCGCGCAGTTCGACCGCACACCGGGGGAGTAGGCGTCCGGCCTGATCGGCGATTTCGTCCACGGTGCGGCCGGACTGCTCGTCGAGCACACCCCGCTGTTCGAGCTCACGCACGATCGCCCGGAACCGCTCCAGGATCGCCTCCGAGAGATCGCCGCTGGCCACGGCCGATTGCGCGGCCTGCCGGTGATCGGCCGCTGACACCGAGCGCGGGCCGAACACGGAGCGTCCAGCGTGTCCGGCGCGGGCCGGCTTGCCGACCCGGAGCCGAACGATCACCACAAGGACCACCCCGAGCAGGGCGAGCACGATCAGACCAGCGACACCGCCGGGGGCGAGAGCGGACAGCGAGTCGATGAGCTCGCTCAGCCGGTCGACCAGCCATTCCAGCACCCGCGCGGCCAGCGACGGTTCCGCGCTCTGGTACACCGGGTCGGCCAGTTCCCGGCGCGCGGCCTCCCGCGCTTCGTCCCGGCCGATCTCGATCGGGACGTCCCTCACGGTGCTGGAACTGGTCACCAGCTCACGGCCGGGGACTGACGCCAGCGGCCCGGGCGAGCTCGATGTCCAGGCCCTCGCGGCGCATTCGCTGGTCGAGGTAGAGCAGTGCGGTCACCCCGGCCGCGAACGGCTCGGTGATGGTGCTGGCGGTGACCGTGCCGATCGAGGTGAGGATCAGGTAGGTCATGGTGATCTCGGTGAACTCCCCGGTGAACAGGCTGTTCACGTCACCGCCGAGCAACTCGAAGGGCAGCTGGATGATCGCCGCGATGAAGAACGCGATGAGCGCGGCGAGCAGGAAGATACCGAACACCCGCCACCATGAGCCGCGGACCAGCTGCCGCGACCGGCCGAAGGCGCGCCCGATGCCGGTGTCTTCCAGCACCAGGGCAGGGGTGGCCAGGGAGAACAGGATGTACAGCCAGACGGCGGCGATGACGACGGCGATCGCGGTCAGCGCGCCAAGCGCGGGATGGACCAGAGCAAGGGCAACGACCGGGATGACCAACAGCGCGCCGGCGATGGGATAGATCAGGATCAACCCGAGAAGCCGGAGCAGTTTGGGCTTGGCTGTCGACCAGATCTCGCCGAATTTGGCCGAATGCCCGAGCACGGCCTTACCCACCACTGTGGTCAAGAACCCGGTCAGGAAGACCCGCGCCAGAATGGTGATGATCAGGCCGACCCCGCCCACCGTCAGCGTGGTACCGAGCAAGGCGAAGACCTCGTCCTCGGTGACCAGTTCGCCGGAGCCCATCCGGTTGATATCGTCGGTGAGCAACGACACCAGCGGGAGCGCGACCAGTTGGCTGATCGCCACAACGACGGCCGCTACGCCGAGCATGACCAGCGGATGCCTGCGCATCGTGGAGATCGCGCCGTCGAGTATCTCACCGAGATTGAGCGGGCGCAGTGGGATGACCCCGGGCTTGGCCGGACCCGGTCCCATCCGCGCTGGCGGCATCGCCTGCCCGGACCACGCTGCATTCGGTGGCCGGCCAGGGTCCTGTCCTTCGCCGGTGCGCCCGTGCGCTGGATCGGGCTGGTGCCAGCCGGGTGTCTCGCTCATGGCCTCCCCGCAATATCGTCGCCTAGACGCAGCCATCCTGCCAGATTTTCGGGCCGGGGTACTCGATGAAGACCGGCGGGTGCGGGTTCAGCCCGGCGGGGTGAACGGCGAGTCGGATCGTGGTGCTACCGGGGGCTGCTGGCGCTCCCGAAGTTGCCGGTCGCCGGGTGTCAACCGGTGCACCGGGCGCTCGGCCCAGCCGTTGGGGCCTGACCCCTCGCGTGCGCGTCGTTCGGCGAGCACGGCAGCCAGGTATGCCCAGGTCGGCGTGCCCGCCGGGGGTGGTGTACCGATGTGCTCGCGGACCTCTGCGACCAGCCTGCGACCGAGATCCTCGCGCGCGCCGGGATCGAGCTGATCGAATCGGCCGAGGAACTGGCGCATGGTGAGCGCGAGGCCATCGGGCAGGCCGGCCAGATCGAGGTCGGCTGCCCAGCCGCTCAGCTGCGGCGGCATCGAGATCAGGTCGGTCCGGCTGCCAGGCACCCGCTCCCTGATCACTACCGTGCCGGCAAGGAGATCGCCCACCCGCTTGCCCTTGACCGAGGACAGCGACACGACCATGGCGACGAAGCCGAAGACGCCAAGCGCCCAGAAGTCGACGAAGAACCAGGCGAGTCCGCGCACCAGCGCGTGCCGAAAGCTGATCGGGCCGCCGTCGTCGCGCACCACGCGCAGGCCCATCGCCAGCTTGCCGAGCGTGCGACCGCGGCTGAGCGTCTCGGCGAGCACCGGGTAGCCCACCAGCACTGCGACGCTTACGACCAACCCCACGGCGGCGGCGAGGGCGTTGTCCAGGCCGGGCCCCAACAGCAGCACCGCGTAGAGCGCGCCCAGCGCCAGCACCTGCAGGGCGACGTCGATCGCGGCGGCCACGCTCCTGCTGGCCAACTTGGCCAACTGCAGGTCGAGTGCTACCGCCTCACCGGTGACAAGCTTGGACACAAGGTGCAGCTAACCACGCACCCTCTCGTGAGTGAAAGTTGTTGCTCTGGCGGCCTTGAGCACTCACGACGTGTGTGCTGCGGTCGTGAGTGCTCAGGGCCCCTCAGGCAACAACTTTCACTCACGAGATGAGCCCATAAGGTGGTCGAGGCGTGCCAGATGCTCTTGCGGTTGGCCGAACAGTTGTGCGCCGGAGTGGGCGCGTTTGAAGTACAGGTGCGCGTCGTGTTCCCAGGTGATCGCGATGCCGCCGTGCAGCTGGATCATCTCGGCGGCCACGGCGGACAGTGCCTCCGAGCAGTACACCTTGGCGGTCAGCGCCGCTCGAGCCGCGTCCGGGGTGCTCTCGGCGATCGCTTCTCCTGCCGCGTAGCAGGCCGAGCGGGCCGATTCGACCAGGACGTGCATGTCAGCCATCCGGTGCTTGAGGGCCTGGAATCCGCCGATCGCGCGGCCGAACTGCACGCGGTTCTTGGTGTACTCGACGGTGGCCGCCAGCGCGGCGCTCGCGGTCCCAACCTGCTCGGCGGCGAGAACCGCGCAGGCCGTGTCCCGCGCATCGGAGAGCGCCTGCCGGAAGTCGCCTGCACCGATACGACAAGCTCGTGCGGCGGACAACGATACCGTGGCCAGCCTTCGGGTCTGGTCCATCGTGGCCGACTGCTGCCGGTGCACGCTCTCCTGCTCCGGGTCGACCTCGAACAGCCCGGCTTCCTCACCGCAGCGCGCCACCAGGAGCACGGTGTCGGCGTAGTCGCCGTCCAGTACATAGTGAGCGCAACCGTCCATTATGTACTCGCCGTCGGCAGGCACAGCCGTGAACGCCGCCGTGGCGGCGTCCCATCGGCCTCGAGAATCGGTCCACGCCAGTGCCGCCAGAGCGTTGCCATGGGCCAGCGCGGGCAGCAACCGTGCGCACGCCGCATCATCGCCGGAGGCGAGTAGGGCCGAGGTGGCCAGCACAGTGGACCCGAGCAGAGGACCGGGTGTGACACCTCGGCCGAGTTCCTCGGCGACCACCTGCAGTTCAACCACCCCGGCGCCCACGCCGCCGAAACGTTCCGGGATGGGCAGTGCGGCGACGCCGATCTGTTCGCACAACACCGACCAGAGCTTCTCGTCGTATCCCCGGGGCCGATCAACGGCGGCCCGGACTTCCGCAGGCCCCGATTGGCGCTCGAGCACACTGCGCACCGCCCTCGCGAGATCCGCGTGTTCCTCGGTCAGCGTCATCAGCTCGCCTCCCGCATGGTGACCAGTGAGTCGAGCACCCGCTTGCGATGGAAGGCCTGGGTGCCCCATGCGGCCTGCAGCGCACGAACTTTGGTCAGCCACAGGCCAAGATCATGCTCGGCGGTGTAGCCGATCGCACCGTGGACCTGCAGCGCCGTGCGGGCGGCGAGGTAGGCCGCGTCCGCGGCGGTCACCCGGGCCGCGGAGACGTCCCGGACCGACGTGGACTCGTTGTGTGCCAACGCGACCGCGGCGCCGTACAGCAGCGGGCGAGCGAGCTCGACCTGGGTCACCACGTCGGCGAGCAGGTGTTTGATCGCCTGATACTGCCCGATCGGCTGCCCGTACTGGCTGCGCTGCTTGGCGTAGGACACGCTGCTGTCCAGCAAACGCCCTCCCGCGCCGAGCAGCTGTGCGGCGGTGGCGAACGCGCCGTAGGTCAATGCGCGACCAGACGGACCCGCCGCCAGCGGAGCCATCGAAGCAGTGTCCACTGTGTACAGGCGCCGAGCGCGATCCACCGAGTACAAGGCGCCCACGGCGCTGGGAGCGAACTCGTGCAGCGTGCCGTTGTCGACGCACACCCGGACATCGGCGATATCGGCGTCCAGCGCGTAGGGGACGTGTGGCGGCAAGCAGAGCGTGCCAACTCTGTCCCCAGCGGCGAGGTCGGGCAGCCATCGGTCGGCGAGCGCAGGATCAGTGCAGTCGCTGAGTAGCACCGGAAGTACCGCGATGGACTCCGTCAGTGGACCCGGTACACCGTGGTAGCCGAGCGCCTCGAACGCCACAGCAAGGTCAACGGCATCGGCCCCGAACCCACCGTTGCGCTCCGGCACAGCCAAGGCCGTGATCCCCAGCTCGGCCAGCTTGCGCCAGAGCGCAAGGCCGGCGTCGTGGCGTCCGACGGCCCAGGCCCTGATCACAGCGGGGGTATCAGCATTACCGAGGAGATCGTTGATACTGCGGGAAAAATCAACCTGTTCGGGGGACAGTGCGAATCTCATCGGGCACCCCTGGCGTCCCGGGGGAGACCGAGCAGGCGCTCGGCAACCGTGTTGCGCTGGATCTGGTCAGTGCCGCCGTAGATCGGCCCGGCAAGGGAGAACAGGTACCCGGCGCTCCAGCGTCCCGCATCGGGGGCGGTCTCACCGGTCAGTTCCCCTTGCGACCCCAGCAGTTCCAGCGCGGTCTCGTACAGGGCGACATCCAGGTGGGACCAGAACAGCTTGTTCACGCTTGATTCCGGGCCGAGCTCTCCACCTTCGGCAAGGCGAGTGAGGGTGCCAAAGGTGTACAGCTGATAGGCACGCGCGCCGATCCACGCGTCGGCAACCCGTGCGGCAAGTGCTGTGTCGGCCGGATCCCCCGTTCGCCGCCAGAGGTCGACAAGCCGATCCGCGGAGGCGAGGAACCGGCCGGGGCTGCGCAACGACAGCCCGCGCTCGTTGTTGGCCGTGGTCATCGCGACTCGCCAGCCACCACCCGCCTCGCCGATCACGTCCTGGTCCGGCACGAACACGTTGTCCAGGAAGATCTCCGCGAATCCTGGCTCACCATCGAGCTGAGCGATGGGCCGGACCTGAACACCCTTGGCGCGCAGGTCGAACATCAGATAGGTCAGCCCGCGGTGCCGAACGCTCTCCGGATCGCTGCGGAACAGGCCGAATGCCTTATCCGCGAGGGCCGCCCTCGAACTCCAGGTCTTCTGGCCCGACAACAGCCAGCCGCCCTCGGTGCGGGTAGCGGTGCTGCGCAACGCCGCGATGTCACTGCCGGCCTCCGGCTCCGACCAGGCCTGCGCCCACACTTCATCCGCGCGCGCCATCGCGGGCAGAATACGCCGCTGCTGCTCGGGTGTGCCGTGCGAGAACAGGGTCGGTGCGAGCATGAATATGCCGTTCTGGTTGACCCGTGCGGGCGCACCCGCCGCGTAGTACTCCTCTTCGAACAGCACCCACTCCAGCAGGGACGCGTCGCGCCCGCCGTACTCGGCAGGCCAGGACACCACGGATAGCCGAGCGTCGGTGAGCTTGGCCTCCCACTCGCGGTGCTGCTGGAACCCGGCCACGGTGTCGAAGGAGTCGAGCGGCTTGTCTGGCACGTTGCCTGCCAGCCATGCCCTGACCTCAGCACGGAGATCGAGGGCGGATTGGTCGAGATCGAGGTCCACGCTCAGGCCTTTCGTGCGTTGGCAGCCATGGACTTGGCGTCCTGCCCACCGAGCGAATCGCCGCCGGAGACCTCCGCATTGTGTGCGTGCGCGAAGTGATGCAGACCGAACACCGAGTCCATTCCGGCACGCAGGCCCATGAGGTCTTCTGCCTGGTTGACAGCTTTCTTGGTCAGCGCGAGCCCGAAGCCGGGCATCTCGGCGATCCTGTTGGCCAGAGCGATCGTCTCGGACTCCAGTTCATCCCGGGACACGACCCTATTGATCATGCCCCACTCCTTGGCCTGAGTTGCGCTGAACCGGTCACCGGTGAACAGCACTTCCTTGGCGGCGCGGGGGCCGAGCACCCACGGATGGGCGAAGTACTCGACACCGGGAATTCCCATGCGCACAACGGGATCTGCGAAGAAGGCATCGTCCGAGGCGATGATGAGATCGCAGACCCAGGTCAGCATCAGCGCGCCCGCGATACAGGCGCCCTGCACGCTGGCGATGGTCGGCTTGGGGATTTCGCGCCAGCGTCGGCACATTCCGAGGTACACCTCGGACTCACGGGCGAATCGCTGATCGCCGCCCTGCTTGCCCACGTGGTCCCACCACAGCACGGCCTTGTTCTCGAAGTGCACGTCGATGTCGCGGCCTGGTGTGCCGATGTCGTGCCCCGCCGAGAAGTGCTTGCCCGCCCCGGCCAGCACGATGACCTTGACCTCGTCGTCGTCGACGGCGCGGCTGAAAGCGGCGTCCAGCGCATAGGTCATCGCGGAGTTCTGCGCGTTGCGGTACTCGGGCCGGTTCATGGTCACCACGGCGACCGCGCCTCGTCGCTCGAAGCGGACGACCTCTTGGTCGGTTGTCGTCACGAGAGCTCCTTCTTGTCGGTCTGGTCCCGCAGGACCCGCTTGAGCACCTTGCCGGTGGCGTTGCGCGGCAGTTCGGACACGAACTCCACCTGCCGCGGAACCTTATAGTTGGCCAGCGTCGCCCTGCAGTGTTCGAGAACGTCCACTTCGGACAGTTGGTGGCCAGGTTTGGCGAGTACATAGGCCTTGCCGACCTCACCGAGCCGGGTGTCGGGTATGCCGATGACCGCCGACTCGGCCACTCCGTCCAGGCGAGCCAGGGCCTGCTCGACTTCCGCGGGGTAGACATTGAAGCCGCCGGAGACGTACATGTCCTTGATCCGGTCGGTGATCTTGAGGTATCCGTGCTTGTCCAGCACACCTACGTCACCGGTGTGCAGCCAGCCACCGGTGTCGATCGCCTTCGCGGTCGCTTCCCTGTCGTCCAGGTAGCCGAGCATGACGTTGGGGCCGCGCAGCAGAACCTCACCCGGCTCGCCGGGTGGGAGCGGGTTTCCGTCCGGCCCCGCTATGCGGACCTCGAATCCCGCTGCCGCGCGGCCAGAGGTGTTGGCTACCGTGTCCGGCTCGTCCTCGGGACGGCACATGGTGGCCACCACCGCCTCGGTCAGCCCGTAGGCGGTCAGTACGACGTCGAAGTTCAATTCGTCGCGCATCCGTTCCACCAGCACCACCGGTACCGTGGCCGCGCCGGTCACCGCAAGCCGCAGGCTGGACAGATCGTGGTCGGCCCGCGCGGGGTGGTCGAGCATCATCTGGTAAATCGTCGGCGCTCCGGGCAGCACCGTGATCCGTTCGGATTCGATCAACCCGAACGCCGCCTCCACATCGAAGGTCACCTGCGGAATGAGGGTGGCGCCGCGGAGCAGGGCAGCGAGAATCCCCGCCTTGTAGCCGAAACTGTGGAAGAACGGGTTGATCACCAGGTAACGATCCTGGGCATTCAGGCCACCCAGTTCGGCCCATTCCTGGGCCACACCGAGGGACTGGGTGTGCGAACTCATCGCCCCTTTGCTGCGTCCCGTAGTGCCGGAGGTGAACAGGATGTCGCTCGGCCGGTGCGGATCAGCTTGGGCGAGCCGGGTGTCCAACTCGGCGCCGCCGACGCGGACCGTCTTGGCTGGAATATCGGCCCAGTCGAGGGCGGCGTCGTCGGACGGCAGTTCGCCGTCGACCGGCACCCGCAGCACGGTGCGCAATGCCGGCAGTCCGGGAATCGGCCCGGCACCGTCCTGGCCGTTGTTCGCGGCAACGTCGCGCACCTGCGCCAAGCGGTCCACGCCGAGGAACGGTCCCGCGATCACCAGCGCCGCTGCGCTGGTCCGCTGCAGGATGTCGAGGATCTCGTGTCCGGTGAACCGGGTGTTGATCGGAACCAGGGTCGCACCCGCGTACAGCGCGCCGAGCGCGGCTTCGACCCAGTGATGGGTATTCGGCGCGCAGATCGCCACGCGATCTCCCATGCGCACGCCCTCGGCGATGAACAGCCGGGCGCAGTCGCGCACGCGCTGGTCCAGGGCAGCGTATGTTCGCCGGACATCCCCGTCGACCAGCGCCTCGTTGTCCGCGAAGCGAGCGGCCGCCGCGATGAGCGCGGCGGGGATCGTGCCCGCTGCGTGGCGCGTATCTACCTGGCTCAGCGAACTCACCTCTTCACCTCCCTAGCAAGTGCTTGGTAGAGTAGCCTACGCAGTGCCGAACAGTTTGACCAGACGTCCGCACTCCCTGAAGGAGAATCCGTGCCCGGCCAAGGAACCGAGTCCAACGAGGAGTTCCGCGCTCGCGTGCGTTCCTGGCTCGACGAGAACCTCAATGGGCACTTCGCGGCGCTACGCGGGCGCGGCGGTCCAGGACGTGAACACGAGGCCTTCGATGACCGGGTCGGGTGGGAGCGACACCTGGCCGTGGCAGGCTGGAACTGCGTCGGATGGCCCGTCGAGCACGGCGGCATGGGCGCTTCGCTCGAGCAGCAGGTGATCTTTCATGAGGAATACGCCCGCGCTGGGGCGCCCGCCAGAGTCAGTCATCTCGGTCAGGAACTGCTCGGACCGACCCTGATCGCGTTCGGCACTCCCGAGCAGCAGCGGCGCTTCCTGCCACCCATCCGCGATGTGCGGGAGCTGTGGTGCCAGGGGTACTCCGAGCCAGGTGCGGGCTCCGACCTCGCGGCCGTGTCGACGACAGCTGTGCTGGACGGTGACGAATGGGTCATCACCGGGCAGAAGGTGTGGACCTCGCTGGCTCATGTCGCGGATTGGTGCTTCGTCCTCGCCCGCACCGAGCCGGGCTCCCAGCGGCACAAGGGATTGTCCTACCTGCTGGTTCCCATGCGCCAGCCGGGAATCGAGGTGCGGCCGATCCGGCAGCTCACCGGAACGTCAGAGTTCAACGAGGTCTTCTTCGACGGTGCTAGGACGGCGAGCAACCTGGTCGTCGGCGTGCCCGGTGATGGCTGGCGGGTTGCCATGGGCACGCTGGCCTTCGAGCGCGGGGTCGCCACCCTTGGTCAGCAACTGGGATTCCGCCGCGAACTGCGGGCACTGGCCGATCTGGCTCGCGCGAACGGCGCGGCCGATGATCCGGCTATCCGCACCGACCTTGCGAAGGCATGGGTCGGGCTGGATGTGATGCGGGCGCACGCGCTACGCAGTCTCGGCGACACCAAGCCGGGATCGGCCGAGGTGGCCAAGCTGCTGTGGGCGAACTGGCATCGCGATCTTGGCGACCTGGCGATGCGGGTGTGCGG
>JBOHER010000333.1:0-2100 GCA_050701115.1 Haloechinothrix sp. | reverse complement strand
GCATCGCGATCGTCTGCCAGCTCGACGGGTACGCCAACGGGCTGAAACCCCGTGCGATACAACGTTTTCTCGCCGATAGAGGGCACGTCGTTTCGCTGGTCGACACATACCGGCTGAGCCGTGCGTCCGGCTCGGCGGGCCACATCGGCGCGAAGCTGCCCAGCCTGCGGCCACGCAAGTTCGCGCTGTACGCCACCGAGGTCGCCGCCGCGATTTTCACCCGTCGCTGGCGGTTCGGGCGCCGATTCCTCTCGTACTACGTGCTGGTCGCCGATCATCGCCTGCGCCGCGCCATCCTGCGATCGGCACTGCCGATCGGCGAACTCGACCTGCTGATCTGTGAAACCCCTTACGACGCCGGGGTACTCACCGCCACGACCACCGCGCACACGCTGTACGACTGCCCCACACCCTGGGCGGACGAGTTGCTCTTCGAGGGCAGGCTGACCGACCGGCAGCACGGCAAACTGCGTCGCAGGGAGACAGAATTGTTCGAGAGTGTCGAGCACCTGTCCTTTCACTGGGACTCCTACGCGCGCTATGCCGTCGAGCAGTACGGGATCAGCGGTCGTAACCTGCTCACCCTCAACTTCGGCTGCACTCCTTCGTTGCGGCGCGCGACGTTCGCCGACCCACCCCGGGTGGTCTACCTCGGTTCGCTCAGCTCGCGGTTCATCAATCTTGCGCTGCTCGCACGGCTCAGCGAGCTGTACCCGCACATCGACGTGTACGGCGGGCCCGCTCCCGACCCATCCCTCGGGCTGAACTACCGCGGATACGCCTCGCCGGACATCCTGCGCGAGTACCAGCTGGGATTGGTCACCTGCACCCGTGATCAGCTGCGACGCGACGGGTTCTCGGCCAAGCACCTGCACTACCTCGCGCACGGGCTGCCCACACTGGTGCCCGACTGGCGGCGCAATCTCGACGGTTTGCGCGGGTCTGTTCAGTACACCGAGCAGAACTTCCGGTCCGTGGTCGCGGGGTTCGGCGACCAGCGGCGCTGGCAGTCGCTCAGCGACCAGGCATACGCCCAGGCGTGTCGACTGGAATGGGGCGAAACACTGCGCCCACTGGAGACCCTGCTTGCCGAGCCCGCCCGTACACGCCCACCGGCCACTGGTGCACCGGCAGTAATGTGGCGGCTACCAGGGTGAAACTGAGCCAGTCGCTGATACCGAATGACCACGGACGTTCCAGGGTCGAGGCCACGAGGACGGGGATGAGCACGCAGCACGCGGCCAGAAAGTTGGCGCGGCCACCGAGCAGCAGAATCCCGGCGATCAACGCGAGGAAGAGACCGACACCAATGATCCCGCCCGCATAGGCGAGGTCCAACCATTGATTGTGCGGGGAATAGCTGAATGCGAGGGGTATCCGACCCGTCTGGTACAGCCCTTCCCAGGACTTGGCGCCGAATCCGTAGATCGGTGAGCGAGCGAGCTCACCCAGCCCGATACTCCAGAAATATGCGCGATAGGACAGCGCGTCCGGGCTGCGAGCGAGTAGCGGCAGCAGGAAACCCGCCGCGGCCGCGCCGCAGACGCCCAGCAGTGCCAACCCGTTCCTGCCCGCCCGCGCGTCCGCCCGTGGCCGGTCCACCGCTTGCCCGTCCTGCGCAAGACTCGGGCGCAGCACCATGAGCGAGACGAGGGCGGCGGCCGCGGCCATCTCGCTGAGCCTGCTGCCGGTCGCGAACACGACGAGCGCGAGATAACCCGCAAGGACGATCCGGACCGGGCCACGAAACGCCAGCCACACAAAGGCGACGGACAGGGCCAGCGGCAGGCCGTAGGTGTTCTCGTTCGGAAACACCCCGGTGAACAGGACACCTAACGGGCCGCACTTGTCGATGCGGCATTCGCGAAAAGCGCTGTCCGCGTGGACGAGCGCCTGCACCCCGCCCAGCAGCGCGAGGAACAGCCCGGCGGTGGCCGCACCCAGCAGGGCCGAGCGGCCAGGCCGGGCGACTGTCGCGGCCAGCAGGACGGCCAGCAGCACGAGTTGCCTCGACGCGAAGATCGTGTTCCCGCTCAGGCCGTCGGAGAGAGCAACCACCAGGCAGAGCACGATGGCGATCACGGGCGCGGCGCTGCTCAA
>JBOHER010000332.1:0-8917 GCA_050701115.1 Haloechinothrix sp. | reverse complement strand
CCCTGACCTCAAACGCTGCGGAAAACAAGGCTAGCCGCCTGACGCGACCACCCAACATGACAAAAGGAGCACATGCAGATGACCGATCGTCAAGCAACGACCACCTGGACCGGCGATCTCCCATCCGGTTCGGGGGATACCACCCTGGACACCTCTGGTCTGACCACGTTCGCGGTGTCCTGGCCTGCGCGCTCCGAGGAGTCCGGTGGCAAGACGAGCCCGGAGGAGCTGGTCGCAGCGGCCCATTCGTCCTGCTACTGCATGCAGCTGTCGGGACTGCTCGGCAAGGCGGGCACGCCGCCGGAGCGCATCGAGACCACCGCGACGGTGTCCTTCGGGCCGCGTGGCGAGGGTTTCGCGATCACCGGAATCGCGCTGCGGGTGCGGGCACGGGTGCCCGGCGCAGACGAAGCCGGGTTCGCCCAGACGGCCCAGTTGGCGAAGGAGACCTGCCCGGTATCGGCCGCGTTGACCGGAACCGAGATCACCCTCGACGCGGCCCTCGACGGCGCCTGACCAGCCGCGCCGGTTGTGGCCATCGCCCACAAGGGGCCACACTGGCAGGGAGGAGTAGGAGCACGAGTTTGCACAGCCTCGAGGCAGCGTTGCCGGTGGGGGCCGACCCCCGCCGGTACGCGCGGGTCTTGGCTCAGGTGCACGACGCGGCCCTGTCCGGCGAGCGGTTGCCGAGCAAGCCGCGGCCGGTCATCGGGGCGTCCTGGGACCGGATGCGCCGGATCGGCATCGACCCCGACCAGGGCAGGCAACGGCAGCCACTGCCATTCGACGTGGTCGAGGGTCGGCGCAGAAGCTCCGGCCTCCTCGACGCACTCCCGATCCTGCGGGACGGCCTGACCAGCGTCGCCGAGCAGGCCGCGCACATCATGGTGGTGGTGGACGCCGACGGCTACGTGCTCTGGCGGGACGGCAGCACCGCGGTGCGGCGCAGGGCCGATGGGCTCGGGTTCACCGAGGGTGCGGTATGGCATGAGGATGTCGTCGGCACCAACGCGATCGGCACCGCGCTGGTCGCGCGCAGGCCGATGCAGGTTTATTCGGCCGAACACTACGTGCGCACCCACCATGCCTGGACCTGCGCCTGCTCGCCATTGCAAGATCCGCGTTCGGGCCGCCTGCTCGGTGCCGTCGACCTGTCCGGTCCCGCTGCCACGGTCAACCCCACCACGCTCGCCCTTGTCGCCGCGGTGGCCAAACTCGCCGAGGCGCAACTGCGCAACGCGCACCTGATGGAACTGGAGCGGTTGCGCGCGGTAGGCGTGCCGGTGCTCGCCAGGTTGTCCGGCCCGGGCGTGATCACCGATCAGCACGGATGGATCGCGGCCGCGTCCGGGATCGCGCCGGTGGATCGGCTGGCACTTCCCCAGGAGTGCACTGCCGGGCCGGTGTGGTTGCCCGCGTTCGGCGACTGCGTGCTGGAGCCGGTCCCTGGCGGCTGGCTGGTCCGGGTGGTGGCGGGGCAGGCCGACGAGCCGGGAGCAGGAACCACGGTGGTGGTCGACGTCAGTTCACCGAGGCGGGCGACGCTCACCGTCGACGGCGCTGGTGGAACTTGGACGCACGTGCTCAGCCCCCGGCACGCGGAGATGCTCTACGTGCTCGCCTGCCACCCCGAAGGCAGATCGGCGGCGCAACTGTCCATGGACCTCTTCGGCGACGGCGAGCGAACGGTGACCGTGCGGGCGGAAATGTCCCGCCTGCGCAGGCATTTCGCCGGCATCCTCGCGCACCGGCCCTACCGCTTCGCCGACGGTGTCGAGCTCGCGCTGCGGCGCCCGGAACAACCCGAACAGGTGCTGCCGCACTCGCTGGCTCCCGGCGTGCGGGGGACGCCGCAGCGGCCTTAACCTTGAGGTATGCGCGAAGCCTTCCACGGCGCCTTGATCGCGTTAGGCGAAGAACTCGCCGGGATGTGCGAATCGGCCACCACGGCCATGCGCCGCGCCACCCAGGCGTTGCTCACCGCCGACCATGAGCTCGCCGAGGAAGTGTTGTCCGCCGATGATCGACTGGATGCGGCACGCGACCGCTGTGAGCGCCACGCGTACAACCTGATCGCGCTGCAGGCCCCGGTCGCCAGGGACCTCCGCGTGATCCTGGCCGCGATCTATTGCGCCGACAAGGTGGAACGGATGGGCGACCTCGCCGCCCACGTCGCCGACATCGCTCGGCGCAACCACCCCGAGCCCGCGGTACCGGCCGAACTGAGCGAACTGTTCGCTCGACTGGGAGCACGCTGCGTTGCGATGAGCGAACAGCTGACCAAACTCACCACCGGCGTGAACAGGACGGGATTCACCGAACTCGATCAGGCCGACGCCGAGGTCGACAGCGTGCACAGCCGGGTGCTGGACCTGGTGACCGACGAATCATGGCCGCACGGCATCCGGGCGGCACGAGACCTGGCACTGCTGGCGCGTTTCTACGAACGCTTCGCGGACCAAGCCGTCTCGGTGGCCCGGCGCCTCGACTTCGCCGCCACCGGCATCCTGCCTGGCCGAATCGCAGCTAAGCAGGCGCGGCCTCCCCGCTCGGCGTGACCACCAGCCACAGCCCGCCGAAACCTGGCACGTTGTGGCACTTCACCTCATTGGGGGCCTCGTGCGCGTAGTAATACAGCGGGTGACCCGCGTAGGTGATCTGCGTGCTGCCGTCGCTTCGCTCGGCGGTGTCGAGCAGCTCCGCCTGTACCCCACCTGCCGCCTGCGGGTCGCCCTCGGTGAGCACCGGCGGCCAGGCCTCCGCGCAGGCGTCGTAGCACTCCGGGGTGCTGGACTTCTCCTTGTCGAACAGGTAGATCGCCTGCCCGGCCTCGTCGAAGAGCATCTCGCCGAACTTGCTGTCCGCCGTCTGCACGGTGGTGCCGGGCTCGGCTTCGGGGGGTGTGGTGGGCATGGGGGTCGTCGTCGTGGGCTCGACGGTCGGCGCGGGGGCAGGCTGCTCCGCGGGCGGATCCTCGGCGCCGCATCCGGCCAGCACTGCCGCGATCGCCGCCACCATGACCGACAGCCTGCGCATGACGTTCCTCCTCCACGGCCCGCTCCCATGACGGGCCGCCAGGTCGAAGCCTAGTTCCGCGGTCGCGCGAGCGGCGGTCGTCAATCCTTACGAGGCAGTGACGCTTCCATCCTCCTGCGGGCTGCCGCGCGTTAGGGGATCATCGCTGGGTCGATAGTGCCGCGGTCGACCGTTCGGCTAGTTTCATGGACGCGCGCGCAATGAGCCGTGCTGGGAGGGCGCGAAGGATGGACATATGACGAGCACCGTGACGCGTTCCGGCCCCGAGACAGGCTCGGCCGGAGCCCAAGGCGAGCACGTGCCGGACGGCAATCCGCACGGTCGGCGCCCCGGGCTGGGTGATCTGCTCGATCTGCCCGGTCAGGCCTACCGGAGCGTGGTGCGTTCGGCCAGGACCACGCCGGGCAGGTTGTCGATCATCTTGGCGGGCCTGGTGGCCTTGAGCCTGCTCGCCGGCCTGGCCGGCACGATCATGGCGCAGAGCAAACGGGACACCCTCACCGATCTCATCGAGCACCGCGAGCCGCTCGCCGCCGCCGCACAGCAGGTGTATCGCGCCTTGTCGGATGCCGATGCGACCGCATCGAGCGCATTCTTGTCCGCCGGATCCGAGCCGCCCGCGCTGCGCCAGCGCTACGAGAACGACCTCGCGCAGGCGGGTGCATCGCTGGCCAAGGCGGCTTCCGACGCGGCGAACGTGCCCCAGGCTGCCGAGCAGGTCGACATCATCAGTCAGCGGCTCCCGGTCTACGCCGGGCTGGTGGAGACGGCGCGGGCCAACAACCGGCTGGGTTACCCGGTCGGCGCCTCCTACCTGCGCGAGGCTTCGCACCTGATGCGGTCCACCATCCTGCCCGCCGCCCGCGACCTGTACGTGATCGACACCGAGCGGCTGGCCGCCGAGCAGGACGACGCCACGGACTTTCCATGGTTGACCACATTGCTCGTGCTCGGCCTGCTGGCCGCACTGATCGCGACCCAGCGGTACCTGCAACGCACGACCAACCGGGTGTTCAACATCGGACTGGTGGTCGCCACCGGCGCGGTGGTGCTGGGCCTGCTGTGGAGTTCGGTCGCGTTGATCGTGCAGAGCGTGCTGGTCAACTCGGCGGAAGATGACGGAACCGCGCAGGTCGACCTGCTGGTCCGATCCCGGATCGCCGCCCTGCAAGCCAGAACCGACGAAACGCTCACCCTGGTCGCGCGGGGCGACGACAGCGGCAGTTATGAGGAGGAGTTCGCCACCCTGTCCGAGCGATTGGCCGGTACGGACGGCCGGGGCGGGATGCTGCGCGAGGCGAGCGAACTGGCCGGTGACGGCCCAGCCGCCGAACACATCGACGCGGCGCGGGCGAACGCAGTCGCATGGCTCGCCGCGCACGCCGAGGTACGTAAGCACAACGAGGACGGGGAGTACAAGGAGGCCGTCGAGCAGGCGATCGACGGCGAGCGGGAGGGCGGTTCGGCTGCCTCGTTCCTGCGGCTGGACGGAGATCTGCGCTCGGCGATCGCGGTGGGCAGGCAGAGCTTCTTCGATGACACTACAAATGCGAACCGCGCGCTGACCCTGGTGCCCGCCGGACTGGCGCTGCTCGGCATCGTGGCCGCGCTGGGCGTCACGGTCGGCATTCAGGAACGGCTGAGGGAGTACCGATGAACAGGCGGATGCTGGCCGCGGTCGTCGCCGGGCTGGCGCTTGCGGTGACTGGATGCGGCTCAGCGGGCGAACCGAGGGACCTCGCGCCGATCGTGACGGCGCAACGGCCGCAGCCTGCCAACGTGGGTGGGGCGGACGCCAGCCCCGGCGGTGCCGAAGCGTCGGATGACTGCAAGCCCGAGGAGAGTTTCAGGCCGAACGGACTGTCCATCCCGCCTGGTTCCACCATGGACGAGATCAGGAAGCGGGGCCACCTGATCGCCGGAGTCGACCAGAACACCTTCCTTTTCGGCTTCTACAACCCGGCCAACGGTGACCTCGAGGGCTTCGATATCGACATCGCTCGGCAGGTAGCGCTGGCGATCTTCGGAGATCCCAGCAAGATCCGGTTCAAGGCGATCTCCTCGAAGCAGCGTATTCCGATGCTCAAGCAGGGCGAGGTGGACATCGTCGTCCGCACCATGACCGTCAACTGCGAACGCTGGGAGGACATCAATTTCTCCAGCGTGTACTTCGTGGCGGGCCAGCGACTTCTGGTGAGCAAGGATTCGCCTGCCACCAGCCTTGCCGATCTCGATGGCGAGAAAGTCTGTGCCACCAAGGGGTCCACGTCGCTGCGCCGGATCGCCGAGGAGCAGGGGCCCGACCCGGTATCGGTGGACAACTGGTCGGACTGTCTGGTGCTGCTGCAACAGGGGCAGGTGGCGGCGATCTCCACCGATGACACGATTCTGGCCGGGATGGCCGAGCAGGATCCCACCACGCATGTGGTGGGCGAGCGGTTCAGCAGCGAGCCCTACGGCATAGGCATCCCCAAGGAGAACGAGGACATGGTGCGTTATGTCAACGCCGTGCTGGAGGACGTGCGGGACGGCACCTGGAAGTCGTTGCACCGGCGGTGGGTCGAACCGGTGCTCGGAGCGGAGAATCCGCCTAAGCCGCAGTACAAGTGAGTGGGGGCGGAGGAGATGAATTCTGCTGAGCAGCCGAGCCGCGAACGCGGCCCGAAGCACGCCGCGCCGGACGACGACCGTGGCCCCGACCCCTCACCGCAGGTCCCCGCCGAGGGCGAAGGCCAGCTGACCAGTGTGCTGGTGATGGAGACACCGGAGACACGGAGCATCCAGCCACCGGAGCCGAAACCCGAGGCCACCCAACTCGCGCTGCCCGACCCGGGCACCGAGAGCCTCATGCGGCCCACCGGTACCGGACCGGGCACCGGACCGGGTACCTCGGGAACCGGCGCCGGTGCCTTCCCGGGGACCTCCCGGCGCACCGGGTCGCGGAGTACCCGCACCGCGCGACGGGGCGGACTCGGCGCTGGGCTGGTGGAGGTGCCGCAGGTGCCCTACCGCGAACCGACGTCGGCGGTGCTGGACAACCCGGTCGTCGCGGAGAACAAACGGTTCTGCAGCCAATGTGGCGGCAAGGTCGGGCGCGGGACCGACGGCGAGCCCGGTTCGTCGGAAGGCGCGTGCGAGAAGTGCCGCGCGCCGTTCTCGTTCACGCCGAAGCTGCGGCCGGGCGAACTGCTCGGCGGACAGTACGAGGTACTCGGCGCGCTCGCCTACGGCGGGCTGGGCTGGATCTATCTCGCGCAGGACCATAACGTCAACGATCGCTGGGTCGTCCTCAAAGGACTGATCGACACCGGGGACGCGACCGCGATGGACGCGGCGGTCAACGAGACCCGCTACCTCGCCGAAGTCGAACACCCGAACATCGTCAAGATCTACAACTTCGTCGAACATCCGGATCCCAGCACCGGCACCACCGTCGGCTACATCGTGATGGAGTACGTCGGCGGCCAGTCGCTGCGTCAGCTGGCCCTTGCGCACCACAAGGAGACCGGGCGCGCGGAAGGCCTGCCGATCGGGCAGGTCATCGCCTACGGGTTGGAGATCCTGCCTGCGCTGGGCTATCTGCACAGTCAGGGCTTGTTGTACTGCGACCTCAAGCCGGACAACGTGATCCAGACCCGCGAGCAGCTCAAGCTGATCGACATGGGAGCGGTGCGACGCGTCGACGATTACTCGAGCCCGCTGTTCTTCACCACTGGCTACAGCGCGCCGGAGCTGGCCACGCACGGTGCCAGCGTGCAGTCCGACCTGTTCACGGTCGGCCGGACACTTGCCGTGCTGTCCTTCGAGTTCGCGGGCTACACCACGAAGTACAGAACCACGCTGCCGCCGACGGGCGAGGTGCCGCTGTTCGGGTTGTTCGGCTCCTACCACCGGTTCCTGCGCCGCGCCACCCACGCCGACCCCGATCGCCGGTTCGCCTCCGCCGCCGACATGGCCGACCAGTTGACCGGCGTGCTGCGCGAGATCATGGCGCTGGGCACCGGCAAACAGCGGCCGGGCACGTCGACGGTGTTCGGCGCGGAGACCAAGTCGTTCGGGGTGGACGCCGTGGTGGCCGAGCCAGGCCCTTCGGCCGAGGAGACCGCCCAGCATGCGGTGCCGATGCCGGATCCACTGGACGTGGTCACCGGGCTGCCGGTTCCCCTGGTCGACACCGATGACGCCGCGGCGAGCCTGCTCGCGTCGACCACGGCGTCGGAACCGCGTGAGGTCGTCGAGGCGCTGGCGCGGGCGCCGCACGACTCGATCGAGGTGCGGCTGCGGGTGGTGCGCGCGCGAATCGAACTGGACGAACCGGCCGAGGCCAATCGCCAACTGCAGGCCGCGCAGTTCCTCGCGGTCAAGTCCGGCTTTCCGCATGACTGGCGGATCGACTGGTATCGAGGTCTGATCGAGCTCGCCGGTGGGCGGCCCAAGCTGGCGCACGCGGCGTTCGACGCGGTGTATGACGAGTTGCCCGGCGAGATCGCGCCCAAGCTTGGCGTGGCGGCCAGCTCCGAAGCCCTCGGCGACTACTTCTCCGCCGCGCGGTTCTACGAGCTGGTGTGGCGCACCGACCGGTCCTATGTGAGTGCGGCGTTCGGGCTCGCGCGGGTGTACCTCGCGCAGGGTGGACGGGGCAGCGCGATCCAGACACTCGAATCGATTCCGGCGACCTCGACCCACTATGTGGCCGCCCAGGTCGCCGCGATCAAGATCCAGATCAAGACCAAGGCGACGGCGGGAGCGGGTCAGCAGCCGGTGCCGATCGGTGAGCTCGACCTGATCGACGCCGCGCAGCGGCTGGAGCGGCTGGCGCTGGATGCCGAACGGCGCACCCGGCTGTCGGCCGAGGTGCTCGAAGCGGCCTACGGCTGGGTGCTGGCGCGCGACAACGGCCGGGTCCCCGCCGCGGGGCCGTCGCCCGGAGCCGGGCGGCGGGTGCTCGGGTGCGATCTCTCCGAACGGGACCTGCGGTTCGGCCTCGAGCGGTGCTACCGCGCTCTTGCCCGGCTGGCGGGCAGCTCCGAGCAGCGGATCGCCCTGGTGGACAAGGCCAACGCCATCCGCCCTCGCACCCTCACCTGAGCGGCGAGTCTCGCTGGGTTGAGGAGTCGGGGAGCAGTTCGGCGATGGTGATGTCCGGCGGGGCGCCGACCCGCACCGGCGGGCCCCAGAATCCGGCGCCGCGGGTGACGTACATCTTGGTGTCCTCGATCTGGTACATCCCGGCGACCGCGCCCTGCTGCAGGCTCACCAGCAGCTCGAATGGGGCGAGCTGACCGCC
Source organism: Haloechinothrix sp. (assembly GCA_050701115.1). Taxonomy (GTDB): domain Bacteria; phylum Actinomycetota; class Actinomycetes; order Mycobacteriales; family Pseudonocardiaceae; genus JBOHER01. The sequence continues at coordinate 594 of JBOHER010000332.1, read as the reverse complement.
GTGGGTGTGCCCGGCCAGCAGCAGGTCGACGTCGTGCCGCACGGCGTCGGTCACGTCGACCGGCTGGTGCGCGATGAGCATCACCGCGCGCTCAGGGTCGCGTCCGGCCACCGCTTTACCCACGTCGCCAGGGTCCTGCCACCGGTACCCGGTCGCGTCGTTGATGCCCGCCAGCTCGAAGCTGCCGCCGTTGTGGGTGATCGTGGTGCGCTCATTACGCAGCACCCGCATGCCCAGGGTGGGCAGGTGGTCGATCCACTCCGCGTAGCCCGAGAAGTACTCGTGGTTGCCGGTGACGAAGAACGTTCCGTGCGTGCTGGCCAGATCCCGCAGTGGTGCCGCGGAGTCGGCAAGGTCCGCGACGCTGCCGTCGACGAGATCGCCCACGATGGCCACCGCGTCCACCCGCTCCGCGTTGACCATGTCCACGATCCGCTGGGTGAAGGAGCGGCCGATGATGGGACCCAGGTGGATGTCGCTGATCAACGCGATCCGGAACCCTGCGGCCGCCGGATCGAACCGGCGCAGGGTGATCGGCATCCGGGTGATCGAGGGTGGGCCCATGGCGACCGACGTCCCGTAGCCGACCAGCCC
>JBOHER010000331.1:0-1545 GCA_050701115.1 Haloechinothrix sp. | reverse complement strand
ACGACTGCTGCCCATCGGTCGACCGCACCTGCGGGAACATCAACTTCTTCACCACGGCAACCGCCGCCCGAGCCTGGGCGGCACGAAACCCCCACGTGACCGGCGCCGTACTCGACCAGCGCACCGCGCTGTCGACCGGCATGGCCGAATTCGGCGCCATGCTGCGCTGATCAGCTCGACAATCAAGGGACATCGACAATCTAAACTTGTCGAATGGGCGATGAGATGCTGGACGCGGCGCGGTACATCACGATGGTTGAGGATCGCACCGCTGACGCGGACGCTCTGGATGCGGTCGGCGCTGCAGCGCAGGTGCAGCGAGAACTCGGCGACGCCGCTGACCAGGTACTGGAGCACTTCGTTTGCGCAGCCCGCCGGGCGGGCCATTCCTGGACGGCGATCGGCGATCGGTTGGGGGTGTCCAAGCAGGCGGCACGGCAGCGGTTCACCGACCCGTCGGTCGCGGTTGTCTGCGGTGACCTGGAGATGCTACCGCGGCTGCAGGCCTGTCTCGACCAAGCGCGGGTGGCTGCCGAGCAGGCTGGCGTCGCCGAGGTCGACAGCCACCATCTGCTGCTGGGCCTGCTGCACGTCGGGGTCGCGGCCGTGGCGCTGGACCGGCTGGGCGTCACCCGCGAGCGGATGCGGGACTCCATCCAGCGCCTGTTCGGGCCCGGCAACACCGCCGGATCCGCTGACGAACGCGCGTTCTCTGTCGATGCGAGTCATGCGATCGACGCGGCCAAGAGGCTGGCCCGGGAGCGCGGTCATCCCTACGTCGGCACCGAGCACCTGCTGTTCGTGCTCGGCACCGACCCCGGATCACAGGCGCGCCGCGTGCTGCAAGACCTCGGCGTCAGCGCCGCCGACATCAAACGCGAGTTGGAGGACGTCGTGTGTCCAGCACCCACGCGACGGCGCAGGCGGCGACAGCACCCCGAACCGACCTGCTCGTTCTGCCGGAAGGCCAAGCCCGACGTACGCATGGTGGCCGGACCGGGCGTCTGCATCTGCGAGGACTGCCTCCGGCTGGCTGGCAACGAATTCTCCATGCACCCAGCTCACTCGTAGCGCGACAGGGCCACCATGTCGGGTGTGAAGCCTTGCTTCTGCCAGAACCGGCGCGCCCGGTCATCCTCAGCGCAGACGAGCAGCCGGATCGTGCGCGCGCCGCGATCGCGCAGGTACGCGACCGCGGCTTGGGCGAGCGCCGTGCTCACGCCAGCGCCGCGCGCCTCCGGGATGACGTAGGCGGTTTCGATCTCGCCGACCGCGCCGCGTATCGACACGGCCGTTCGCGATGTGCTCAGCCAACAGGTAGCGCGGAGCGCTATCCGCCGTGCCGGGGTGGTGCGATTCCTGTGCGAGTGACGGGGCGCAGGAGTGCGTCGACTTCGTTGTGGCCGGGGTGGCTGAGGTAGCGGTGCTCGGGCTGGCACCAGTCGAGGGTGGTGCGGGAGTGGGTACTGTCCCGGAGGTTCGGATCGGCGCCGTGCGCCAGCAAATGCCGCACGCTGGCCGGGCGGCCGTGCTGGGCAGCCACCC
>JBOHER010000330.1:0-31947 GCA_050701115.1 Haloechinothrix sp. | reverse complement strand
TCACTCACGAGGGCGGTGGGCTCTTTCTCAAGCATCCGGTGATCCGTCCAGTGCGGCGCCCTCGGTCAGGTGCGGGGCGATTTTGTTGTCGAAGGCGGTCAGCGCCGAGCCGATCGCCATGTGCATGTCCAGGTATTTGTAGGTGCCCAGCCGACCGCCGAATAGCACGTTGCGCTCCTTGGCCTCGATCTTCGCCAGCTCGCGGTAACGCTCCAGCTTCGTCCGATCGTCCGCGGTGTTGATCGGGTAGTACGGCTCATCCTCGTCGTTGGCGAACCGCGAGTACTCCCGCACAACGACCGTTTTGTCCTTGGGGTAACAGTCGTCCCGTTCGGGGTGGAAGTGCCGGAACTCGTGAATGCGGGTGTAGGGAACCCGCTCGTCCGCGTAGTTCATCACCGGGGTGCCCTGAAAATCGCCGGTGTCGACGACCTCGGTCTCGAAATCCAAGGTGCGCCAGCCTAGGCGCCCGGACGAGTAGCCGAAGTAGCGGTCCACCGGGCCGGTGTAAACGGTCGGCGTGCCCACCGGGATCTGGTCGCGCACGTCGAAATAGTCGACGCTCAACCGCACCTCGATCTTCGGGTGGTCGGCCATCTTCTCCAGCCACGCGGTGTATCCGTCGACCGGCAGGCCCTCAAATGTGTCGTTGAAGTACCGGTTGCTGAAGGTGTAGCGGACCGGGAGCCTGGTGATGATGTCGGCGTCGAGCTCTTTCGGGTCGGTCTGCCACTGCTTGGCGGTGTAGCCCTTGACGAACGCCTCGTAGAGCGGTCGGCCGATCAGCGAGATGGCCTTCTCCTCGAGGTTCTGCGCGTCCGCGGTGTCGATCTCGCTGGCCTGCTCCGCGACCAGCGCACGCGCCTCATCGGGGGTAAAGGAACGACCAAAGAACTGATTGATCAAGGCCAGGTTCATCGGGAACGTGTAAACCTGACCTTGGTACTTGGTAAATACCCGATGCTGATAGTCGGTGAATTCAGTGAACTGGGTAACGTAGTCCCATACCCGCTTATTCGACGTGTGGAACAGGTGGGCACCGTATTTGTGCACCTCGATGCCGGTCTCGGGCTCCGGTGCGGAATACGCGTTACCGCCGATGTGCGGGCGGCGATCGAGCACCAGCACCCGTTTGCCGAGCTGGCTGGCCACCCGCTCGGCGACGGTGAGTCCGAAGAATCCCGACCCGACGACGATCAGCTCGAAACCCTCGAAATCGTGCTCAGTCACTTCGGTTGCGTTCGTTTGCGAGCTCACGGGCTGCCAGGGTACCGATGCGGATTTCCGTCCCCGCACCCCCCGGACATTGCTGCCCGGGTTGGCGGTGTCAGCTGGTGATTCGAGGTGCGGAAACTTGGGCATGATGCTGGGCGTGAGCCGACCTGCTCGGGCCACTCGGCTACGCGGTGACGCCGGTCACCGCGAACGGAGGTGCCCGAGCAGGGCGTCGGCGAAGCCGGAAGCGTGCGTCAGATGCGGCGCGTGGCCCGCACCCGGAATGCGCACCGTGCGCATGAACGGCAACCGGTCAGCGAGTTCCTCGGCGACGAGCTTGTACAGTTCGTGGGTGCGCTCACCGACGAACAGCGTAATGGGGAAGCGTGCCCAGGCCAGCGTGGTGATGTCCACCGCGAGCCTGCCGGGGTCGTTGTACTGATCGAGCCAGGTGTGCGCGTTGGAGATCATGGTGGCGCGCTGCTCGCGGGTGAACAGCCCGTGCCAGCTGCCCTTGCCGAATCCGACCTTCTCGGCGAATATCCGTACGCCATCCGCCAGGTTTCCGTTGCGGATCAGCTCCGCGGCGTGTCCCGTCCACACTGCGGCCTCGGCTCCGAGCACCTTCGCCACCGGGTTGCGGGCCAGCAGGCCGAACAGGGGCGGTTCGTGCACAGCCACACTGAGCACGGCCTCCCTCCGCTGCACCGCGGCCAGCATGGCGACCGATGCGCCGTAGGAAAGCCCGACAAGGTGCGCCGGACCACCGATCACATTGTCCACAATGGATAGAAGGTCATCTGCGTCCTGCGCGATGCTGCCCTGACTGCGCGGGGCCGTACTCGTGCTGTGCCCCCTGCGGTCGTAGGTGATGACGTCGTGGTACTCGGCCAGCTGCGCAACCACACCCGACCAGCTGTGGTGGTCGTCGAAGGAGCCGTGCACCAGGACAACCGGCTCGCCGCGACCGCCACGCCACCAGCGCAGGAGTGTGCCATCAGCGCGATCCAGGGTGCCGGAGACTTCACCTCGAGTCATGGTGTCCTGCGCAATCATCGGAATGTTCACAGCTGGCGGACCTCCTCAAGTACTTCCTCGGCGACGCGCTCAAGGACCCACTCATGCCCGCAATACGGATCAGTTGAGCGCGGCCAGTGCGCGACAATGTCGGTAAATCCCAGTTTGTGCGCCCGCTGCGCGGCATCGGTGAACGTGTCCACACTGGACAGTGAGTACACCGGGCTGGAATCGAGGCTGAGGTAGCGGCGGACCCTCGCCGGATCCCGGTCTTCCTCATCAAGCGCGCGGTTGAACTCCCCGGCGAGCTCGGCAACCCCCCGCCACCACTCGTCGATATCGTCGGCGGCACGGCCGGTCGTCACCCAGCCCTGACCATGACGCACGGCAAGCCGCATCGACCGCGGCCCGTTGGCCGCGACAACGAACGGAATCCGCGGGTGCTGCACACAGCCGGGCAGATTGCGGGCGCCGACCGCCCGGTAGTACTGCCCCTCGTAGTCGAACTTGTCCACGCTGAGCAGGCCGTCCAGTGCATCGACGAACTCGGCGAAGCGGTCAGAGCGCTGCCGTGCGGTCAGCGGCGGCTCACCCAACACTCCGGCGTCATAGCTGGTGCCGCCCGCTCCCGCACCGACTCCGAGCAGCACCCGGCCATCGGAGATGTCGTCGAGGGTGAGCAGTTCCCTGGCGAACGGCACGGGGTGCCGGAAGTTGGGCGAAGCGACGAACGTGCCGAGCCGGATCCGCTCCGTGACCATCGCCGCCGCGGTCAGCGTGGGAATTGCGTTGAACCAGGGACCATCCATCAGGTCACGCCAGCCGAGATGATCGTAGGTCCAGGCGTGGTCAAAACCGAACTCCTCGGCATGCCGCCATTTGGGCTCGCCGGACCACCATCTGTCCTCGGTCAAGATCACGATGCCTGCCCGCACGGCATGCACGCTATCGTCTCCGCGAATCAGTGTGACGGTCGCCTCTCAATTGTGATCACGAGCTGCGGTGATAGGCGGCACACACTCCGCCATTTGGCCCACCGCCCGTCCGGGGTTCGGGGAAGATGGCAGTGTGCCTTATGCGACGATTGAGAATTGCGCTGTGGACAAACCCCGGTTGATCGCCTCCGACGTTGACGGCACCCTGCTCACGCCGCTCGAGCGACTCAGTGTGCGCACCATCGATGTGGTGCACCGCGTGCATGCCGACGAGGTTCCGTTCGTCCTGGTCAGCGGCAGGCCGCCGAGGTGGATCCCGCCGGTCGCCCACCCGGCCGGCATCACCGGATATGCCGTCTGCGCCAACGGGGCCGCACTGTACGACGTCGGCACCGATCGGGTGATCAGCGTGCACGGGTTGGATCCGGTGCTGCTGCACGATGCGGCCGACGGGCTGCTGGCCGCGCTGCCCCGCGCGCGCCTCGCCGCGGAGCGGGTGGGTGCCAGCGCGCACGACGCCGCGGTGCCGCAGTTCGTGGTCGAGCACAACTTCCGCAACCCGTGGGGCGACGGGGAAGGGCACTCGGTCAGTCGTGCGGAGGTGCTGGGGCGCACCGCGGTGAAGCTGCTGGTGAGCGACGAGCGGATGAGCTCCGACGAGATGGCCCAGGCGGCGCGCACCGTGCTGGGGCACGCCGTCGACATCACCTTCTCGACCAATGCGGGGCTCATCGAAATCTCGGCGCGCTCGGTGACCAAGGCATCCGGGCTGGCCGAGGTCGCCGAGTGGGTCGGCGTGCGAGCCACCGACGTGATCGCGTTCGGAGATATGCCCAATGACGTCGAGATGCTCCGCTGGGCAGGCCATGGTGTTGCGATGGCCAACGCGCACCCGAGCGTGCTGAAGTCCGCCGACGAGGTCACCGCCCCCAACTCCGAGGACGGCGTCGCCCAAGTCCTCGAACGCTGGTTCTAGGCCCCGTGCACTTAGAGGTCGACCGAGCACTCTGGCCCCGCCTCGTGCGTGAATGTTGTTGCATGGGCAACCTCCAGCACTCACGACCAGCGGCGCTTGGGTCGTGAGTGACCAGGGCTGCCGGAGCAACAACTTTCACTCACGAGAGTGCAGTGGGCTATTCGGGGCGTTTGCGATCCAGTGCGGCGGCTTCCTCTGGGGTGGGGGCGGTGCCGCCCAGGTGCACGGGAAGCCACCAGGGGTCGGTGCCGGGTTGGGGTGAGTCCGGGTAGTCGGCCTGCACCTTGTCCAGCAGCGCCTGCATCCGCGTGCGCAGATCCGTGGTCAGCTGGTTGGCGTTGTCCTCGGCCGTCGGGTGGACCGGCTCGCCGGTCAGGATCGAGATCGGCACGTGCCGCTGGGTGAGGTGCTTCGGCCTGCCCTTCGTCCACATGCGCTGGGTGCCCCACACTGCCATCGGGATCACCGGCACACCGGCGTCGGCGGCCATGCGGACCGCGCCGCTCTTGAGCTCCTTCACCGTGAACGAGCGGCTGATCGTTGCCTCCGGGAACACCCCGACGACCTCGCCCGCCTTCAGCCGGTCGACGGCCTCGTCGTAGGACGCCTTGCCCGCACGGCGGTCCACCGAGATGTGGTGCATGCCGCGCATCAGCGGACCGGAGATCCGGTTGTGGAACACCTCCTGCTTGGCCATGAACCGCACAAATCGCTTGGCAGGCAGCGCGCCGAGCCCGCAGAAGATGAAGTCCAGATAGCTCTGATGGGTGCACGCGATCACCGCACCGCCCTCGGCGGGGATGTGCTCGGTGCCTTTGACGTCGAGCTTGAGATCCAGCACCCGGAACATGGTCTTGCACGCCAGCACGACCGGCGGGTACACGAGTTCAGCCATGCAGCTCAGGTTACGTCACCGTAGGTACTGGAGCTACCGGTGCGTAGGTAAGCCTGGTTACACTCCGTGCCCACCAGAAGTCCGGCCAATCTCCCCTTTGGTCTATTGCCACGGTAACCAACTTCAGAGCAGGCTGTTGCCGCCCCGACGACGCGGAGGCGCGACCATGGGCCGGTTCAGCACGCACCTCGTCCCCCGATTCGCCGCCACGATCGTGCTGGCGGCGACCACCGCACTTCTCGGTGGCCAGCAGGCGCAGGCCGCGACGCCCTACACCGCGCTCGGGGATTCCTATTCCTCCGGCGTCGGCACCAGGTCCTACTACTCCGACAGCGGCGAGTGCTACCGCTCGTCCTACGCCTACCCCGTGCTGGCCGCCAAGCAACTCGGCGCGCGGCTGACCTTCGCCGCCTGCTCCGGCGCGAAGGTGGCCGACGTGATCAACAACCAGCTCGGCAGCCTGAACAGCGGGACGCGCTACGTCACTGTCTCGGTCGGCGGCAACGACGCCGGGTTCGCCAAGGTGCTCACCGCCTGCGCCCGGGCGTGGCCCTACACCTGCTGGAAGGAGATCGACGCCGCCAACGACTTCATCCGCAGCACGCTGCCCGGCAGGCTGGACTCCCTATACAGCAAGATCAGCAGCCGGGCGCCGCACGCCACAGTGGTGGTGGCCGGCTATCCGAAACTGTTCAACGGCAAGGAATGCAACCTCGCGTCCCGGATCAGTCCCGGCGAGCAGGCGGAACTGAACAAGACCGCGGTGCTGCTGCGCGACGTCACCAAGGCACAGGCAACCGCACACGGATTCGGTTTCGCCGACACCATCCCGCCGTTCGTCGGCCACGCGGTGTGCGACAGCTCCGAGTGGATCAACGGGTTGTCCAACCCCATCCTGGAGTCCTACCACCCCAACCGCGCCGGACAGTCCTCCGGCTACACGCCGGTCGTGCGCAACCAGTTGAGCGCGGTGCCTGCCCCCGCGTAGGCGTACCCGGCCCGCTGCCGAGGGAAGCCCGGCGAGCTGAGAAAGTGACGCGGTGCCCACGACGCTCTCACCCACCGCGTCCGCCCTCACACTCGCGATCGCGCTGGGTGTCCTGGTCGTCCCCGGCCTGCTGACCGGCCTGGCCGCGGGCCTGCGCGGCTGGCTGCTCGCGGCCATCGCACCGCTGCTGACCTTCAGCATCGCGGGCATAGCAGGCCAGTGGTTCGGCGTGATCGGGTCGCCGTTCACCTGGGCGGCCTTCGTGGTTGCCACCGTCGTCATGGTGGCGCTCGTGCTCGGCGTTCGGCAACTGCGCCCACCGGCCACAATGCGTCCACTCAGGGCACCAGCCGCGCTGCGTCCACTGTGGACGTTGGCGGGTCACCTCTCCGTGCTCGCCTGCCTGCTGCTGGCGGCCGCGGCCGGCGGCTACACCATGCTTCGCGGCATGGGCGATCTGAACGCGATCCCGCAGGGCTGGGACGCCGTGTTCCACGCCAACGGCATCCGCTACCTCACCGACACCGGAGACAGCAGCGTCACCGGCATGAGCAAGATCGCCTGGTATGCGCCGGGCGAGCAGATCTTCTACCCCAACGCCTACCACCTGATCGCGGCGTTCACCTGGCAGCTCGCCGACCCGCTCGCGGGCGCCCCGATCGCGGCGGTCCTCAACGCCAATGCGGTGCTGATGCCCGGCATGCTGGCGCTGTCGCTGGTGGCCATGATTCGCGAGTTCGCCGGACGTGCGGTGCTCGCCGGCGCGGCAACGATCGTCGCGGTGTCGTGCACCATGGTCTTCTACGAGCTGAACCTGGGGCCGATCCTGCCCTACGCGCAGGCACTCGTGCTGCTGCCGCTGGCCGCCGCCGTGCTGCATCGGTACCTGAACCGGCCGGGGCGCAACACCGCGCTGGTGCTGGCGCTGGTCGCGGCCGGGCTGATGTCCATTCACGCCTCGATGCCGTTCAGCGCGTTGCTGTTCCTGCTCCCATTTCTGGCGGTGCGCTGGTGGGGCTGCCTGCGGACCGCGGGCCGGGACCTGCTCGTCCTGCTGCCCTCGGCAGGCGTCGTTCTGCTGTGCACCGCCCCCACCGTCATCGGCGCTCTCGTGCTGGTCACCGGCGACTACCCCTACGGGGGGTGGCCGTGGAAGCAATCGGTGCCCGAAGCGCTCGAGTCGTGGCTGATCTTCGGCGGCCAGACCGTCACGCCTCAACTGTGGCTCACCTCGGCGTTGGTGGTCGGCGTCATCGCGGCGCGACGGCTGCATAACCTGCGCTGGCTGGTGGGCACCGCCGTCCTGCTCGGGGTGTGCTTCGTGATCACCTCGACCTGGGACAACGAGGTGGTCAAGCAGTTGACCCGTCCGTGGTGGAACAACCCCTACCGGCTGGTCGCGCTGGCCGGGCTGGCCATGTGCGTCATCGCCGCGCACGGGCTGGCCGAGACCCAGGCGTGGCTGCGCGACCGCATCACCGGGTGGTCGGCGTTCTCCGCGCCGCGCCGGGCGGTCGCACCAATGCTGGCTGTTCTCGTGCTGGGCGGCTGGGCGATCGGCAGCGGGCTGTACCTCGACACCAACTCGACGCTGATCAAGACCACCGTCGGCAGGGCACCCACCAACGATCCGCATGCCCTGCCCATCAGCCGGGACGAGGCGCGGGCGATGGTGAAGCTGGGCGAACTGGCCGAGCCGGGTGACTGGGTGCTCAACGAACGCTCCGACGGCACCGCATGGTCCTACGCCATCGCCGGGACGCGGGCGGTCGCCGGGCATTTCGACCCGTGGATGAATCCGCCGGATGCAGAGGTGCTGGCCGGCCGTTTCCGGGACTACCCCACCGATCCGCAGGTCCGCGATGTGGTCGAACGGATGAACGTGCGCTGGGTGATCGTCGGCCAGTACGGCTACCCGCGCTATCCGGACGGATCCGATCGCGCACCGGGGCTGCGGGACCTGGACGGGATGCCGTTCCTGGAGTTGGTCTACCGCAACCCGGACGCGTCGCTGTACCGGATCACCGCTCGTGATCAGCCCGATCATTGATTGTCGCCGCCCTGGCCGCCAGCGCCGAACCGCCGGCCAGGATCAGGTCGGCGAGGATGAACATCACCCGGGAGGCCGCGGCGAACGCGAGCGCCTGGGTGGCGCCGAACCCGCTGGTCATCAGCACTGCGACCAGCACCCCCTCGCGCGCGCCCACCCCGGCGGGCAGGAAGAACGCGGCCGTGCCCGCCACCATGCCCAGCGCCATCGCCCCGATGCACAGCGCCAGCCCGGACAGGCCGGCGGCACCGATCGAGTTGGCCAGCAGCCACAGGTGCAGCCCCTGGAACACGAAGGCGACGCCGATGGTGCCGAGAATCCGCAGGATGGTGCCCGCCTCGAGCTGGTGATCGAGTGCAGGGCGGCGCAGCACCCTGAGCACGAGCGAGGTACACCAGGTGAGCACCGCTGGGTGCAGGACGATCAACCCGATCGGCAGCAGCCCCAAGATCCACAGCACCCGGGGGGTGGTGTCCAAGATGACCGGGAGCGCGATGCTGCCGATCATGGTGGCACCGACGACGGCCACACCGAAGTGCACGACCGAGCCGGTGAACACCCGCGCCCTGGCCAGCCCGGCCTGCTTGCCGAGCTCCATTTGCAGCAGGTAGCCCCACACCGATCCGGGTACGTACTTGCCGAGCTGCCCCACCAGGTAGATCTGCGCACCCCGGTAGTAGCCGACCGGCCTGCCGAGGTCGTTCACGATGAGCTGCCAGCCGTAGGTGGAAGCGACGATCGCGATGAGCACCATCAGCTGCGAGAGCAGCGAGGAGGACACCGCGACGCCGGCCAGCGTGTCCCAGAACTCCGACCAGTTGGCGCTCAGGTGGTAGCAGGCGAAGCCGAGCACCACGACGATCGCGAGCCAGCGCAGGGCGCCGGTGGCGTGCGCCCGGGTGCGCTTGGGCAGCGTCGTTTTCTCGGCCAGTGCGGTCACGGCGTGTCCCGCTCCCCGGCCCATGCCGTGATCAGCTTGCCGAGCTCGGGCGGCAGGTCGATGTCCGGCACCGGCGACCGTCCGGTGACCCACGGCTCAAGCGCCGCGATGGCCTCGTCCGAGGCGCCCAGCCTGGCCAGTCCGACCGTGTTGATCCCGGTGACCCGCGCGGGCACGCCCATGCTGATGGTGAACGCGCCGAGCTCCCTGCGCACCGCGGCAGCCATGCCGACCATCGCACCAGGGCCGATCCGCCCGTGCTGGTGTACGACGGCACCGAGGCCGAGGTTGGCGTAGCACCACACGTGGCTGTGCCCGCCGAGAACCGCGTTGCAGGCCAGCGTGACACCGTTGTCCACGATGCAGTCGTGGCAGACGTGACTGCCGCGCAGCAGGTAGCAGTCGCTGCCGACCGACGTCGCGCGCCGAGTGCCCTGGTGGATGCCGGCGTACTCGCGGATCCGGTTGCGGTCGCCGATGCGCACGCCGTACCCGTCCCGCGCGGGGTCGCCGGTGGGGGCGTCGGCCCAGGCGGCCGGATGCGGTCCGTCCCGATCCTCGCCGGGGGTGCCGATGGCGACGTGTGGACCGATCCAGTTGCCTGAGCCGATCACCGCAGGTCCGAGGATGACGGCGAACGGCCCGATGATGTTGTCGGTACCGAGCTCGACGCCTGCACCGATCACTGCGGTGTCGTGAATGCGGTTCGCCACACCAGGTCCATCTGAAGTCGGCAGCGGTCGTGCCCAGTGTGCAGTGTCCGGCGGAGGCGCCGCCCGGCGGGTAGCCTGGGGCGCCGAAGCCGCGCCGAACGAGAGAGCACCATGATCCCGATCACCGTGGTTGACGTCAGCGATGCCGAGTCCCTCGTCATCGACGTGTTGCGCTCCGGCTCGCTCGCGCAGGGGCCGATGGTGCAGCGGCTGGAGGACGGCTTCGCGCGGGTCACCGGCACCCGGCACGCCGTCGCGGTCAACAGCGGCACCACCGCGCTGGTCGCTTCCCTGCAGGCGCTCCAACTGCAGCCGGGCGATGAGGTGATCACCTCGCCGTTCACCTTCGTCGCCACCCTGAACGCGATCCTGCAGGCGGGTGCGACGGTGCGCTTCGCCGACATCAACCCGGATGACTTGACCCTTGACCCGGACCGGGTGGCCGAAGTGATCACGCCCAGGACGAAGGTGCTGATGCCGGTGCACCTTTTCGGGCAGACCGCGGACATGGGCAAGTTGAGCGCGCTGGCCGCCGAGCATGGCCTGCGGGTCGTCGAGGATGCCGCGCAGTCCGTGGGCGCTCGTTTCCAGGGCAGGCCGGCCGGTGCGTACGGTTTGGGCTGCTTTTCCTTGTATGCCACAAAAAATGTCACTACCGCCGAGGGCGGTGTGATCACCACCGACGACGATGAGCTGGCCGACCGGATCCGGGTGCTGCGCAACCAGGGCATGCGGGCCCGTTACTCCTACGAGCTGGCGGGTCACAACTACCGGATGAGCGACCTGCACGCCGCGGTCGGCATTCCGCAGCTGGAGCGGCTGGATGAGCGGACTGCCGCACGCAGGCGCAACGCCATCCGGTTGTCCGAGGGGCTGGCGGGGGCACCCGGTCTGTGGCTGCCATCGGTATCCCCTGGCCGTGAGCACGTCTGGCACCAGTACACCGTCCAGGTTGGCCCGCACGCGATACTGGATCGGGACGAGCTGGCCGGCGAACTGACCCGGCGCGGCATCGGCACCGGGTGCTACTACCCGCGGGTGGTTTTCGACTACGACTGCTACCAGGGCCATGTCCAGATCCCCGCGGCCTCGCTGGCCGATGTGCCGGTCGCGGTGAAGGCCGCCGGACAGGTGCTGTCGCTGCCGGTCCATCCCGCGCTCACCGACGACCAGCTGGACGAGATCATCACTACGGTGCGGGAGGTACTCGGCGGATGACCCGGATAGCGCTGATCGGCACCGGCACCATGGGCACCCTGCACGCCAGGGTGATCGCGCAGCACGATCGGTCCAAGCTGGTCCGGGTGATCGAACCACGCGAGGGCGCGGGCAGGGCGGTCGCCGACCGGTGGGGCGCCGATTGGTCGCCCGAGCTGTACTCACTGTCCGATGTGGACGCTGTGGTGCTGGCGGCGGCGACCGAGATGCATCACAGGCTGGCGTTGGAGGTGCTGCGCCAGGGCAAGCCGGTGCTGATCGAGAAGCCGATCGCGGGCAACCTGGAGCACACCAAGGAAATCCTGGTCGTTGCGACTGAGCGCGATGTGCCCCTGATGTGCGGGCTGGTCGAACGGTACAACCCCGCCGTGCTGACCGCGCTGGCGCTGGTCGACGAGCCGGTGCATGTGATGGCCCGCAGGCACAGCCCGTACGCACCGCGGGTCAGGACCGGCGTCGCGTGGGATCTGCTGGTGCACGATGTGGACATCGCGATCCAGTTCTTCGGTGGCGTGCTACCGGAACGGGTCGCCGGTGCGGTGGGGTACTCCCATCCGGCGTCGGCCGTCGACGCGGAGGACACCGTTGAGGCGCTCATGTCGTTTCCGGGCGGGCTGGAATGTGCCTCACGCGCCGGCGGGCTGGAATGTGCCTCACGCGCCGGCGGGCTGGAATCTGCCTCACGCGCCGGCGGGCTGGCCGCGGTGTCGGCGTCCCGGCTGGGCCAGCACAAGGTCCGGTCGCTGGTGGTCTCTGAGCTGGACCGGTCGGTGGAGATCGACCTGCTGCGGCGGGATGTGACGATCTATCGACATGTTTCCCATGACGCGGCCACTCCGGATGGGCTCGGTTATCGCCAGCAGACGATCATCGAGATCCCGGAACTGGTCAGTGCCCGCGAACCCCTTGCCGCCCAATGGGACCGGTTTCTCAACCTGATCGACGGCACGGTGGACCTCGCAGCAGAGCGGGCATCCATCCTCCCCGCACACCAGGTAGTGGCGGACGTCTTGGCGCAATCGGGACATTAGCGCCGCGCTTGGCTAGCAACTGGCAAGCCGACCCAGTGTCGCCAGATGTTTGCCGAGCACGGCGTCCATCGAGAAGTACTCCTCGACCAGTTTGGCTCCGGCGTGCGCGATCCGCTGCGAACCCTCCCGATCGGTGATCGTCTCGATCAGCCGCGCGGCCAGCGCGTCCGGATCGTTGGGCGGCACCAGGTGTACGTTTCCGCGATCCTCCAACTCGACATCGACGAAGTTGTCCTCCCGTACGGCGGCGATCACCGGCACTTCGGCCGCCATACTCTCCAGGCTGGCGGTGCCGAGGCCATAACCTTGTAGGTCATGGCTTTCCACGGTGGCTGCGGCAAGGTAATGCGGCATGTCGCACTTGCGCACAGCGCCAGTGGTGATCACCGACTTCTGCACGCCGAGCCCACGGGCCCGCCGCAGGAACGCGTCGAAGTACACGCCGCCGACCACAACCAGCTTGGCTTCCGGAGCCTCGACGAGCACCTCCGGGAGGGCGTCGACCAGCGCGATCCGGTCGCGGAGCGGGATGACGTGCCCGGTGGACAGAATCACCGGGTCGTCGCCAAGGCAGTGGCGCGCGCGCACGATCTGCGGGTCACCTCCCCGCACCCACCGCGGATCGACACCGACCGGGATCGGAACCATGTCGGATTCGCATGCGCCGTACTTGCGGCTGATGTAGTCGCGCATCTGCACGTCCATCACCACATAGGTCGGCCGGCAGCGGCGCAGGACCGGTGCGACCAGGCTCGCGTCGAGCAGGCTGAACACCGACTGGTACACGCTGCTCGGACTCTCCAGACGGGTATGCACGCTCAACAGCGTCGGCACCTCGCGCTCCCGCGCCCACAGACCGGTGGCCCAGGTCAGGTCGAAGAACTGTCCGTGCTGGTGGATCACATCGGGCCGGAACTCGCCGAGCAGCGCGTCCACCCGGTGGCGCAGCCCCAGCCGGATGGTGAACGGGATGTCGAAGTTGACCGCGAGGCGGGTCTCCGGCAACCGCACGGCGGGCAGCCGCACGATGGAGGTGCCATCGATGTCCTGCTCCGGTGGGGTTTCCGGGTGCGCCGCGGTCAGCACGAGCACCTGGTGTCCGGCCGCGGCGTAACCCTTCGCCAATGACTCGGACAGGTGCGCGCTGCCCCCGACCCTCGGCGGATAGAAGCTGTTGACGACGGCGATCCTCATCGGACCGTACCGATGGGACGAGCCGGGACTCCGGCCACGATCGTGCGCGCGGGCACGTCCTTGGTGACCACCGCACCAGCCCCGATCACCGCGGAATCGCCGATCGTCACGCCCATCAGCACAACGGCATTGGCGCCCACGAAGACGTTGTCCCCGATGAGCACCGGGGCGCGGTCGACCTCCGGGTAACCACGCTCGGTCACGCATCGCCGCGCGGTGCTGTGCGTGTAGATGTGCGCTCCGCTGGAGATATCGCAGCCCGACCCGATCCGTAGCCCACCCGAGCCGTCGATCACGGTGAACGCCCCGATCCAGGTGCCTTCGCCGATCTCCGGCTCGCCGACGATCCAGGCATGCGGGTTATAGGGGTTGGGCGGTAACGCGTTCACCCGCTTGCCTTCACCAGCTCGGCCATACCTCGTTCGACGGTGATCTCCGGTTTCCAGCCCAGCACCTCGCGGGCCCTGTTGATGTCCGCCGCGCGGCGGGAAACGAGTACGTCGCGGGGATTGAACTGGGGCGCTACGTCGACCCCGGCCGCATCCATGAGGATCTTGGCCAGTGCCGCGATCGAGGTGTCGACCCCGGTGCCGATGTTGATCGGCAGGTTGGCCCGCTCGCTTTCCAGCGCGAGAACGACGGAGCGCGCCAGATCGTGCACATGGACGAAGTCCATCGACTGCTCGCCTCGGCCGTCAATGATGGGGGGCAATCCGGCGCGGAGCCGTTCGACGAAGTGGTTGATCACAGAGGTGTAGTACGCTTCGACCTTCTGCCCTGGTCCATACACATTGAAGAACCGCAAAGCGTTCCAGGACAAGCCTTTCTGCCGCTGGTAGAACCCGAGCAGGTCCTCGCCGACGCGTTTGGACACGCAGTACGGAGTGAGCGGATACAGCTCGTCATCCTCGTGCATCGGCAGTTCCTGCGGATCGCCGTAAACCGAGGCCGACGAGGCGAACACCAGCCGCCGCACGCCCTCATCTGCGGCCGCCGCGATGACGTTGTGGCTGCCGACCGTGTTGATGTCGATCGACTCGTGCGGGTCGGCGATCGACTTGTTGATCGACACGGCGGCGAAGTGGATCGCGTGCGTGCAGCCACGGATCGCCTCGCGGACCGCACCGCCGTAACGCACGTCGGAGTCGATCAGCTCGACCTTGCCGGCGGCGAGCCAGCGGTCGACGCGGTCGCGGTCGCCTCGGGTCATGTTGTCGAACAGGCGAACAGAGTAGCCCCGCTCGAGCAGCAGCGGGACGACATGTCCGCCGATGAATCCAGCTCCACCGGTGAAGAAAACCTTCTTGTCGGACATGGAGCTCCTGTACGTGGTCGCAATGTGTCTGATGTGGATAGTGGCTCATCTGGTGCGGGCGATGGCTTCGCGCACTCCGCGGCCCACGCGCAGCACGTCGGCCTCGGACAGGTTGGCGTGCATGGGAATCGTCAAGTGGCGGCGAAACAGGTCGGCCGAAGTCGGGCATGCGTTCGTCGTGCCGTACACCGGTTGCAAGTGGGAGGCGTAGGTGCCGAAGGTGCAGCCGATCCCTTGCTCCCGCAGGGCAGTCGCCACGGCACCGCGATCAATCGCGCGGTCGAGAGTGAGGACGTAGGACTGCCAGGCATGGGTGCGGTCGTCGGGCTCGACGGGCAACGTGACACCTGCTGAGCCGGCCAAATCGCTGACGTAGGCAGCGGCGATCGCGCTGCGGCGCTGGATCAGCTCGGGTATCCGGGTCAGCTGGACACGCAAGATCGCGGCGGCAACATCGGAGAGCTTGTAGTTGTGGCCGAGTTCGGCGAACTCGGGCACCGTGAGATCGCGCTGCGCTGCCCGGTCGTGCGCGCTGGAGATGCCAAAGGCGTGCAGCTTACGAGCCTTGGCGTCGATCGCGGCGTCCTTGGTGACCAGTGCCCCGCCTTCGCCGGCGGTGATTCCCTTGCGCCCGTGGAAGCTGAAGCACGCGATCGGCGCGAGTGTCCCTGCCCGCGCGCCCTGGTAGGTCGCACCCGCCGAACAGGCGGCGTCCTCAATCAGGAAAAGACCGTGCCGCTGGGTGAGTTCGGTCAGGCGTGCGTAATCGGCGGGGAGCCCGGCGGTGTCCACGGCGATGACGCCGACCGTCTTGGGGCCGATGAGCGCGAGCACCGACGCCGGATCGACGGTGGCGGTGTCGGCGAGTACGTCGGCGAACACCGGGGTGGCGCCGGTGAACAGCACGGCGTGGCCGGTGGCCGGAAAGGTGTAGTCGGCCACGATGACCTCGTCGCCAGGACCGACGCCGAGTGCCAGCAGCGCAAGATGCAGCGCGGCGGTGCAGTTGGCGACCGCCAGCGCATGCTCGGTGCCCACCGCGGCGGCGAACTCCTCCTCGAAAAGGCGGCAAGTCGGTCCGTCGCCTGCCAACCAGCCGGAACGGAACACCTCGGCGACCGCGGCAAGCTCTTCGGCACCCACGGTGGGCTGGCCGAGGGTGACGGGCGCCAAGTCTTGGCCGTAGGTCGTCCTGTCTGACATGCGTCTCCCGTGCTCGAACGCCCGCAGTCTACGAGCCGCCCGCGCACGCACCGTGCCGACCCGGACGCTCTACGCTGCACGTGTGCGCACAGTAGTGGTGATCGGCGGTGGAATCCTGGGGCTCGCGGTGGCCAGGGAGCTCAGCGGGCGGGGAACACACGTGACGGTGCTGGAGAAGGAGCGCCACTGGGCCACCCACCAGACCGGCCACAACTCCAACGTGGTGCACGCGGGCTTGTACTACAAGCCAGGGTCGCTCAAGGCACGGCTGTCCGTAGCGGGCAATCGATCCATTGTGGACTATGCAAGTCGAAACGGGGTGCCGGTAGACGTATGCGGCAAGCTGGTCGTGGCAACCTCGGAGAAAGAGCTACCCGCGCTGCGCATACTCGCCGAACGTGCCGAAGCCAACGGTGTGCCCGCCCGGCTGATCAGCCCTGCGCGGGCCCGCGAGTATGAGCCGGAAGTGGCGTGTGTGCAGGCGCTGCGGGTGGAGTCGACCGCCGTCATCGACTTCGTCGCCGTCTGTGCGGCAATGGTGACCGAACTCGACTATGCGGGCGCTGACCTGCTGCTGAACACAGCGGCAGTGGGGATTCGGCCGCGTCGAGGTGGGGGCGTCGAGGTCGACACGGCAGCCGGACTGGTGCGTGCCGACGGGTTGGTCAACTGCGCCGGGCTGCAGGCCGACCGGGTCGCGCGCCTCGCCGGGCTGAACCCCCGGGCGCGGATCGTGCCGTTTCGCGGGGAGTACTACGAACTACGGCCGGATCGCAGGCATCTGGTGCGCGGGCTGATCTACCCGGTGCCGGACGCCTCCCTGCCGTTCCTCGGGGTGCACCTGACCCGGATGCTGGACGGCAGCGTGCACGCGGGCCCGAATGCTGTCCTGGCGCTACGCCGGGAGGGCTACCGGTGGCGGGACTTCTCCCCGAAGGATGTCGCCGAGGTGGCGCGATTCCCTGGGGTGTGGCGGCTGGCGCGACGGTATCCGGCAACCGGGCTCGACGAGATACGCCGATCGGTGTCCAAGCGCCGGTTCGCCGCCAGCTTGGCCCGGCTGGTGCCCGCGATCAGGCCGGCGGACATCGTGCGGCACGGCTCCGGCGTGCGCGCTCAGGCCCTCCTCCCCGACGGCTCACTGGTGGACGACTTCCTGCTTGCGCATGCACCCGGCCAGGTGCACGTGCTCAACGCACCCTCCCCCGCGGCCACCAGTGCACTCGAGATCGCCAAGTATGTGGCAGATGGGCTCACTCACCCTCGTGCGTGAATGTTGTTGCATGGGCAACCCTGAGCACTCACGAGCCGTTGTGGCCGACCAGCGCGATCTCCGCCGAGTGGCGCGCGTGCACACCGAACTTGCGGTAAGCGTGCTCCAAGTGCCGCCCCACGGTGCGCGCGCTGACCCCGAGCCGATGCGCGATGGCGCCGTCGGTGTACCCGAGCGCCGCCAGACCGAGGGCCTGCTGCTCGCGACCGGTGAGCTGAAGGCTTGCGCTGCACCGCTCGACCCGGTCCAGGGCGGCGAGCAGGTGCGGCCGGAGCAACTGCAGGAATTCGAACTCCTCCTGGCTGAAGACCGCGTCATGCCGGCAGAACTCCACCCGGCAAGGCGTACGCAGGTCGGCGAGCACGACGGTGTCACCCCGTACGCCCTCGACGCACCCGCACGTGCTGCCGGTCATCCCGCCTGCCCACCAGGAAATGCGGACCGGCCCGACCAGGTCGGTCAACGCGGGCCACAGCGAGTTGGCGAGCGCGTGCTCGGTGGCCGCGACAGAGGCCAGCGCCGCCATCTCGACGGCCTGCCGAAGATCAAGCATGTGGCCCATCGCGACTCCTACGCCGAGCAAGACGCACACCGAGGCAGATATGCGTATCGACGTTGTCCGATGCCGTGAGTTCGCTGGCACCCCATCGCCCGTTACAGGCAGCCCGGGTCGTGAGTGCTCAGGGTTGCCCATGCAACAACTTTCACGCACGAGGCGGGCCCAGGCTGCACCGCTGGCTGCTAGAGGCCACACACATCGCGGGCGAAGTTGTTGAAGGTACTGCGGGTGGCTTGGGGTGGAGTGAAGGTCAGGTGGCGGGTCTCGCCCGCACCGACGGACGCCCAGACCGGGAATACGAAGCCCTTCTTGGCCTCGGCGAAGGCGTGCGGATCGCAGCGCGCAGCACGGACCTGCACCGGGATGTCCAGCCGGTCAGCCCCGCCGGACAGCACGGCCACGGGCTCCCCCGCACGCAGGGGGCGCAGGGTGTAGTTGGTGGTGTCCCCGAGCTCGTGCACGGTGACCCGCTCGCCGCCGCCACGCCTGCTGACCCGCACGGTGCCCCGCAGTGCATCCCCGGCCCGCACCCACTCGGCACCGAACCCGAAGTCCGCCACCTGGGTGATCAGAAAAGCCCCGCACTCGGCCACCAGCAGCTTGCTCAGCAGCGGTTCCGGATGCGGCAGATCGAAGCGCACCTCGCGCAGGTCACCGTCGCCCACCCGGAGGTGCGCGACCACCGTCGCGGGCCGCATTTCGGGCACCCGGTCCGGCGTGCAGCGCGCGCGGCCGTAGGGAATCCGCAGGTCGGTTCTGGGCGTGCTGGCGAGCGTGCTGCCGATGGTCTCCGGCGGCAGCACCTCGAACGAATCGGTGATCAGCTGGACGTCGGCGAAGTGCACCGGCGTCGCTGACTCGTTGCGCACCGCCACCTGCAGCGCATGGGCCGTCTCATCGGATCGCCACTGTTGCAGCGAGACGGACACACCTTCCGGTGGCGCGTTGTCCTGCCCGCACGCCGCGAGCACCAGCATCAGCGCGCAGGCAGCGGGCACAGCGCGCGAACGCAACACGGTTCAGCCCTCCGGCAGGTTCTCGGTGACCAGCGGGGTGATCTCCTTACCCTGCACGCACGCGTTGGACTTCTCCCTCCCACGGCAGACAACGTCATGCCGGAAAGCTTGGCAGATCATCGGTTCGCCAGCGGGCGGAATCCGCACATAAGTCCCGCGCATGACAGGGCCCGGCAGGCTATCCACCTGCCGGGCCTGCCCCCGCCCTACCGGGAGATGGCGACGAACGTCCCGGACACGCTCAGCGAGCCGAGCTCGACCGACCAGCTGCCCTTGGCCTTCCCACCCTTGAACGGCTTGCCCTTGAACGAACCGCTGTAGGACCCGGCGGGACCATCCACGGTGAACTCGCCGGAGCCGAAGCCGCCGGGCCGCAGGTGACCGGTGAACGACCCGCTGGCAGATCCGAAGTCGGTACTACCGGCACAGCTACCGGAAACCTTGCCCGCCTGCTGATTCAGCCGATAAGTGCAGTTCAGTTCGCCGCCGGCAGGCGAGCTCGCGGCGGCCGGCCCGGCCACCACCATGGAGCCCAATGCCGCAGCGCCCAATCCACCCAGCACGGCGCGAGTGATTGCCTTCATCGTTGCCTCCTAGCCTCGAAGAACGGGCCAATACGGAAGCGCGCGCGACTATCAGGGTAGATCCGCACGCGGGCATCGGTTCCAGATTCCACCCCAGTGAGTTACATCAGCACTCCACCGCGTAATGAAGGTCGGCGAACCGTACTCAGGCAGTGACCGGCTCGATGACCTCTCGGCCACCGAGGAACGGGCGCAGCGCCCCGGGCACCCGGATCGAGCCGTCCTCGAGCTGGTGGTTCTCCAGCATGGCCACGATCCACCGGGTGGTCGCCAGGGTGCCGTTGAGGGTGGCGGCGAACTGCGGCTTGCCGCCCTCGTCCCGGTAACGCGTGTTGAGCCTGCGCGCCTGGAACGTGGTGCAGTTCGAGGTCGAGGTCAGCTCGCGGTAGGCCCGCTGGGTCGGCACCCACGCCTCACAGTCGAATTTGCGCGACGCCGACGTGCCAAGGTCTCCGCCTGCGGTGTCGATCACCCGGTAGGGCACCTCGATCTTGGCGAGCATCTGCTCCTCCCATGCCAGCAGCCGGGCGTGCTCGGCCTCGGCGTCCTCGGGGCGGCAGTAGATGAACATCTCGACCTTGTCGAACTGGTGCACGCGGACGATCCCGCGGGTGTCCTTGCCGTAGGAACCCGCCTCCCTGCGGAAGCACGACGACCAGCCCGCGTACCGACGCGGGCCCGGCGAGAGATCCAGGATCTCCTCGGCGTGGTAGCCGGCCAGCGAGACCTCGGAGGTGCCGACCAGGTAGAGGTCGTCATCGCGCAGCCGGTAGACCTCGCTCGCGTGCGCGCCGAGGAATCCGGTGCCCTGCATGATCTCCGGGCGCACCAGCACCGGGGTGATCATCAGCTGGAAGCCGTTCTCGGCTGCCTGCGCCGCGGCCATGTTGAGCAGCGCCAGCTGCAGCTGCGCGCCAATGCCGGTGAGGAAGTAGAAGCGCGAGCCGGACACCTTCGCGCCCCGCTCCATGTCCAGCGCGCCGATGCCCTCTCCCAGCTCGAGGTGGTCCTTGGGCGTGAAGTCGAACTCGCGCGGGGTACCGACGTGCTTGAGCACCACGTAGTCGTCTTCGCCGCCTGCCGGGGCGTCCGGGTGCACCAGGTTGGGCAGTTGGCTGTACAGCTGGTTGAACTCCTCGGAAGCCTGGGCCTGCTCGGCTTCCGCGGCCTTGACCTCTGCGGCCAGTTCCTTGCCTTTGGCCAGCAGCGCCTGGCGCTCGTCACCGTTCGCCTTGCCGACCTGCTTGCCGAACTGCTTCTGCTCCGCACGCAGCGTGTCGGCTCGCGCGATCGCGGATCGCCTGCGCGCGTCGAGGCCGAGCAGCTTGTCGACGATGCTCTCGTCCTCGCCGCGGGTGCGCTGCGAAGCGCGCACCAGGTCCGGATTCTCGCGCAGTGTCCTAGGGTCGATCACGGCTGCTCAGCGTAGTCCGAGCGCACAGCGCGCCACCGGATGCCCCCAATGTGATGGCATCCAACGTCCCCACAGCCACATTGGGGACGTCCAGCGTCCCTCATGCTGAATTGGCGCCCCGGATGAACTCCACAGTCACCTCCGCCAGCCGCTCACCGGCGTCCTCCTGCAGGAAGTGACCCGCACCAGTGATGGTCGGATGCTGCAACCCCGCCGCACCCGCCATCGCCCGGATCAGGATCGGTGCCATCGGGGCGGTGATCGGATCGCCGTCGGAGAACGCACACAGGAACGGGATGTCCGATGTGGACAACGTTTGCCACGCGGCTCGGTTGGCTTCGGTAGCCGGATCGTCGGGGCTGGTCGGCACCAGCAGCGGCATCGCTCGCGGACCCGCTTTGTAGGTCTCATCGGGGAACGGGGCGTCGTAGCCCGCGCGTACCTCCGCCGACATCGGCGTGCGGCATCCGGACCGCACGAACCGGCCGATGTCCAGCGTCTCAGCCTTGGCGACGGCCTCCCGGAACATCCACCAGACCTCCGGCATAGGATGGTCGCCGGTGGGCAGGCCGGTGTTCGCGGCGACGACCCGGTCGAACCGATCCCGGTGTTCGGCGACCAGGCGCAGGCCGATCAGACCGCCCCAATCCTGGCCGACCAGCGTCACGGCGCGCAGGTCCAATGCGTCGAAGGCCAACGCGCGCACCCACTCGACATGTCGCGCATAGCTGTGGTCGGACACCTCGGCAGGCTTGTCGGACCGACCGAAGCCCACCAAGTCGGGAGCGATCGCGCGCAACCCGGCATCGGCCAGCACGGGCAGCATCCTGCGGTAGAGGAAGGACCAGGTGGGCTCCCCGTGCAGCAGGAGCACCGGTGGGCCGTCGGCCGGGCCCGCCTGGACGTAGGCCATCCGCAGGGCAGCGCCATCACCGTCCGGCACATCCGCATAGCGCGGTTCGTAGTCGAAGTCGGGCGGGTCAACGAAACGGTCGTCCGGTGTCCTCAGGGTGCGCATTGGCCCACCCTAGGAGAGATCAGGAGATGGCGACAGCGACGACAAGGCCGAGAGCCACGTGGGCCGCGGCGACCACCACGCTGGCCGGGGCGAAGGTGTCACGCTCGATCGTGGAGCCGACATCGATCCGGGTGGACCACTCAAGCAACCGCACCGCCGCGACCTGGGCGAGGATGCCGACCAGCCCGAACACCAGCGCGGTGATCAGCCCGGCGGTCAGGTCCGATGCCGACGCCCAGATGGCCACCACCACGATCAACGCCATGGACACCAGCCCGGACGCGGTCACGATCACCGCGTTCGGCAGGCCCGCGCGCACCAGCGCGGACAGCTTGCCGGGCGTGGTGAAGTCGATGGCGTAGAAGCCCACCAGCATGAGCACCAGGCCGACGACCGCGTACAGCAGGATCGCGCCGATCCCGCGGACCAGGTCGGCGCCGAAATCGGCGGGCAGGGCAAGAGCGGTGGATGCGAGCGCTGCGGTCACGTTGTCTTCCTGTTCAGTGAAAGTGGGCGGACAAGACGAAGATCATGCTGCATCAGGGATCCGGTGCGGCACGAACGCCGCGCCGTCATCGGTGACCAGACCCGCGGTCTCCCGGATGCCCAGGCCCGCGGCCTCATCGCCGACGATCCACGCACCCAGCGCCGGACGGTACCCATCGAACTCGGGCAGTGGGTGGAACGCCTGGTAGATGTAGCCCTCCGCACCATAGACACCACCGGTCTGGGTCTCGTAGCCCGGCGCGACGATCTGCACGTTGGCGCCCTCCCGCCCCAGCTTGGGCTTGCGCACGTATTCGACCAGTGGCCCGGGCTGGTCAAGGAACGCGGGGAGCAGATTGGGGTGGCCAGGGTAGTTCTCCCACAGGATCGCGAGCAATGCCTTGTTGGACAGCAGCATCTTCCACAGCGGCTCGATCCACAGCGTCTTGGGCAGCGACTGCACGGCGTAGCGGCCGAACTCCTCCTCGACCACCCACTCCCACGGGTATAGCTTGACCACCGTGTTCATCGGCGCTTCCTCGAGGTCGACGAACCGCTTCAGCAGCGGGTCCCAGCCGATCTCCTCGATCGCCAGCCCGACGGTGTCCATGCCCGCCTCGGCGGCGGTCTCCTGCAGGTAGGCGGTGGTCACATGGTCCTCGCCGGTCGGGTCCGCCGATGACCAGGTGAAGTGCAACTCTTGGGACGGCAGCGTGTCACCGATCTGCGCCCACCGCTCGACCAGCCGCTCGTGGATGGAGTTCCACTGGTCGTCGTCCGGGTAGACCTCGGTCTTCCAATGCCACTGCAGGACAGCGGCCTCAAGCAGGGAGGTCGGCGTGTCCGCGTTGTACTCGAGCAGCTTGGCCGGACCGGATCCGTCGTAGCGCAGGTCGAACCGGCCGTAGACGTACGGGTCGTGCCGCCGCCAGGATTCGGCGATGTGTGGCCACACCCACTCGGGAATGGCGAAATCGCGGTACCGCTCGGCGGTGACCACGTGCTCGACGGCCTCCAGGCACATCGAGTGCAGCAGTTCGACGTCCGCCTCGACCGAAAGCACTTCCGACATGGACAGCACGTAGTGCACCGACTCGTCCCAATAGGGCCGATCCTTGCCGGTGCCGTCGCGGGCGGGGGTGCCGAACACCATCCCCTGCTCCTCGACGATCCGCTGCCCGTCGCGACGAGGGGCGTTGCGCTCCCGGTGCATTGTGTGTCCCCTATCGCTCGGGTGATCCGAGATCACCGCCTACCTGCCTGCTCGATCGCGGCCTCCGGCCACCCTCGACTATGACCCGCCACTCTTACCGAAGCCGCCGGTCTTGCCGCTGATGCCGAACCCGCCGCGCTGCACCGTCTTTCCGGACGGCGTGCTGATCTTCGCGTTAGACGGCTTGCTGTAGGAGCCGCCGGAGACCGGGCCGCCGACCGGGCCGCTGCCCCCGTAGTTGTACCGGTAGGACCCGCCGCCGAGGCCGATCGGCAGGAACATGAACCCGCCCGGCCCGATGTGGCCACCCTGACTGGTGACGTAATCCTCGTCGCAGTAGTCCTCGTTCTCCACCACGGTGCCGTCCGCGTCGGTGCACACCGCGGTGACTTCGTCGGGGGTGGCGACGTAGTAGGCGGCGACCAGGCCGACCAGTCCCACCGTCACCCCGGCGCCGATCATCACCTTGCGGCGTGTCTCGGACTTCTGTCCGAGTTCCCGTTCGCGCTGCCGCTCCTGTTCGAGGGCGCGAGCCCGCGCGCGCTGCTCAGCCAGCGTCGGCTGGCGCGGCGTAGTGGTCTCGGCATCCTGGAACCGCATCGATCCGCGGCGCGGTTTGTCCTCGCCGTCCGGTGTGTCGTTATCTGTCATCCATAACTCCGATGCGGAACGTGGTGCGATAGCGACGCGCTGTCGCATTTGCTACCGGCGAATGCGTCGTTGCCAACACTATCGGCCTGCCGCATGCCGTACTGGCGAAACGGCAGGCATCATTGGACCGATGTCCTCAGTCGCCCGATGGTTTACCCAGCTGAACAGCACGACCCGTACCAGAGTGCTGATGGCCGGTGCGGTGGTCGGCGCGCTGCTCGCGCTGGCGCTCAGCGTACTGGTCACCTCGTCGGCCTCGGACGACGCGGCGCAGGCCGCGCGCAACGGCGTCCGGATGAAGGCCAGCTACGACGCACCGGCGGGCAGCTGTCTGATCTGGGACAAGGGCACCGGCGAAAACATGCGCCGGATCGCGTGTGAGCAGGAACACCTGTTCGAGGTCACCGAGATCCTGGACATCTCGAAGGACTTTCCGCCGGACGCGGCAGCGCCGGGCGCGGAATACTGGCGGAAGATCGCCACCGACCGCTGCACCGAGGGCGCGGCGGACTACCTCGGCGAGCCACTCGACCCGCACGGCAAGCTGCAGGTCAGCGCGCTCAAGCCGAGCGATGCCGACTGGGCAGCGGGCAACCGCGAGCTGCGCTGCGGCCTGTGGTGGGCGGCTCCGGGCGGCGAACTGCAGGAAACTTCGGGTCCGGCCGCCCTGGCCGACCAGTCGCTAATCTGGCCCGCGGGCACCTGCCTCGCGTTGGCGGGTAAGACCGTCGGCGATCCCATCGGCTGCGCCCAGCCGCATGCCTACGAGATGATCGCCGTCGTGGATCTCAGTGATGAGTTCGGGAAGAAGTATCCGTCGCAGAAGCGCCAGCATGCCTGGCTGGACGAGCGGTGCTCGGACCTGGCCGACAAGTACACCGGCAAGCTCGATCTCGCCAAGAAGAAGCTCATCCTGACCTGGGACACCCGGACCAAGGAGAGCTGGCAGGCGGGCTCCTTCAAAGTCAACTGCAAGGTGGGGGCGAAACTGCCCGACGGCTCCGGGCTCGCACCGGTCACCGGCAGCATCGAGAAGTCCTAGCCGGATGCCGGTGCAGATGACGTCAGCGCGATTCGAGGAACTGGTCGCCGAAGCGCTGGATGAGATCCCGCCCGAATTCGCGGCGGCGATGGACAACGTGGTGGTGCTGGTTGAGCCGCGCAACGACGAGGAACCGGACATTCTCGGCCTCTACCACGGTATAGCGCTCACCGAGCGCGGCACCGACTACGGGGGCGTGCTGCCCGATCGGATCTCCATTTACTCCGAACCGATTCTGGCGATGTGTGAGACCGAGGACGACGTCGTCGAGGAGGTCGTGATCACCGTGGTGCACGAGATCGCCCACCACTTCGGCATCGACGACGAGCGTTTGCACGAGCTCGGCTGGGGCTAGTGACCCGGTCGGGCTAACCGTTTAGCGCATTCTTAGCCTGGCTTCCTCCCGTCCGTGCATGATCACAGTTGGTCATGGAACGATAGCGATGTGTGCACTGGCCTTCGATTAGGACGCCGCGCGGTCCACTCATGCTGATAAGGCGGTCATGAGCGAAACACGAGACAACCGGCTCAACTGGTTGTTGTCCTCCAGCGCGATGTCCAATCTCGGTGACGGCATGGGCAAGGTCGCCTTCCCGCTGCTCGCCGCCACTCTGACGCGCGAGCCGATTCTGATCGCGGGCCTCGCCGCGACCCAGTTCCTGCCGTGGCTGCTGTTCGCGTTGCTGGCCGGGGCGCTCGTGGACCGGGTGGATCGGCGCAAGGCGATGCTGGTCGCCAACGGCACCCGTGCGGTGGCCATCGGCCTGATGGCCGCACTGGTCTACGCCGACCTGGTGTCGATCTGGGTGATCTACGCCGCCGCGCTGCTGGTCGGCACCGCGGAGACGGTCGCGGACAGCGCCGCCAACGTGATCGTGCCCTCCGTCGTCGAGCGGGGCAGGCTGGAAAGCGCCAACAGCAAACTGCAGTCCGCCGAGATCGTCGGCCAGACCTTCCTCGGCGGACCGATCGGTAGTGTCACCTTCGCGCTGTTCGCCGCCTTCCCGTTCCTGCTCAACTCGGCGGCATTCGGTCTGGCCGCGGTGCTGCTGCTGGGCATGGCGGGCACGTACGAACCGAAGGGCCGATCGGACGGCCGCCCGATCGCGCCGCGTAACCTGCGCGCCGACCTGGCCGACGGCATCCATTGGTTGCGTGGCAGTCCCCTGCTCACCCGACTGGTGATCATCGCCGGACTGCTCGCGTTGACCAGCGAATTCGCGCAGGCGCAGCTGGTGCTGTACGCGTTGGAGGATCTTGATCTCAATGAAGCGGCGTTCGGTCTGTTCGCCTTCGTGGGCGGGATCGGCGGCCTGCTGGGCGCGGCGGTAGCGCCCAGGCTGATCCAGATGTTCTCCCGCCGCAGCATGCTCGCCGTGGGCATCGTGGCGGCTGGGCTCGGGTTCGGCGGCATGGGCCTGACCGCCAACGCGATTGTCGCCGCGCTGCTGTTCGGCCTGTTCGCCGCCGCGATAGTCACCGTGAACGTCATCTTGGCCACCCTGCGCCACATGCTGGTGCCCAACGAGCTGCTGGGCCGGGTGCTCGGGGTGTGGCGCACGGTGGTGTGGGGCGCGGTGCCGGTCGGCGCGCTGATCGGCGGCGTGCTCACCGAGGTGTTCGGTACGCCGAGCGAGACGTTCCTGTTCTCCGGCGGCTGCCAGATCGCGCTGGCCGTTGCAGCCTTCTTCGCGTTGCGGCACTTCAACGCCGAAGTGGATTCAGCGGGCAGCAAGACCGACTCAGCCGATCACCTCACAAGAGCGCTCGACCGGTAGCTTCTGCTCGGCGCTGGTCGCCGTGTTGCCGACGCTGTCCGTGGCGATCACCCACCACACCACCCCGCCAGGGGTGCCGACCGGCCCGAGCGTCGCGGTGTAGGTGGACTCCCCGCTTTCGGTCATCGGTGCCTGCTGCGGTTCGGTGTCCGCACCCTGCCGCCAGACCAGCACCACGGTGACCGGCGGCGAGTCATCGACCACGGTGGCCGACGCGGTGGTCGTGGCGCACGTGTCGTCGGCATAGGCGATCCACGGCCGGTCGGTGCTCAGGTCGCTGATCACCGGCGGCGCGACATCCCGCTGTGTCAGGGTGGTGATGGTGGTGGTCATCCGCTGCGGCCCCGTTGTGGCCGTGGGCCTCGTGGTGGGTGCGGTCAACCGGGTGGCGGTCTGCGCCGGGGCCACGGTGGTTGTCATCGGCGCGGCTGGGGTGGCCACCTGCGGGCTCGCGGTGTCCGTGGGGCCCGAGGCGAGCCCGGTCGGCGCTCCCGCCTCCAACCAGGGGCGTTGCAGGCCGTAGATCACGCCACCGACGAGCAGCAGGGCAGCGAACCCGGCGGCCAGCGACCAGGCTCGCACCCCGGAGGACCCCCCGGTTCCCAGCGGCGTGGTGGCCGAGGTCAGCGCGATGTCGTCCAGGATCGGGTCCCGCAGCTCGGCCGGTGCGGGGACCAGCGGCAGGGTGGCCAGCAGCGCGAGCGGACTGACCATCCTGCGCCGGCGCTGCCCGCACACCTCGCAGCGATCGATATGCCTGGCCACCCGCTTGCGGATCAGCGGCGACAGCCTGCCGTCCCATCCGTCCAGCAGGTCGTTCAGCTCGGCACAGTCCGGCCTGCCGGTGCGGCCGACCAGGAGCGCGGCCAACGAGCGCTCCACGTGGCCACGGACCCGGCCCAGCTGCACGGTCGCCTGGTGCGGGCTGACGCCGAGCGCTTCGCCCAGCGCCTTGCCCTGGAAGCCATGCCGCAAATGCAGGTCCAGCACGGCTCGGTCCTTGGCCTCGAGCCCACCTGCCGCATCGGCGACCAGCTGCCGCAGTTCGGCGTCGACATAGTCAGCGCGATCGGTGACCGGCGGGCTCATCTCGGCCACATCCTCGCTGGGCATTTCCCGCGTGCTCCGGCGCACCGCGGCCAGCGCCTGGGTGCGGCAGATCGCGTACAACCAGGGCCGGAGCCGTTCCGGGTCGCGTAACTGGCCGATCTTGGTCGTGGCGGTGACGAACGCGTCGTGCAGGGCGTCGGCAGCCTCGTTCCGATCGCGCAGGATCGAGTGGCAGTAGTCGTGCAGCCGATCGGCGTATCGGTCGTAGATCGCCGCCCATGCGCCCCGATCACCGTCGGCTGCCCGACGGGCCAGCTCGCCGTCGTCCATAAGAAGAGGGTAGGGCGAAGCACGGCTCTTGAGACACATTGTTCCGCGCGGTAGCCATGTCACGATTGCATCCGATGCCGCAGCCTGCGGGCCACGGCCGACGCCAACCATCCGCCGCCCAGCAGGGTGGCGGCCAGACCGGCGAGCAGGGCAGCCTGAATGCCGGCGCGATCGTTCGCATCGTCGGCCCCGGTTGATTCGGTGCCCGGTCGGGCGCCGTCATTGGCCGTCAGGTCAAGCTCCGCGGTCGGCTGCCCTACGGTCGGCCGCCCCGCGGTCGGCTGCACAGTGGGCGGGACCGCCGGGGTGCTGGTGCCGGGATTCCGCGGCTGGCTGCGCTCTGCAGCGGGCTCGGTGGGCGTTGGCTCGGGTTCCGGCTGGGTCCAGGTCGGTTCCGGCTGAGCCTCGGTGGGTGCGGTCGGTTCGGGTTCCGGTTCGGTCCAGGTCGGTTCCGGGGCGACGTAGTCGCACGGCTGGGCACACCACACGGTCGGCGGCAGTGCCGCGTCCGAGGCATCCGCGGTGCCCGCGAAGGCCATGACGAGGGTCCCGGCCGCGACGGCGAAGGCAACGGTCCGGTGCAGGAGTGTGGTCGCTGGGCTGGTCATCGTGCCGCGTCCTTTCGGTGATGGTTCTGCTCACATCACCTAGGAGCAGCGGGACTGGCCCGCGGTCACACAATTCGCGGAGAAGTTCCTCAGGCCGGGCCGGATCCGGGCCGGATCGTCTGCACCTTGAGCTGGTAGCCGGGCACGTCTTCGTTGGCGCAGCCAGTGGTGGGGTTGGCCAGGTACATCGATCGGGTCTCCTGTGGCGGATAGATCCGCAGGCCTCGCACCTTGGTGGGCTCGCATTCGGCGGGGTCATAGTTGCCGACCTGGGTGAAGCCGACCGCGGCGTAGGCCGTCCGCCCCTTGGCCAGGGTTACCGGTTTGCCCTTACTGCCGTCCCGGTAGGCGGCGGCGCCGACCTGGTGCCCGTCATCGCCTGCCACATAGGACACCCCGGGGAAACCGTGTATCACGCACGGGGAGTCGCTGACGTTGGTGAACCGCAGGGGCCGCCACACGGTGCCTGCCGCCCCATCGCCTTTGCCGATCGAGAGCTTGAGATCACCGGACTCGCACCGGCCCGCGCTCGCACGCCTGGTCTGGGTGGGTTCGGCCGCTGGACTGGCCGGCGCCGGTGTCGGGTCCTCGCCGGTCGGGGTCGGCTCCCGCAGCACGGGCGCTGAACTCGCGGTGGCCTGCTGCGCTGCGTCGTCGGGGCTTGCGTTCTCACCGCAACCCACGGCCAGCACCACCACCGCGGCCAGCACGGCGCCGACGCCAACGGGGCTCGTCCAGATCCGCTCGGACATCCTGACCGCCTCCCCTTGCCCAGTCCCTCTCACCCGTAAGACGTGTGATCCACTCGCGGGGTTGCGCGCGGGGCGGGCGGCTACATGTCGACGCCTGCCCAGGCCGCACAGTGCCACCCGCCGCCGTCCTTGGCGGCCAGCTGGATGGACCCGGTGTTGGGGATCAGGCCTGCTTCGGCGAGATTGGGTGGCACGTTGTCGGAGAGGATCTCCGCGCACAGCCGCATCGCGCCGCCGTGGCTGACCAGGACAACGGTGCCGTCGGGGTGCGCCTGCTCGTGTTTGGCTCGGATCTGGGCGACTGCGCCGAGGTAGCGCTCACGCACCTGCTCGCCGCTCTCCCCACCCGGCATGGCCAGGTCCAGCATGCCGAGGGTCCAGGGGTAGAAGACCTGCGCATAGGCGGTGAGACCGTCCTGATCGTTGCGGTCCTCCAGGTCACCGACGAAGATCTCGTGTACACCGTCGATGACCTGCACTTCCAGCCCGTGCAGCGCGGCGACCGGGGAGGCGGTTTGCTGTGCGCGGGTGGCGATCGAGCAGTACACCGCCACCACCGGCTCGTCCCGCAGTTGTTCGGCGAGTGCGTGCGCTTGCTGGTGGCCGAGTTCGGTCAGCGGCGGCCCCGGCATTCGGGTGTTGAGCGCGTGCCGGACATTAGCCGTGCTCTGGGCGTGCCGGACCAACTGCAGCTTCAACCTTTAATCCAATCTGACGTGCACCATCCCCGACCCGACCCCTCCACTGTGCCTTATTCTCGAAGCCTCAGTTTCAGGCCGTGTCGCCCCTGCGCACCGATTCGACCCAATCGGCCGCGTTGACGAAGTCCTCATTGCTCGCGGCGGGACGAATGCTGGCGCGGACGCCGTCGGCACGCGGATGCGAGCCGAGAAAGCGTACGTCGCAACGCCTGCGCAGGGCGGCGAGCGCGTCCCCGATGCGCGGCTCGGCCACATGACCCTCGAAGTCGATGAAGAATCGGTACTCGCCGAATCCACCTTTGATCGGGCGGGCGTCGAGGCGGGTCAGGTTGATGCCGCGGAAGGCGAGTTCGGTGAGCAACTCGGACAGTGCGCCGGTGCGGTTGGCGGCCGCTGCGACCACCGAGGTGCGGTCGGAGCCGGTCGGTTCGGGCAACTCGCCGGGCCGGCGCAGCAGCAGGAAGCGGGTCCGCGCGTCAGGCACGTCGGCGACCCCGGTGGCGATGACCTGCAGCGGATAGTGCTCGGCGGCGACCGGCGCAGCGACGGCGGCGTCGTATTCGCCATGCTGCACGGCGACAGCGGCCGCGGCCGTCGACGAGGCCGCGACCTGCCGGGCGGCGGGCAGGTTGTGCTCGAGCCAGCGCTGCACCTGGGCGAGTGCGTGCGGGTGGCTGGCCACGGTGTGGATCTCGTCGGCCGTGATGCCCGGCCGGGCCAGGATGCTGAAGTGGATGGGCAGCAGCGCCTCGGCCACGGCGACCAGCGGGCTGTCCTCGGCGAGCTCGTCCAGGGTCGCGGTGACCGGTCCCTCGACAGAGTTCTCCACCGGAACGCACGCCGCGGCGGCTTCGCCTTTGCGCGCAGCGGTCATGGCGAGGCGAATGGTCTCGTAGGGCTGCAGCTCTCCGTCACCGGCGAGGGCACGCGCGGCCTGCTCGGTGAAGGTTCCCTGCGGCCCGAAGTAGGCAATCCGGGTCACGGGGAAAGGTTACGCAATCTTGTCGTCCGTCGGTGGACTGCGGGCGTGTGACTCGGCCGAATGACACTGTGCGTGAATCACTCGGATGCCGGAGGGCGGGTTGGTTACGCCGCGTGCTGTTTTTTGATTGGATGACAGCGTGTCCACCGAATCGGGTACTACCCGCAGTGGTACCGAGCCGCAGGCAGAAGCGCGCACGCCGGAGTTGGTGCTGTGCGCGCTCGACGACACCCTGGAGCGCGCGTGGCACACGGTAGCGAACACGGCGCGTGAACGGGTGCGGGTGCATCGGGGTTCGGTGCTCGACGTGCACGCGCAAGCTGTGGTCAGCCCGGCGAACTCGCACGGCTGGATGCGCGGCGGGATTGATGCGGTGTATTCGCGGGCGTTTCCAGGGGTCGAGCAGCGGGTGCGCAACGCGGTGCTGAACTACCACGGCGGCGAACTTCCGGTCGGCCAGGCGCTTGCGGTGCGCACCGGGGAGCCGGTTCCTGAGTGGCTGATCAGCGCGCCGACCATGCGCACGCCCGGCGAATGGCTGCCCGACGACACCGTGCACCCCTACCTGGCCGCGCGCGCGGTGTTCCTGCTCTGGCGCGATCGAGAGCTCGAACACGACGTGGTCGCGCGCGAGGTGATCGACGTGATCGCCATGCCAGGGCTGGGCACCGGGGTGGGCCGGGTCAGGCCGGAAACCTGCGCGCGCCAGGTGGCGGCGGCGTGGGACGAGGTCTTCGGCGAGCGGGTTCCGCGGGACCGCAAGATGGCGTGGTGAGGTGCGCATGAAGGGACCTTTGGTG
>JBOHER010000329.1:0-2547 GCA_050701115.1 Haloechinothrix sp. | reverse complement strand
TGACGGTGGTGAGCCGCAACGTGATGGTCTTCGGCGCGTAGTGCTGCTGCTCGGTCATCCAGGCCAGCCAGCCTTTAAGGTGTTGCCGGTCGAAGTGGTCGAAGCTGACGTGGGCGCGTTCGATGTGCTGGTGATCGGCCAGGTAGTCGAGGAAGCATTCCAGGCTGATCCGGTAGGCCTCGA
This sequence comes from Haloechinothrix sp., assembly GCA_050701115.1. Taxonomy (GTDB): domain Bacteria; phylum Actinomycetota; class Actinomycetes; order Mycobacteriales; family Pseudonocardiaceae; genus JBOHER01. The sequence goes on along the minus strand of JBOHER010000329.1, from coordinate 2,364 downwards.
TCGTTTTCGGTGAGTGTCGGGCCACCGTGGGTAGGTACGTGTGCAGGTAGTCCCTGGCGAAGGTGTAGAAGTCCGGGGCTCCGGTTTTCGGGTCGCGTTTCATTCGAACCCGACCTCCGGCAGCAGCGACTGGCTCGCGGCGGTGATGTCGGCGTAGGCGTGCATGAAGTCCGGCGAGGTGTGGATGTAGTAGTAGCTCGACTCGATGCTCGCGTGCCCCATGTATCGCGCCAGATAGGGCAGCATCGCGGTGACGTCTTTGCCCTGCGCCATCCACCTCTCGACGTTGGCGTAGGCGAAGTGGTGCCGGAAGTCGTATGCCCGCGGCCGCTGGCCTCCCGTCGGCCGCGGCAGCCCCGCCTGGTCCCAGACCCGGTTGAAGATCGTCCCGACGGTCGCTGCGGTGACCTGGTTGCCGGTCGAGGAGACGAAGAACGTGCGCCGCGACGGGCCGAACCGGTGGACCGACACTCGGTCGCAGCCTGCCAGGACCTCGGTGACCTCGCCGGTCAGCGGCAGCTGGCGGGAGCGGTTGCCCTTGGAGGACACGACGTCGAGGTACTGGTCTCGCAGGTGCACCTGCTCGGTGCGCAGCAGGCGGGTCTCCCCGGTCCGTAGCCCGCAGGAATGCATCAGCGTGAAGAACGCGGACGCCTGCCACCGCCACGGCGAGGCAGCGTCCAGGCGTGCCGCGGCGCCGAGGAACGCCTCGATCTCTCGGCTGCTCAGCAGGTAGGGGTGGGCGGGGACGACCCGGGCCTTCCACCGATCCGACAGGACGTAGGCGTCACGGCGCCCTTGGGTCTGCAGCCACCGGCCGACATCGCGGATGTAGGACATCCACGACCGGTACCGGCCAGATCGGGTCAGCTGCTCGCTGACCCATCCTTCGACCGTTGCGCGGTCGAAGTCGACCCGCTCCGCTCGTGCGCCGTGCAATAGGCGTCGAACTGCTTCAGGTACCAGATCCGGGAGGCGCCGTAGCAGCCCATCTTCTCCTTGAACGCGAGGTAGTCGACCAATTCCGGCGCGAACGCGCTGGTGAAGCCGTGCGCGTTCACGACCGCCAGCCTTCGGGCACGTCCAGCACGCACGCGAGCAGCCGATCCCGGTCGACGCTCAGATACAGGTCAGTCGATTCCTGGCTCGCGTGGCCCAGCACGGCCGAGATCGTCGGCAGCGGAACCCCGGCCCGCAGCAGCCGCGACGCGGCGTTATGGCGCAGCAGGCGAGTGCCGGCCTTCACGTCGGTGGCCCCGGCGTTGTCGAACACGCCCGCGATCACCCCGTGGATCGAGGCGTGATCGGACAGCCGCCGGTGCGGAGCCACCGAACGCAGGAACACGTGCTCGTCGGGCGAGTCCGGCCGTTGATCGAGGACGTAGTCAGCGAGCCGGGCGACCAGCAGATCGGACAGCGGGACGGTCAACGGGTTGTGCGTCTTCTGTTGCACGATCGACGCGGTCCGTGCCCGCCAGTCGATGTCGGCCAAGCGGAGATTGATGATGTCGCACGCGCGCAGCCCCGTCGTCACCGCCAACAACGTGATGGCCGCATCCCGGGCGGTGATCACCACTGACGCGCATGCCTGCACGACAAGACGTTCATCGTCGTCGGAAAGAAGCGGCAGGATCTTGTGGCAACGCTTGGCACCGGCCAACCCTGTCGCGTCGACCAGATCGGTGCGGCCCGTGAACTTCAGGAACGGGCGGAAGTTCGATACCACCCAGAACAACGAGGACGTCGCCCACCGGCCGGACAACGATTCGAGGAAACCCAGCACGCTGGCGCCCTCGGCATCACCGAGACGGCGGATCCCGCGTGATTCCAGGAACACCAGGTAGCCGCGGGCCACCCGGCCATAGGCGTCGCGGGTGGCCGGCGCCAGGTCACGATCGTCCAGGTCGGCGTCCCACGCCGCAGCGAGCGCCGTGAACTCACTCGACGCCGGTTGCGCACCACCCCCGCCACGCTTGCGGCACGAGAGCTCCACCCGGCCGGTCCTCACGTAGCTGTCGAACACGCCGACCAGTCGGCGGTAGTCGAAGCGGCGTTGCGCGCTGAACCGACCACTGCGCGGACTGATCGTCGACGCCGCGAACTCGGCGCCGAGCGAAGGCGTATACCTGCCGCCGCGTCCCTCGGCGAAACACCGCAGCGCCTTGATCGACTTCTGGTACTGGCCGATCGTCGACTCCATGTAGCCGGCCGCTCGCAGCTCCGCGACAACAACCGATCCGATCTCGGTGACCGTTGTGTCCATGACCGTCTCCTCTCCGCAAGGCACAGGACACTGCGGACGGTAGGACGAGATGACGGATCGTTAAGCCGAGGAATCAGTCAGGCAACCCTGACAGCACAGGC
>JBOHER010000328.1:0-4736 GCA_050701115.1 Haloechinothrix sp. | reverse complement strand
CACTGCAATCCCCCGCGTCCCGCCGCGCCGCCACGCGACACGATCGTCATCACCGGTCCCTCCCACACCGCGTCCAAGAGGCGACAACCGGCAGCACGAGCCCATGCGCCCTAACTAAGTGGTATTGCCCCTAGCCTAGCGAAGCTCTTGAGGTTGTTTGTGGATCTTGGTTGTCAAGGTTTCGGGCATTGCGGTCTGACTATCGCGTCTGACGTTCCGCACTTCTGGCACGCGTTTTGGCCCGAGACCAGAGCACCGGCCGCATCGAAGAAGTACACCCGATCCACCCGCCAGTTCCTGCGCCGTTTGACGAGCTCGAACTCCCGGCCGAACAGCGGATGGAACGGATGCGGCACCCGCACCCGCGGCTCATCACCCCGATCGTGGGTTTCCGGTGCACTCGACGACTCGCTCCAGCGGCCGCCAGAAAGGACTGAAGTCCACTGAAGTCCGGCTCCTCATCCGCCGCGCCTACCGCTTCCACCCGAAGCCGCCCTCGCGCTCGTACAACTCGCCTGCGGACCCGTCACACTCGAGCTGCTAAACCACACCAGCCGGCACCCACATTCACGTCTGTAAAGCCACATTTTCCTCCTTGTCAGGCACGACGCTAAAGGTCAAGTACGAGCCGGGAGGTCACCGAGCGCGAGCAGCAGATCATCATCGTGTCGTTGGCTTCCTGCTCCTCCGGCGTCAGCACGGAGTCCCGGTGGTCAACCACGCCGTTGAGCACGGTCGTCTCGCAGGTGCCGCAGGTGCCTTCCTGGCAGGACGACACGACGTAGACCCCGATTGCCTCAACGCACTCGAGGATTGAGCGACCCGGTGGCACAAGGACGGTCGCGCCGCTGCGCGCGAGCGCGACCTCGAAGGTGTCATGGCGTACTGGCTCCGCCATCGCCTTCGGGGCGAAGCGCTCCACCCGAAGCGAGCCGGGGGCCCAGCCCGCACAGCGCTGCTCCACGGCAGTGAGCAGCGGCTCGGGGCCGCAGCAATACACGAGCGCGTCGTCCCACGGCTCGCTCAGGAGCGTGTCCAGGTCCAGCAACCCGGTCTCGTCCTGCGGTCGCAGGTCAACCTTGGCGCCGTAGGCCGACACGACTGAGCTGCGGAAAGCCATCGAGGACCGGCTGCGACCTCCGTAGACAAGGCGCCACTCGGCCGCCGCAGCTTCCGCGGCTGCGATCATCGGGATGATCGGCGTGATGCCGATGCCACCCGCGATGAAGAGGTACCGCTTGGCCGGGAGCAAGACGAAGTGGTTGCGCGGGCCGCGCACGTGAATCGTCGACCCCTCAGCCAACTCGTCGTGAACGTAGCGCGAGCCCCCGCGGCCCGCCGGCTCGCGAAGGACCGCGACGTGCCACCGAGTGGCGTCGGCCGGGTCGCCGCACAAGGAGTATTGCCGTACGAGGTCGGGACCGAGATGAAAGTCAATATGCGCGCCTGGCTCCCAGGCTGGCAGCGGGTCGCCACCCGGACAGCTCAGCGCGAGCACGACGACCCCGTCGGCCGCGGCGCACTTGCGCTCAAGCAGGAGGTCGAGCTCAACCTCGTCGTGGGTGCTGTGCATCAGGCTCCCGCAATCTCCGTCAGCGAACGACCGCCCAGCCGAACCAGCCCACGACGGTCACCGCGCTCAGCCCACACCGGCGGGTCGTCGTCGGCCAGGGAAAGATCGGCGAGCGATGAGAACGTCTCGAGCAGGACGCCCATCTCGATGCGCGCGAGGTAGGCACCCAGGCACGAGTGCGGCCCCCGCACCGAATCCCATGTGACGATTGGGCCATCGGTCGAGCACCACCGTGTAGGGTCACGGAACATCGCCGGGTCGCGGCTGGCGGAGCCGTAGCTCAGCGCGACTACCGCGCCTGCCTCGATCATCTGCCCTCGCAACTCAACGTCCCTCGTCGCGTTACGTCCGAACGTTTGAATGGGTGTGGAGTAGCGCACGAACTCCTCCAGCGCTGAGACAGCGAGGTCCGGCTGGTCACCTAGCCGATTTCGCTCGGCGCGGTTTTGAGCGAGGCGCTCCAGTGCGACGGCCATCGCGGACGGCGAGGTTTCATGACCGGCGACCATTACGACAACACAGAACGCGCGGACCCCCTCCGGCGTCAGCCGGTGTACCTCCACCTCCGACCCGATCAACATGCTGATAAAGTCCTCGCGCGGCGTCGCTGCGCGTTCGGTCACCAGGGTGTCGATGTAATCGTGGAACTCCGCGGTGGCCCGCCGCGCGTCGTCCAGCTCCCGCGCGCTGTGGAACAGCCGGGTGACCCAGCCAAGCCAGAGCGGCTCGTCCGTCGCCGGCAACGACAGGAACTCCGATAGGGTGCGGAGCGAGAGCGGCACCGCGAAGTCACCGACAAGATCACCGCCACCGCGTTCTTGCAGCCGCACCATCGGGATCGCTGTCACCCCCGGAACGCTTGAACTGAACGTCTCAGGGTTGACGGCCGCGGTGTCCACGTCGTCGTACCGGGTGAGCAGCCAGTAGCCACCCTTTCCATATTCCCGAAAGCACTCGTCCACATGCATGACCGGGCACTCGTCACGCAGCCGCTCATACGTCGGGTACGGGTCACGGGCAAACACGGGATCATGCATCCGGAAGCCGATGCATGGCTCCGGCTCGCTGTTCGTCCCGTCAGGCATGGCCATCTCCCGCCGGTCGGTGTCCGCAGCGGCCTCCAGTCCGGCCGGCCTCACAGCCGACGCGCTGGTCGACTACCCCACCGTCGCCGAGGCCGCTGCCTAGCCTAGTGAGATGCTAAGGACGTGCGCATAAATTACATGGACGTTATTTGGGGTTCGAGGGTGTAGTTCCAGTTGGGGTGGAAGTCGTGCCGGTGCAGGGGTAGCGCATCCATCTGCTCGTCGCTGATCTTAGTGCCGGTGGGGTAGTCGCCTTGGTCGAGTTCGGCGTGGACTTTGAGGCCGGCGCGGGTGGTGGTGGCGGCGATGAGCTGGACGATGGTCTCGTGGCTCTCCAGGGGCCGGCCGCGCCAGTTCATGGAGATGTGGCTGAACAGCCGGTGCTCGATCTTGTTCCATTTGCTGGTGCCGGGCGGCAGGTGGCACACGGTGATGGCCAGGCCGGTTGCGGCGGCGAGCCCAGCGAGCTCGACTTTCCAGAGCCGGACACGCGAGCCGTTAGACCCGCCGCCGTCGGCGCAGATCAGCAGCCTGTGCGCGTCGGGGTAGAGCGGGCGGCCCATGGTGTCCCACCAGCGGCGCAGCGTGGTCACCGCGAAGGTGGCGGTGTCGTGATCACGCCCGACCGACACCCAGGCGGCGTTGGCCGCGATGTCGTACACCCCGTACGGGATCGCCTTGCCCGCTTCGCCGGGGAAGTCGTACACCTCGACCTGCTCGGGCTGACCCTTCGGTTGCCACTCACGGCCACCGTTCTTGTACTGGCCCACCAGCTCCTTCTTCTTGGTGTCCACCGACACCACCGGATCCCCAGCATCGAGGTGGGCGTTGATCTGCCCGGCCAGGTACCGGAACTGGGCATCACGATCAGCATGCTGCTTACCCTCGAAAGTCTTACGGACCGCCTGCAGGCTGTAGCCCGCCCGGGTGAGCAACTTGGCCACCGTCCGCGGCGCCACCGCATGCCCACCGGCGCGTAGCTCATCGGCCAGGGTCCGCGTCGATTTCGACGTCCACCGCAGCGGCGAGGCCGGGTCACCACGAGTCACCGGATCCACCAGCGCCTCCAACGCCGCCACCAGCTCCGGATCAGCCGCGGTCACCGACGGCCGCCCCGCACCGGCCCGCCGCACCCGATCGGGCGGCGCCGCCGCCGCGCCCGGATCATCGAGCTCGCGCACCGCCGCGCTCACCGTGGTACGCGACACCCCGGTCGCCCGCGCCACCGCCGTCACCCCGCCCCGGCCTATCGCTCTGGCCTCGACCCCCAGCCATCGGCGACGCTGCCGCTCATCGAGCAGCGGGGCCATCGACTCATACTTCTCAACCAGCTGCCGCTCCACCGCCAGACTCACGCACAGCAGCCTAGCCGACCAACCTCAAACGAACAGTTAATTTATGCGCGCGTCCTAAGCCGAATGCAATTGGTCAACCGGCCGGCCACGCTACATTCATCACTCGTAGCGGTCCGCTGTCCGTAGCGCTGCTTCCCTTGGCGGTCTGCGGTGCCGCTGGCGATGGAGGCGGCGCGGCCGACCGGCCTGGCGCGGTGGAACCAGACACGCAGCAGGGAGCAGCAGGGATCTGACGGAGTTCAAGAAGTCGTAGTGCACGTTGCATCACCTGCGACAGGGGTCCGACGCTCCGTGGAGCACCGGGGGGCCATCTCGGATACGGGGTGGGGCGGGTTCGTCTTGACAGTATTCGGCAGTGACGTCAGAGTAGTATTGGTTGACCGGTCGGCCATTGGGGAGATTGATGACGCGTTCAATGCCGCCCCGCGGAGGCGCTGCCCCGTGCGGCGAGGTGGCCGAGCGGTTGTTGCGGCCTGCAATCCGGTACCTAGACCATGTGGGGATCGCCGTGCACGACGCGGACGAAGCGTTGTCGTCCTACGCCGCTGCGGGTCTGTCGGTGGTTCATGACGAGCGGTTGCCGCATGTCGGTGTCAGGCTCGTCTACCTGCTCCCGAGCGGGCTCGGCAGCCCGCTCGGGATGACCTCGATACAGCTGGTGCAGCCGATCGGTGCGGGCCCGGTCCGCCAATGGATGGACGAGCGCGGCGAAGGTCTGCACCA
>JBOHER010000327.1:0-9262 GCA_050701115.1 Haloechinothrix sp. | reverse complement strand
GGTGCGCATCATGCGCACCAAAGCTCCCTTCATCGCACGGCTAATGCACCTACACCATGGGGCGGTCGGTCGGCGCGATCGGAGCGGGCAGCACGTCCCGCCCGGTGAGGTAGGCGTCCGCACCGGCGGCCGCGGCCCTGCCCTCGGCGATCGCCCACACGATCAGCGACTGCCCACGACCGATGTCGCCCGCGCTGAACACGCCATCGATTGCGGTCTGGAAGTCCTTGCCGCGGGCAACGTTGCCCCGCTCGTCCAACTCGACGCCGAGGTCATCGATCAGCGCGCCCTTCTCCGGGCCGGCGAAGCCCATCGCCAGGGTGACCAGCTGGGAGGGAAGCTCCCGTTCGCTGCCTTCCACCGGTACGAACTTGCCGTCCTGCATCTCTACGTCGACCAGCTTGATCCCGCGGAGCTTGCCGTCCGCGTCGGCCACGAACTCACTGGTGTTGACCGAGTAGACCCGCTCGCCACCCTCCTCGTGCGCGGAGGCCACCCGGTAGATCATCGGGTAGGTCGGCCACGGGTTGGCCTCGCTGCGCGACTCCGGCGGCTTGGGCATGATCTCCAGCTGGGTCACCGACCGAGCGCCCTGACGGTGTGCGGTGCCCACGCAGTCGGCACCCGTGTCACCGCCACCGATCACGATGACGTCCTTGCCCTCGGCGCTGATCGGCGTCTCGGCCAATGCCCGGCGAGCCACTCTATTCGCGGGCGGCAGGTACTCCATGGCCTGGTGGACGCCGTGGATGTCGCGGCCGGGGATCGGCAGGTCCCGCCACTGAGTGGCCCCACCGGCCAGCACGACCGCGTCGTAGGACTCGCGCAACTGCGCGGCGGTGACGTCGACGCCGACATTGACGTTCGTGCGGAACTCGGTGCCCTCGGCGCGCATCTGCGCCAGCCTGCGGTCCAGGCGCCATTTCTCCATCTTGAACTCGGGGATGCCGTAGCGCAGCAGACCACCGATGGCGTCCGCGCGCTCGAACACGACCACGTCGTGCCCTGCCCGGGTCAGCTGCTGGGCCGCGGCGAGCCCGGCCGGACCCGAGCCGACCACCGCGACCTTTTTGCCGGTCTTGGTCTTCGGCGGCTGCGGTGTCACCCAGCCTTCGTCCCAGGCTCGGTCGATGATCGAGATCTCGACGCGCTTGATGGTCACCGGGTCGTCGTTGATACCCAGCACGCAGGCTGCCTCACACGGTGCGGGGCACAACGTCCCGGTGAACTCCGGGAAGTTGTTGGTCGCGTGCAGGCGCTCGCTCGCGTCCTGCCAGTCCTGCCGCCAGACCAGCGTGTTCCAGTCCGGGATCAGGTTGCCCAGCGGGCAGCCCTGGTGGCAGAACGGGATACCGCAGTCCATACAGCGGCCGGCCTGCTTCTCCCCACGATCAGCGCCGAACGCGGCTGTGCTTGATTCTTCGTAGACCTCGCGCCAATCCATCAGCCGCAGCGGGACCGGCCGGGTCTTCGGCACGTCGCGCTCGGTGGTCAGAAAGCCCTTGGGGTCAGCCATGTGCGGCCTCCATGATTGCCTCGTCGATGTTGCGGCCGTCGCGGACCGCTGCTTCGTGTGCCAGCAGGACGCGCTTGTAGTCCTTCGGCATGATCTTGCCGAACCGTTCGGCCGCGATGTCCCAGTCGGCCAGCAGTGCCCGCGCAACCGAGGAGTCGGTCTCGGCGTAATGGCGCTCTACCGCATCGCGCAGGAACTCGCGGTCCTCGTCGTCCAGCGGGTCGAGGTCGACCATCTCGGCGTTGACCCGGTGCTGGAAGTCGGTTTCCAGGTCGAGCACGTAGGCGATACCACCGGACATGCCCGCCGCGAAGTTGCGACCGATACCACCGAGCACGACGACGTGCCCGCCGGTCATGTACTCACAGCCGTGGTCACCCACGCCCTCGACGACGGCCAACGCGCCGGAGTTACGGACGCAGAAGCGTTCGCCGACCTTGCCGCGCAGGAAGATCTCGCCGCTGGTCGCGCCATAGCCGATCACGTTGCCCGCGATCAGATTCTCCTCGGCGACGAACCGCGCGTCCGGATGCGGACGCACGACGATCCGGCCACCGGAAAGGCCCTTGGCGACGTAGTCGTTGCCATCGCCGATCAGGCGCAGCGTGATGCCCTTGGGCACGAACGCGCCGAGGGACTGTCCCGCGGTACCGGTGAAGGTCACCTGGATCGTGTCGTCCGGCAGGCCCTCGCCACCCCAGCGCTTGGTCAACTCGTGACCGAGCATGGTGCCCACGGTCCGGTTGACGTTGCGTACCGGCAGTTCGAGGTGGACCTTGTCGCCAGAATTGAGCGCGCCCTCCGCCAGCTGAATGAGGGTGTTGTCCAGCGCCTTGTCCAGGCCGTGGTCCTGGGTGGTGACGCAGTGCCGGGCGGCCCGCGGCTCCAACTCCGGTACGTGGAAGATCGGCGCGAGGTCGAGCCCGTTGGCCTTCCAGTGGTCGATGGCTTTACGGGTGTCGAGCATCTCCGCGTGGCCGACGGCCTCTGCGATCGATCGGAAGCCCAGCGCGGCCAGGTACTCCCGCACCTCTTGGGCGATGTAGGAGAAGAAGTTGACCACGTAGTCTGCCTTGCCGCTGAACTTCTCGCGCAGCGTCGGGTTCTGCGTCGCGACGCCCACCGGGCAGGTGTCGAGGTGGCACACCCGCATCATGATGCAGCCGGAGACGATCAGCGGAGCGGTGGCGAAACCGAACTCCTCGGCACCGAGCAGCGCCGCGATGATGACGTCCCGGCCGGTCTTGAGCTGACCGTCGGTCTGCACCACGATCCGGTCGCGCAGCCGGTTGGCCAGCAGCGTCTGCTGCGTCTCGGCCAGGCCGAGCTCCCATGGGCCGCCCGCGTGTTTGATCGAGGACAGCGGCGACGCGCCGGTACCGCCGTCGTGGCCGGAGATCAGCACGACGTCCGCGTGCGCCTTGGACACACCGGCGGCGACCGTACCGACACCGACCTCGGAGACCAGCTTGACGTGGATCCGTGCCGCAGGGTTGGCGTTCTTCAGATCGTGGATCAGCTGAGCGAGGTCCTCGATCGAGTAGATGTCGTGGTGCGGCGGCGGCGAGATCAGGCCGACGCCGGGTGTCGAGTGCCGGGTCTTGGCCACCCACGGGTACACCTTGGTGCCCGGCAGCTGACCACCCTCACCCGGCTTGGCACCCTGCGCCATCTTGATCTGGATGTCGTCGGCGTTGACCAGGTACTCGCTGGTCACCCCGAACCGGCCGGAAGCGACCTGCTTGATCGCCGAGCGGCGCTCGGGGTCGTACAGCCGGTCGGCGTCCTCGCCACCCTCGCCGGTGTTGGACTTGGCGCCCAACCGGTTCATCGCGATGGCCAGCGTCTCGTGCATCTCCTTGGAGATCGAGCCATAGGAAATGGCGCCCGTGCTGAAGCGTTTGACGATGTCGGAGACCGGCTCGACCTCCTCGATCGGCACCGGCGGCCGTGCACCCTCCTTCATTTCGAACAGACCGCGCAGCGTCATCAGCCGTTCGGCCTGGTCGTCGACCGCTTGCGTGTACTCCTTGAAGATCTCGTACTTGCCCGCGCGGGTGGAGTGCTGCAGCTTGAACACCGTCTGCGGGTTGAACAGGTGGTGTTCGCCCTCACGGCGCCACTGGTAGTCACCGCCCAGTTCGAGCTCTCGGTGGTTGGCGTGCACACCGTGGTCCGGGAAGGCCTTGTTGTGTCGTTGCGCGACCTCTTCGGCGAGCACGTCGAAGCCGACCCCGCCCAGCTTGGAGGTGGTGCCGGTGAAGCAGGTGTCGACGACCTCCTTGCCAAGGCCGAGAGCCTCGAAGATCTGTGCGCCGGTGTAGGAGGCCATCGTCGACACGCCCATCTTGGACATGGTCTTGCGGACACCCTTGCCCAGCGCCCTGATCAGGTTCTGGGTGGCCTTCTTGGCGTCGGTCTCGCCACCAAGAACACCGCGCCGCGACATCTCTTCCACGGTCGCCATCGCCAGATACGGGTTCACCGCCGCGGCGCCGTACCCGATCAGCAGCGCGATGTGGTGCACCTCGCGGGCGTCTCCTGCCTCCACCACAAGGCCTACCTGGGTGCGCAGCTTCTCCCGCACCAGATGGTGGTGCACCGCGCCGGTGAGCAGCAGCGACGGGATCGGCGCGTGGTCGGCGTCGACTCCGCGGTCGGACAGCACGATCAGCCGTGCGCCGTCGTTGATCGCATCAACCACCTCGGCGCGGATCTCGTCGAGGCGGCGCACCAGGGCGTCGCCGCCGCCGTGCACGTCGTAGCGACCGTGGATGGTGGCCGCCTGGAACTCCGGCAGGTCACCGTCGTCGTTGACGTGTACCAGCTTGGCGAGTTCGTCGTTGTCCAGCACCGGGAAGGGCAGCACGATGCGGCGGCACGAGTTGTTGTCCGCGACCAGCAGGTTGGGCTCGGTGCCCAGCTGCGCCTCGAGCGAGGTGACCAGTTCCTCCCGGATCGCGTCCAGCGGCGGGTTGGTGACCTGTGCGAACAGCTGCGAGAAGTAGTCGAACAGCTGACGTGACCTTGAGGACAGCGGCGCGAGCGGGGAGTCGTTACCCATCGAGCCGAGCGGCTCGGCACCCGCGCGGGCCATCGGTGCGAGCAGCACCGTGAGCTCCTCCTCGGTGTAGCCGAACGTCTGCTGGCGATGCACGAGTGAGCCGTGCGTCGGCACCTCGCGCTCCCGCTCGGGCAGATCGTCCAGGCGCAGGAGACCGGCGTCCACCCACTCGGTATAGGGGTATTCGGCGGCCAGCTGACCTTTGATCTCCTCGTCGTCGATGATCCGACCTGCTGCTGTGTCCACCAGGAACATCCGGCCCGGCTCGAGCCGGCCCTTCTTGACGATGGTGCTCGGGTCGATGTCGAGCACGCCGACCTCGGAGGCCAGTACGACCAGGCCGTCCTCGGTGACCCAGTACCGGGCGGGCCGCAGTCCGTTACGGTCCAGCACCGCACCGATCTGGGTGCCGTCGGTGAACGACACCAGCGCGGGGCCGTCCCACGGCTCCATCAGGGTGGAGTGGAACTCGTAAAACGCCCGGCGGGCCGGGTCCATCTCCTCGTGGTTCTCCCAGGCTTCGGGGATCATCATCAGCACGGCGTGCGGCAGCGATCGCCCGCCGAGGTGCAGCAGTTCGAGCACCTCGTCGAAGGAGGCCGAGTCGCTGGCACCGCGGGTGATGATCGGGTAGATGCGCTGGAGGTCGCCAGGGATGAGGTCGCTGGCGAGCATCGACTCGCGCGCGTCCATCCAGTTCCGGTTACCGCGCAGGGTGTTGATCTCACCGTTGTGTGCGACGTAGCGGTACGGGTGAGCCAGCGGCCAGGACGGGAAGGTGTTGGTGGAGAACCGCGAGTGCACCAGGCCGATGGAGCTGGTCACCCGCTCGTCGGTGAGGTCGCCGAAGAACTTCTCGACCTGCGGCTCGGTGAGCATGCCCTTGTAGACGATGGTGCGCGCGGAAAGGCTCGGGAAGTACACGCCGGTGGCGTGCTCGGCGCGCTTGCGCACCACGAACGCCAGCCGCTCAAGGTCGAGGCCGCCGACCTCGTGATCGTGCGGGGCCAGGAACAGCTGAGCGAAGAACGGCATGGTCGTCGCAGCCGTCGGCCCGACGTGCCTGGTGTCGACCGGCAACTCGCGCCACCCCAGCAGCCGCATGTTCTCCTCGGCGGCGACACCCTCGATGGCGGACATGGCCTTGCCGCGATCGTCGGCGTCGACGGGGAGGAAGGCAGTACCCACCACGTAGCCGCCCGCTTCGGGCAGCTCGAAGTCGACCACGTCGCGGTAGAAGGCGTCCGGGACCTGAATCAGCAGGCCCGCGCCGTCGCCGGTCTCCGGTTCGGCGCCACGCGCACCGCGGTGCTCGAGGTTTCTCAGTGCGACGAGGGCTTTACGCACGATGGCGTGATCGCGGCGACCGGTCAGGTCGGCGACGAACGCGACGCCACAGGCGTCGTGCTCGAACTGCTCGTCGTACAAACCCCCCGCAGGCCTTGATGCAGGGCCGCAGGAGTTCGCCCGGGGGGCGGGGCCCTCGGAGAGGGGGGTGGGGAATATTCTGTGGCGGGTCACGGCTTGCCGCCCTCCCTGTGGTGTCGGCGCGGCCGGGCAGGCGTGGTTGGGCCGATTCAGCGGTGTTGGACACAACTGTGTAACGGCCACGCCCGCCAGGCGCGATGGTCTCTGTGGAGCTCGATCGCCGGGTCGATCGACGGTGGCGTCGCGTCCACTACGTCGTGGTCGCGTTGCTTCTCCTCGCCACGAGCCACCCTGGCGGGCGGCCCCTGTCGACGGGAATCGACGGCCCTGCTGGGTCGAGACACGAATTGCCCGGTGATTCACTCACCGTGGGCAAGAGGCCACACCGCACTGTGTGACCGCAGGTGCGCACTTCATCGTGCGACCGGCGCGCCAAGCCTGGCCTCCGGATTGGCGGGGGTCGACCGGCGCGCATGGTTGCCCCGGGGTTTCCGGGGTTGGAGATTACTTTAATGTGAAATCCCGGTTATCGGGATACCTCGCGGCCTGGTCGTGGGAAATGCCACGTCGGGTTGACGGATCGCGTGTCGCGCTTGCGCGAGGTCAACCTGGTTGGGCTATTGCGAGGGAGCTAGTGGCCGATCGGGCGTATGCCCTGGGTAACCGACCCCGCGAGCTCTCGGTGCGACGCTGCCCGACCAGATTACCTGTCTCTCGCCGGGAGTGGCGTGTGCTCTGCGTTACGGCCGCTTGCTGATTGCTTGCAGATGCACTTGACAGATACTCGTGAGTAACTCATGCTACTTCCTGGTAACCGTTACTTCTGGTAACACGCGAATGCGGTAACCGGGATCGAACCCCAACGGCGTGGAGGAACAGATGGTGCAGCGGGAGCGTGCCAAGGTCGTCATCGTTGGTACCGGCTTCTCCGGGCTCGGCATGGCCATACAGCTCAAGAACGCGGGCATCACCGACTTCGTGATCCTGGAGAAGGCCGACGAGGTGGGCGGCACTTGGCGGGACAACTCCTACCCCGGCTGCGCTTGCGACATCCAGTCGCACATGTACTCCTTCTCCTACGAGCAGAACCCGAACTGGAGCCGCGCGTTCTCCGGCCAGCCGGAGATCTTCGACTACCTCAAGGGTGTCGCCGACTCCTACGACCTGCGACCGCACATTCGCTTTGGCGTCGAGATGGCGAGCGCGCGGTGGGACGACGATGCTCGCGAGTGGACGGTCACCGGCGCGGGCGGCGACGAGTTCACCGGCCAGTTCCTGGTCTCCGGCGTCGGCGCGCTGCACATCCCGAACGTTCCCACACTTGAGGGCATCGAGAACTTCGGGGGCGCGGCGTTCCACTCCGCGCAGTGGAACCACGACGTCGACCTGCGCGGCAAGAAGGTCGCCGTGGTCGGAACGGGTGCGAGCGCGATCCAGTTCATCCCGCAGATCGCTCCTGAGGTCGCACGGCTGACCGTGTTTCAGCGGACAGCACCCTGGGTCATGCCCAAACGAGATCACCGGATGCCGAACTGGATCAAGGCGTTGTTCCGCCGGGTGCCCGCGACGCAGCGCGCGTACCGCAACGTCCTGTACTGGCTCCTCGAGTCCCGAGCGGTCGGGTTCAACGGCCATCCCGCGCTGATGAAGGCCGCCGAGATGATCGCCAAGCGGCAGATCAACAAGGCCATCAAGGACCCTGAGCTGCGCGGCAAGCTGACCCCTGATTACACGATGGGCTGCAAGCGAGTCCTGCAGGCCAACGACTATTACTTAGCGCTGGCGCGAGAGAACGTCGATGTGACCACCGTCGGCGTCGTCGAGGTGCGCGAGCGCAGCGTCGTCGATGCGGCAGGCGTCGAGCACGAAGCCGACGTGATCATCTACGGCACCGGTTTCCACGTCACCGACGCGTTCGACTACCTCGAGGTTATCGGTGTCGACGGGCGCGCCCTGGCCAAGGAATGGCGAGAGTACGGGATGCGGACCCACAAGGGTATCAGCGTTGCCGGGTACCCCAACCTGTTCTTCCTGCTCGGTCCGAACACCGGCCTTGGCCACATGTCGGTAGTCTTCATGATCGAGTCGCAGGCCTGCTACGTCATCGACGCGATCAGACTGGCGGAGCGCCACCAGGCGGCCGCGCTCGACGTGCGCGAATCGGTGCAGGACAAGTTCCAGGCCCAGGTGCAGAAGAAGCTCGAGAACGGCATCTGGACCACCGGCGGTTGCACCAGCTGGTACCTGGACTCCCGTGGCGTCAACCGCACCATCTGGCCCGGGTTCACTTGGAAGTACTGGTTGGCCACCCGCAAGGTGAACCCCAGCGACTACCAGTTGGCGGGCCGTACCGGACGGCGGGACGCGGCATGACCAGCGAGGTGTACGCCACCGACGGTGTGCGCCTCGCTGTGCAAGTCAAGGGCGACGAGGACGCGACGACGATCATCTGCGTGCACGGCTACCCGGACGACCACACGGTGTGGGACGGCGTCGTCGCTGCGCTCGCTGATGAATTTCGCGTCGTCACCTATGACGTGCGGGGTGCGGGGGAGTCCGGCAAGCCCAGGAAGCGCTCGGCCTACCGGCTGGATCAACTCGAATCCGACCTCGCCGCGGTCGTCGATGCGGTGAGCCCGGATCAGCCGGTGCACCTGCTGGCGCATGACTGGGGCTCCATTCAGTCCTGGCACGCGGTGACCGGGGACCGGCTGCGTGGCCGGATCGCCTCATTCACGTCGATCTCGGGGCCATGCCTTGACCACGTAGGCCAGTGGATTCGCAAGAATGTGTGCCGTCCAACAGTGCGCGGCGTCCGGGCGATGCTCCGGCAGTTGGTGTTCTCTGCATACATCGCGTTTTTCCACCTGCCGCTCATTCCGGAGCTGGCCTGGCGTCGTGGCTGGGCTGCGCGAGTGGTGAGCTCTCTGCAGCGGCGGACGGGCGACCGGGGAGCGGGCCCTCCCGCATTGTCCGATGGAGTGCACGGGTTGGCGCTGTACCGGGCGAACATGCTGCTACGGCTCGTCCGGCCGGAGGAGCGGCGGGCGCATCTCCCGGTGCAGGTGCTCGCGCCGGTCAACGACCCATTCGTATCGCCCGCGCTGCAGCAGAGCGTCGACTGGTGGGTTCCTGACGTGCGGTTGCGCCAGGTGCCCGGCGGTCACTGGTTGCCGCGGAGCAACTCCACCCTGGTGGCCGCTCGCACGAAGGAGTTCATCGCGGACTTCGTCTGTGCATGAGGGGGTGCGCGC
>JBOHER010000326.1:0-10168 GCA_050701115.1 Haloechinothrix sp. | reverse complement strand
CCCTTCATCCCGCCGTTGCGGCCACCCGCTGGGCCGGGGTACCGGCGATGTTGGCCTCCGAGGGACTGTCCCTCGCTCGTGCGACCGTGATCGTCGCCGCTCCGAGCATCGGCCTGCTCGCCACGCTGATCGTGTGGGGAGCCGCGGCGGACGCCTATGGCGAGCGGTTGATCATGGCGCTGGGTCTTGGTGCGTCGGGCCTGCTGATCGGCGCCGCCGCATTCGCCACCCACGGGTTGCCCGCGCTGTTCGTGCTCCTGTTGCTGGCAGGGGCTTGCGCCGGCTCGGTCACGCGGCGAGCGGACGAGTGGTGATGGGCTGGTTCGATGCCGCCGAGCGCGGTTTCGCGATGGGCGTACGGCAGACCGCCCAACCGCTCGGAGTGGGCCTTGCCGCGCTCGGCCTGCCGCCGATCGCCGCCGAGTGGGGCTTTCGGGCCGCGCTCGCCTTCCCCGCGGGATTGGCGCTGCTGGCGGCCGCACTGGTGGCCTTGCTGGTGATCGATCCGCCGAGACCCGCGCCTTCGCAGTCGGCGAATACGCCTCGCCCACTGTCTCCATACCGGGAATCCACTCTATGGCGGCTACACGGCGCGAGTGCACTGCTGGTGGTGCCGCAGTTCGCGATCTCGGCCTTCTCGCCGGTGTACCTGGCGACCGTCCAGCAGTGGAGCGCGCTACAGGCAGGCTGGTTCTTGGCGGGCGTGCAGGCGCTGGGTGCGCTGGGCAGGCTCGGTGCGGGATGGTGGTCGGACCGGGTGGGCAGCCGGGTGCGACCGATCCGTCAGTTGGCGCTCGCCAGCGCGGCGGTCATGGTGCTGGTGGCGCTGGGCGATGCCAGCCGGCCTTGGCTGGTCGTGGTCGCCTTCGTGCTGGCCGCGGTGATCACGGTCAGCGACAACGGGCTGGGGTTCACCGCGAGCGCCGAGCTGGCTGGCACCGCGTGGGCAGGCCGGGCCATGGGGGTACAGAACATCGCGCAGAATCTGGCTGCTGCGGCCACCCCGCCTGCATTGGGTCTGGTCATCGGCGGCGGAGGCTACGCGCTGGCCTTCTGCATTGCCGCCATCTTCCCCACTCTGGCCACCGTGCTCCTCCCGGTTCGTGCAGCCGCTCGTGAGTGAATGTTGTTGCATGGGCGACCCTGGTCACTCACGAGGATGTCGTGAGTGACCAGGGTTGCCAGGACAACAACATTCACTCACGAGCGCGGGGTGCGGGGCGCTAATGCACCCGGAGGCGATCCTCGAAGTCGTTGATGAGTTTCTGCCAGGCCGCGACCTCGGCGTCGAACGGGGCGCTCGGCGCCAGCCGGGTCGGGTCCGGCCGCACGACGAAGGACACCAGCCAGCCGAGGCTCTCCGACTGCGTGAGGGACTCGGACACGGTGTCGTCCTCCGCCCAGTCCGCGGCATCGGTGAGCAGCTCGACCGCCAGATCCAACTGGGTCGGATCGATGCCGTCGATACCCTCGGCGATGTCCTCGTCGAGGCCTGCGAGCACGTAGGTGTTCTCGTCGGTGACCTCGATGTCCAGCTCGCCGGTTGTCGCCTTCGTGACTACGTCGTTCCAGGTGGCCACCTCGGACAGGTCGTTCTCGCCGAGTTCGTCCGCATCTGCCAGCTTGCGGCCGAGCGCGCGGGTCGAGGTGAACACGTCGATGCGGCCGTCTGAGCCGAGGAAGATCGGCTCATCCTCCAGGTAACAGCGCAGGGTGTAGTACTCGGCGTTGTTGCTGACGATCTTGATCGGGTCGATGCCGACCTCGGCCCAGAATCCGGCCAGCTCGTCGTCGGCGTCCTCGTCCAGTTCATGGTCGCTGTCCACGCCCGCCTCGGACTCGGCCGACTCCTCGTGGAAAGCCGCAAGTTCCTCTGCGGTCTCGTCCAGCGTCGCGGCGTCCACCGCAGGCACCGTGACGAGTTGATCGATCGCGTCGAGCACGGTGTCCCACTTCTCGGCCACCGCCTCGGCGAGGTCGGTCCACAGCCGAGCGCCATCACGCCCGGTGAAGGGCAGCCTGCCCTGCTGGAGCAATGAGAAACCCTCGTGCGCATCGAGGACCTCGTGCACCTCGTCGAGTTCGCAGACATCGGCAAGCGAGCGCACGATGTTGACGATCTCGGCGAGCTCACCGATCGTCCACGAGTCGGGTTCCTCGGCGACCAGTTCAGGCACGCCCACCAGGTCGTATGAGTGGTCGTCATCCGGGATCAGTTCGGGCACGTTCAGCGCGGGAACGACATGCCACGCGGGGTGATCGATCAGGTCGTGCCGCTCGGCGGTGCGCACGAACGCGGCGAGGTGCGCCGAGTCGGGGAAGGCGTACAGGTCGTCCTCGTCGCCGAGGAAGGCCTCCCACTCCTCTCCTTCCTCGCGCCACCGAGGTGCCCAGAGGGTGACCAGATCACCCTGTGGGAGTCCGAGTTCGATCGGGATGATGTCGGTTGCCACTGCATCCTCCGGTGACAGTTGCACGCGTGCCGCGCACTAGCCTTGCGCGTCCGAAGCCTACGGGTTCCTACGCGGCAGGGCACGAGGCGGGCAGCGGATGGCACGATCTACAGGCACGATGACTGTCACCAGCACGACCCTCGCCGATGTTCTGCCCGCCGACGCCGACCCCGATGCGCTGTTCGAGGCCTTCGCCACCTGGGCGAACGGTCGCGGGTTGTCGCTGTACCCGGCGCAGGAAGAAGCGCTGATCGAGATCGTGTCAGGGGCCAACGTGATCCTTTCCACGCCGACCGGATCAGGTAAGAGCCTGGTGGCGATCGGCGCGCACTTCACGGCGCTGGCGCACGGGCGGCGCAGCTACTACACCGCACCGATCAAGGCGCTGGTCTCGGAGAAGTTCTTCTCGCTGGTCGACATCTTCGGTGCCGACTCGGTCGGCATGATGACCGGCGATTCCAGCGTGAACGCCGATGCGCCGATCATCTGCTGCACGGCGGAGATCCTGGCCAACATCGCGCTGCGGACCGGGCAGGCGGCCGACGGAAACACCGTGGGCCTGGTCGTCATGGACGAGTTCCACTTCTACGCCGAGCCGGACCGGGGCTGGGCCTGGCAGGTGCCGCTGCTCGAGTTGCCCAAGGCGCAGTTCCTGCTGATGTCGGCCACGCTCGGCGACGTCTCGTTCTTCGACAGGGACCTGACGCGCAGGACCGGCAGGCAGACGGCTGTGGTGACCTCGGCAGAACGACCGGTTCCGCTGACCTACCGATACGCGCTCACTCCGTTGCACGAAACCATCGACGAGCTGCTAGCCGGGGGACAGGCGCCGGTGTATCTCGTGCATTTCTCCCAGGCGGCCGCGATCGAGCGTGCCCAGTCGCTGATGAGCATCAACGTCTGCACCAAGTCGGAGAAGTCCGCGATCGCCGACCTGATCGGGGATTTCCGGTTCTCCGCCGGGTTCGGCAGGACGTTATCCCGGCTCGTCCGGCACGGAATCGGCGTGCACCACGCGGGTATGCTGCCCAAGTACCGCAGGCTGGTGGAGCAGTTGGCCCAAGCCGGGCTGCTCAAGGTCATCTGCGGGACCGACACGCTCGGGGTGGGCATCAACGTGCCGATCAGGACTGTCGTGCTCACCGCGCTGACCAAGTATGACGGGGTGCGTATGCGGCACCTCAAGGCCCGCGAGTTCCACCAGATCGCAGGCCGTGCCGGCCGGGCGGGCTATGACACCGACGGCTACGTCGTAGTGCAGGCGCCCGACCACGTGATCGAGAACGCCAAAGCCCTGGCCAAGGCGGGGGACGATCCGAAGAAGAAGCGCAAGATCGTGCGCAAGAAAGCTCCCGAGGGCTTCGTCAACTGGACCGAGTCCACCTACGAGCGGTTGATCGCCGCCGAACCCGAGCAGTTGGTCTCAAGTTTCGCGGTCAGTCACTCGATGCTGCTCAATGTCATCGGGAGAAAAGGAAACGCCTGCAGCGCTTTTGACGCGATGCGGCATCTGCTGGAGGACAACCACGAGCCGAGGGACAAGCAGCGCAAGCACATCCTGCGCGCGATCGCGATCTATCGGGCCCTTCGTGCCGCAGGGGTCGTCGAGCAATTGACCGAACCCGATGAGCACGGGCGCATCGCGCGCCTGACCGTGGACCTGCAGTTCGACTTCGCGCTCAATCAACCGCTCTCCCCCTTCGCGCTGGCCGCGATCGAACTGTTCGACACCGAATCGCCGTCCTACGCCTTGGATGTCGTCTCCGTTATCGAGACCACTGTGGATGATCCACGGCCGGTGCTCGCCCAGCAGCGGTTCAAAGCCCGTGGGGAAGCGGTCGCCGTGATGAAGACCGAAGGAATCGAGTACGACGAACGGATGGAACTGCTCGAAGACGTCAGCTACCCGAAGCCGCTGGCCGAGCTGATCGACGCAGCGTTCCTCACCTACCGGCAGGGCCACCCGTGGGTGGCCGACACGCAGCCGTCGCCCAAGTCGGTGGTGCGCGACATGTACGAGCGCGCGATGAACTTCGTGGAGTACGTCGGCTACTACGGGCTGGCGCGCTCGGAAGGGCTCGTGCTGCGCTACCTCACCGACGTCTATGACTCGCTGCGGCACTCGGTGCCGGACGAAGCCAAGACCGAGCCTCTGATCGATCTGATCGAATGGCTCGGGGAGCTGGTGTGTCAGGTCGACTCGAGCCTGCTCGACGAGTGGGAGACCTTGCGGCACCCCACCGATGACACAGTGGTCTCGCGGCCGGTGATCCACGAACCGAGGCCGGTCACCGGCAACGAGCGCGCCTTCCGGGTGCTCGTGCGCAACGAGCTGTTCCGCCGGGTGGAGCTCACCGCACGGAGGGCTTATGCCGAACTTGGTGAGCTGGACGGTGCGTCCGGCTGGACCGCCGAGGCGTGGGAAGACGCCCTCGACGGGTACTTCGCCGAGTACGACTCGATCGGCACCGGGGCCGACGCACGCGGTCCCGCACTGATCAGCATCGACGTCGAACCGGAGCTGTGGCGGGTGCGCCAGACCTTCGACGACCCCGATGGCAACCGCGACTGGGCGATCACCGCAGAGGTCGACCTCGCCGCATCCGACGAGGCGGGCTATGCCGTCGTACACGTGGTCGGCGTCGGGGAGTTGTAAGCACCGTGTGCGCGGTTCAGGTACTCGTCACACGTGCCCAGGGCGCGGACACACGTGCCCAGGGCGCGGACACGATGGTCAGGCGCGGACACGATGGTCAGGCGATCACGAAGAGGGCCGACGCCAGCCCGAAGCCCATCAGGCCGATGGTCGTCTGCATGACCGTCCAGGTCTTCAGGGTGGTCTTCACGTCCATGCCCATGAACCGGCCGACCAGCCAGAACCCTGAGTCGTTGACGTGGCTGGCGGTGACCGATCCCGCGGCGAGCGCCAGCACGATGGCGGTCAGTTCCAGCTGGTTGAAGCCGTTGGCCAGCACCACCGGCTGCACCAGCCCGGCGGCGGTGGTCAGCGCGACCGTGGCCGACCCCTGGGCGATCCGCAAGGCGGTGGCGACCACGTAGGCGGCGACGATCACCGGTAGGCCGATGCCGGACAGCCCATCGGACAGTGCATCACCGATGCCGCTGGCGCGCAGCACGCCGCCGAACATCCCGCCGGCACCGGTGATCAGGATGATCGCGCACACCGGCCCGAGGGCGGAATCGAGCAGCTTGTCCAGCACCTCCTTGCCGCGCCCCCTTCGGGTGCCCAGCAGGTAGGACACCACGAACACGGTCAGCAGCAGGGCGACCGGGGTGGAACCCAGGGTGCGCAGCGCCTGGTACCAGCCGGCTTCACCATCAACCCAGCCGGCGGCTCGGGCCGCATCAAGGCCGGTGTTGGCGAAGATCATCACCAGCGGGAGCAGCAGCACGGCCACCACTGTGCCCGGACGCGGCGGGTTCTCGTCATGCTCGGCAGGCTTGCCGCCGGTGAGGATATCCGGCACCGGCAACACGATCCGCCTGCCCGCCCAGAGTCCATAGAGGTAGCTGGTGAGGTACCAGGTGGGGATGGCTACGGCCAGCGCGAGCAGGATGACCAGGCCGACGTCGGCGCCAAGCAGTTCGGTGGCCGCCACCGGACCAGGATGTGGCGGAACGAAGACGTGCATCACGGAGAACGCGCCCGCGGTGGGCAGCCCGTACCGGAGTACACCGCCGCCGAGCCGCCGGGCGACAGTGAACACGATCGGCAGCATCACCACGAGGCCTGCGTCGAAGAAGATCGGGAACCCGAAGATCAACGAGCTGATGCCCAGCGCCAGTGGGGCGCGCCGTTCGCCGAATCGCGCGATCAACGCATCGGTGAGGGCTTGGGCGCCACCGCTGACTTCGACCAGCCTGCCGATCATCGCGCCGAGGCCGACCAGGAGTGCGACGCTGCCCAACGTGCTGCCGAAGGCGTCGGTCACGGTGGGGATCACCTCGTCTGCCGGGATCCCGGTGGCCAGCGCGGTGAGCAGGCTGACCGCAACCAGAGCGAGGAACGCGTGTACCCGCAGGGTGATGATCGCGAAGAGCAGCAGGGCGACCGCGGCGACCGCGATTGCGAGCAGCGGTCCGGCGCCGAGGGTCTGGACCCATTCGTCGTTGGTGTTCATGCGGGGGCTCCGTTGCTGATCGGGTGCTCACCGGTTGAGGACGTGCCCGAGTCGAGACCGAGGCGGGTGAGTGCGGATGCGGCGATCTGTTCCGGCGTGTCTCGTGGGTCCACCACCACGCCGTCTTCTTCGGCTGCCAGGGGTTCCAGGTCCGCGTACTGCGAACCCAGCAAGGCCGGGGGCATGAAATGACCGGAGCGGTCCGCCATCCGCCTGCTGACCACGTCGGCCGATCCGTGCAGGAATACGAACCGCACTCGTGCGGGGGCTTGCCGCAGCACATCCCGGTAGGAGCGCTTGAGCGCCGAGCAGGTGACGACGACGTTCTCGCCTGCGGTGGCGTGCCCGCTGATCCACTCGACGATGGCCAGCAACCACGGCAGGCGGTCCGCGTCGGTCAGCGGGACGCCCGCGGTCATCTTGTCGATGTTCGACCTGGGGTGGAATTCGTCGGCTTCCGCCATGCGCCACCCGAGCCGTTGGGCGAGCAGGCGGGCGGTCGTGGTCTTGCCGACTCCAGAAACTCCCATCACCACCAGGGCGGTCCCCGTTGTGGATGAGGCGTGCGTCATGGGTCTCCTCTCGGCCGCGGTGACGAGAACTGCTGGTCAGCGATAGGCTCCGACCACAGGTAGTATCTTTGACCGTGAAAGGTATCACCATTCCGCTTCCTAGGGAAGACGGTCATCCCGGGATACGCTTCGGCAGGTGGGGCCACGGATCGGGGACCAGGTGAACGTGCGGGCGCTGCACAATTCCGTGTTGGACACGCTCGGCCTGCAGATCACCGGCGGTGTCCTGCCCGAGGGACACGTACTGACCCTTGATCAGATTCAGCAGCGGTTCGGGGTGTCACGCACCGTCGCCAGGGAGACCATGCGCCTGCTGGAATCCATCGGCCTGGTGCACTCGCGTCGACGGGTTGGGATCACCGTGCAGCCGCCATCGTGCTGGCACGTATTCGATCCGCGGGTGATCTGGTGGCGGCTGGCAGGGGCGGGCAGGGACGCCCAGCTGCGGTCGCTCACCGAGCTTCGGATCGCCATCGAGCCGCTCGCGGCGCACTCGGCCGCGCGCGGCGCGTCAGCCGCCGAGCGGCAGCGGATCGTCGAGTTGGCCGCCGCCATGCGGGAACGGGGCGAGGCTGGCGAACTCGACGAGTTCCTCGAGTTGGACATCGCCTTTCACACCCTGCTGCTCCGCGCGGGCGGCAACGAGATGTTCGCAGCGTTGACCGAGGTTGTCGCCGTGGTGCTCAAAGGCCGCACCACGCTCGGACTCATGCCGCACCGGCCGGTGCCCAAGGCCCTCGACCTGCACGAGGAGGTGGCGCGTTCGGTGGCCGCTGCCCGCGCCGAGAACGCGGAGAACGCCATGCGCGAGCTGCTCAGCGAAGTGCGCGACGCGGTGGTGCACTGACGCTCCTGGCTGAGGGTCATATGTCGACATATGCACCGCGGGTCAGACGCCCATCGGGTGCCAGACCGTCTTCTGCTCGGTGTAGGTGCGCAGCCGGGTGATGTCCGGGGTAGCTGCCCAGTCCGGCTCACGATCGGGGACGCGCAGCACGCGCTTGACCGTGCCGGCGGCGGTATGCGCGAGTTCGGCGCGCTGCTCGGGATCGGCTCCGGTGAGGTCGAGCGCGTTGACGTCGGCGTGCGCGGCCAGCCAAGGACCCAGTTCGGCGGCGCGGCCGGTCAGCATGTTGGCCACCCCACCGGGCAGGTCGGAGGTGGCAAGCACCTCGGACAGGGTGATCGCCGGAAGCGGCCGCTCGGCACTGCTCACCACCACTGCCGTGCAGCCGGTCGCCAGCACCGGCGCCAGCACGCTGACCAGCCCAAGCAGGGACGACCGTTGCGGTGCCAGCACGCCAACCACACCGGTCGGCTCCGGCACGGTGAAGGAGAAGTACGGGCCCGCGACCGGGTTCGCCGCGCCCAGCACAGAAGCGATCTTGTCGGTCCAGCCCGCGTACCAGACCCAGCGATCGATCGCGGTGTTCACCACCGACTGGGCGCGCTTGGCCTGCACGCCCTCGCCTGCGGCGACCTCGGCTGCGAATTGGTCCCGCCTGCCTTCCATCACCTCGGCGACCCGGTAGAGCACCTGGCCGCGGTTGTACGCGGTCGCCCCGGACCAGCCCGTGAATGCCTTGCGGGCGGCGGAAACCGCGTCGCGCAGGTCCTTACGTGATGCATGCGCGGCGTTGGCGAGAAACTTGCCGCGGGCGTCGGTCACCGAGTAGGACCGGCCCGACTCCGAGCGGGGGAACTTCCCGTCGATGAAGAGCTTGTATGTCTTGGCAATTGCCACCCGTGCGGTGTCAGACATCGAGGTACGCCTCCAGCCCCGCGCGGCCACCTTCCCGGCCGAACCCGGATTCCTGATATCCGCCGAAGGGTGCTGCGGGGTCGAATCGGTTGAACGTGTTGGCCCACACCACACCCGCGCGCAGCCTGCTGGTCATCCACAGGATCCTGGACCCCTTCTCGGTCCAGATCCCCGCGGAGAGTCCATACGGCGTGTTGTTGGCCTTGGCCACCGCCTCATCAGGCGTGCGGAACGTGAGCACCGAGAGCACCGGGCCGAAGATCTCCTCACGGGCGATTCGCATCGAGGACTGCACGTCGGAGAACACCGTGGGCGCGAAGAAGAATCCCTTGTCCGGCAAGGGGCACGGGCTGGTCCAGCGCTGCGCGCCCTCCTGCTCGCCCGCGGCGACCAGGTCGCGGATCTTGGCCAGTTGTTCGCGGGAGTTGATCGCGCCGATGTCGGTGTTCTTGTCCAGCGGGTCGCCGATGCGCAAGGTCGACGCTCGATAGTGCAGTTTGTCCAGCAGCTCCTCGGCGATGGATTCCTGCACCAGTAGCCGGGAACCCGCGCAGCACACGTGGCCCTGATTGAAGAAGATCCCGTTGACGATGCCTTCGATCGCCTGGTCCAGCGGCGCGTCGTCGAAGACGATGTTGGCCGCCTTGCCGCCGAGTTCCAGGGTGAGCTTGGTGCGGGTGCCCGCCAGTTGCCGCTGAATCTGCTTACCCACCTCGGTGGAGCCGGTGAACGCCACCTTGTCGATGCCAGGATGGCCGACCAGCGTGGATCCGACATCACCCGCGCCGGGCAGGATGTTGACCACTCCTGGCGGCAATTCGGCCTGCTGGCACAGCTCAGCGAACACCAGCGCGGTCAGCGGAGTGGTCTCGGCGGGCTTGAGCACCACCGTGTTGCCAGTGGCCAGCGCGGGTGCGATCTTCCACGCCAGCATGAGCAGCGGGAAGTTCCACGGAATGACCTGACCGGCGACGCCTAGCGGGCGCGGTTTCGGGCCGAAGCCCGCGTAGTCCAGTTTGTCGGCCCAGCCCGCGTGGTAGAAGAAATGCGCTGCCGCGGTGGGGATGTCGGTGTCCCGGGATTCCTTGATCGGCTTGCCATTGTCCAGGCTTTCCAGCACCGCGAGTTCGCGGGCGCGCTCTTGGATCAGCCGGGCCAGCCGGAACAGGTACTTGGCCCGTTCGGAGCCCGGCATGGGCGCCCAGGTCCGTTGGTAAGCCTTGCGGGCGGCCGTGATCG
>JBOHER010000325.1:0-3108 GCA_050701115.1 Haloechinothrix sp. | reverse complement strand
CTGCTCGGAGCCGCCCTGGAGCACGCCGATGTCACGGCGGGTCGCGGTTCAGTGCTGCTCAGCGACGAGACCGTGGTCCACGCCCGCCGCGCCCTGACCCAGACGGTGCACAACCTCACCGCCGGCACATGGTCGTTCGGTCACGAGGAGCGTATCGACACCGGGGTTGCCGAACGTATGGCCGCGGATCTCGCGCTGCTGCCACCGGGGTAGCCCCGCCGGCACGGAGCTCCGCGCGGCTGCGGCAATGCCTTGAGAGTGTGCTCTGGCGAGGCGGCACTGGGGATGGGTTCGTCGTCCTGACGGGCGCGCTGAAGAGTTCACTCACTGGTGCGCGTCTTCCTGACCAGGGGTGCCCCGCACATCCGAGAGCCAGCGCCGTTACCACGACGTGGCCGGTCCTCTGCGTATCGAGGGCAACGAGCCTTGCGGCTACCAAGCATGGCGCGGAACTACGCGGCCCCCGGCATCGCATCCACAGCCAATCAGCGACGGAACGGTCGACGCGGTTCGCGGCGGCTCATGTTCTGGAAGGTGGTGAACCACGCCTGGGGCCGGTAGTCGCCGATACCGAGGGTCTTGTTGTGGTCGCTGGCGGGGTCCTCGGCGCCGTCGAGGCTCGGGGTGAACAGTTCCAGGATGTCGTGGTCCTGGAACAGGACCTCGCTGAGCATGTCCCAGTCGAAATCGTCCGGGTGTTCGGGCAGTGATGGCAGCAGGGACGCCACCGCACCCCAGCCGTCGGCGACCGCGTCGGGCGCGGCCTGCAGGACCAGGTGCAGGGCCATCTCCTCCGCGGGGCACGTCGGGCGAGGCCATTGTCCCGCCCGCAAGTCCTTGGCCAGGTCGTCGAACGAGCGGCGGCCTGGCGCCGCCAAACCGCGTCCTGCCGCCAGGTCACCGGCGGGAAACGGCTGAACACGTTCCAGCGGTCATCGGCCGTCACCGGCTCGTCGCCGTACTCGCACACGTCGTCGTAGGCGAAGTCTGCCAGGAGCTGCGCCACGCCCCACAGCACTGCCGCGGACCTGGGCGTCACCTGGAACCCGGAGCAGGCTTCACAGTCGTCCCTCCCGCACCGGCACGTGGCGAACAGCGCTGCGAAGTTCGGCTCGTCACGCTCCCCGGCCCGCCCGGCGTCCCCCTGGCCGGCGTCCTCCTGCTCGGCGTGGTCGGTGGTTTCCACATTCGTGTGGACGACGTGCACCCCAGGGACGTCGGCGAGCAGGCCCGAGTCGTCGACGAGCCACTCGACGGCCGCGGCCGGGTCGCCGTCGACCTCGCGTCGCTGCGTGGCCCGCGCGTCCTCGCTGTGTGGGTCATCCGGATCGTCGGTGAACCGGGTCCGGTCGATGTCGGCCATCGCAGCCTGTTGCAGCGCGCGAACGTCGGTGATCTCGACGACCGCGTCGATCCTTATCCACACCCGCCGACGGGGTTGCCTGCTCATGCTTGTTCAAGCTACCGGTGACAGGCGGTCAGACGGGTCACCGATCCTCGGCGTCCTCCCACGAGATGCGTGCCTGTACGGCGGGCAGAAGCGCGCGGGCGCCCTGGTTGTCCAGCGGGTTGAGCCACAGCATGTTGTGCAGCACCAGTTCGGCGGCGGCGAAGTTGCCCAGCCGCCACAGGGCCAGGGCGAGGCCGTGCAGGGCGCGGTGGAAGGGCCGGTTGTCCAGTTCGGACCAGACCAGCACGCCGGTGAACGGGTCGGGCAGGGCGAGCTCTGCGATGCCGACACCGACCTGGTAGTGGCCCAGGGCGGTGCGCAGCGACGCCTGCCGCTGCCGGCCGGTGGGCTCCGGGGTGATCACGAGTTCGGTGCTGGCCGGGTCGGCCAGGGCGAGGTGCAGGTGGCCGAGGTGGGCGTGGGCGTCGATGTCGCGGGGCTCGTCGCGGACGATGGCGTGGAGTTACCCGGGCCGGGCCCGTGCAAACACCGCCGAAAGGTATCCGAAGGTCAGGCCCCGCAGATCGGAGCTCTTGACGATATATTGGTCCTTGTGCTGATGGAGATCTTGGCATACATGGCGAAGCATTATGGCTTCACACTTCGACGTAGCGCGCATGGCGCGGTGGTCAAGGCGGACTGCTCGCCACTCGCGCTTCACGTAGACGTAGACGACAACGAGTCGTGGGCCGTCTCCTATTTCTGCAGAGCGGAGCCACATTGGCCGGGTGACCGCAGTGACATTAACGACATCTATCCGACAGTAATGCAGGCTGCGCTCTGGCTCGCGGGCATGGCGTCCTGTAGCACTGTTCAGGTGCCACATCCAGCAGCTGACCTACCCGGTGAGATATACGCGAGGTATCTCATACCTGTACAGCCCGGAGGCTCGGTCTTTCGCATGAACGACGTGGCGTTTCCGCTGGTAGGACGCTTTGTGAGTAACCTACACGTTGCCGAGACGACGCTCCACACCCTGCTCAACTGTGCACGCCCGCCACTAAACGATAGCAGCCGCACGTTCACGTTCCGCGACGCCGGCCTAATCGAGTGGGCGCAAAAGGTCTCCGACGAGCTTTTCGACGATCCTGAGCTAGCTGAGCACGATAATCGCGCACTCCGTAGTACCGACGACTACGAATGGCGCTACTACTACTCTGCCCGAAACGGGACCTCAGCATTCCATGCCCCGGCAATTGTCGAAAAAGCTCGACTGGTTATGGCTCCCTCCCAAGAGACCATCCAGACTCCCATACCGGGCGGTACGTTATATGACTGTGGTGGGTTGCTCGGGTATTCTTCCGGCCGGCTGGAGGCGCGCGCCGCTCGTGCGCTACGGCGCCTTGAAGGACCGACTGGGCAGCGGCCCATGTTTGTGCCGCTGGAGGATTGTCTTTTTGTCATCGGCCGTGCGCACTTTCTGTTCCTGCCCCACCGTGGTGGCGCGCACCGGTACCGACACGAAAAGGAACGCCTCCGCGCATGGCACCGTGATAAGGCGCTCGACCTATTCGGTCCAGACGAGTTTGAATGTGTCCATTCACGGGTGAGTTGGCGTGATGGCGTCAGGCTGTGACCGGGGGCGGGAGCCAGGGGGTGCCGGTGAGTGCGCGGTGGATGGCGTCGATGGCGCGGATGTTGTGGGCGCGGGCGCTGGT
>JBOHER010000324.1:0-8495 GCA_050701115.1 Haloechinothrix sp. | reverse complement strand
TACTGCACCGAGATGGTCGGCAAGGTCGCCGACCTCGCGGTTCAGGTGCACGGTGGGACCGGCTACATGCGCGACGTTCCGGTCGAACGCATCTACCGCGACGCACGGCTGCTTCGACTGTACGAGGGCACCAGCGAGATCCAACGACTCATCATCGCCAAGCAGTTGCTGTCCGGAGCCAAGAAATGACTTCCCCCGCTGTTCTGATCGATCAAAACGGTCCGATATGGACACTCACGTTGAACCGGCCGCACCGCCGTAACGCGCTCGACCTCGACGACCGGCGGGATCTCCTCGACGCCCTGGCGAGCGCGGAAGCCGAACCTGGCTGCCGGGCGCTCGTGCTGACGGGTGCCGAGGGGGTTTTCTGCGCGGGGGGTGACATCCGGACGATGTCACAGGACCGCGATGTGGCGAGAACGCGCCTCGCGGTGGTCGCGGACCTGGCGCGAGCATTGGTGCGGTCGACGAAAGCGGTCATCGCCGCCGTCGAAGGCGGCGCCTTCGGCCTCGGTTTGTCCCTGGCGGCCGCGAGCGACTATGTCGTGGCAGCCGAGGACGCGCGTTTCGTTGCCTCGTTCGGGAAGCTCGGTCTGGTCGCCGACACTGGCCTGTTCTGGAGCCTGTCGCAACGGGTCGGCCCCGGCAAAGCCAAGGAGCTGATGCTGTTCGCCACCGAACTGCCCGCGGCGGAAGCACAACGCCTCGGCATCGTCAACGAGGTGGCTCCCCCTGGTGAGGTGATGGACCGGGCATGCGAACGCGCCCGTTGTCTCGCGGCCGCGGCGCCCGGGATGGTTGCCGGGACCAAACAGATCTTCGCCCAGGAGAAGCAGGATCTTGAGTCGCTGCTCGCAGCCGAGACCGAGGTGCAGCTGGAGCTCCTGGCGGGTAACGACTTCGCT
The DNA here is from genome assembly GCA_050701115.1 of Haloechinothrix sp. Taxonomy (GTDB): domain Bacteria; phylum Actinomycetota; class Actinomycetes; order Mycobacteriales; family Pseudonocardiaceae; genus JBOHER01. The sequence continues at coordinate 7,590 of JBOHER010000324.1, read as the reverse complement.
GAAGGACGACAGGCCTTCCTGGAGCGCCGTCGTCCGGTCTTCACGGGCAGCTGATTCCCAGTAGGAGGAGAACACATGCTGGTGCCAAAGCAGGGCAATCTCCCGCTGGAAGGCATCTTGGTCGTGGCCCTGGAACAAGCTGTGGCAGCTCCGCTCGCCACGCGACACCTGGCAGACCTGGGTGCTCGAGTCGTCAAGATCGAGCGGATCGGTGAGGGTGACTTCGCCCGGAACTACGACGAGGCCGTCCACGGCCTCGCGTCGCATTTCGTGTGGCTCAACCGGTCCAAGGAGTCGCTCAGTGTTGACCTCAAGTCCGCGGAGGGTCTCGCGGTTGTCAAGGCGTTGATCGCCAAGGCGGACGTCTTCCTGCAGAACTTCGCACCAGGTGTCACCGAACGTCTCGGTCTGGATGCGGACGATCTGCGCGCTGAGCACCCTTCGCTCGTGGTCGTCAACATTTCCGGGTATGGGACGGCCGGCCCTATGAAGGATCGCAAGGCCTACGACATGTTGATCCAGGCCGAGTCCGGCCTCATCTCGGTCACCGGAACTCCGGAAACCGCCACCAAGACCGGGGTGCCGAGTGCCGATATCGCCGCCGGCTCCTACGCCTGCAACTCGGTGCTCGGTGCGTTGTTCCGCCGGGAACGCACCGGTGAGGGCGCCACGATCGACGTGTCCATGTTCGACTCCACTGTGGAATGGCTCGGCCATCCGATGTACATGCAGATGTACGCAGGCAAGCAGATCCCACGTATGGGATTGAGCCATGCGGCCATCGCACCGTACGACGCCTACCCCACCAAGGACGGCCAGGTTCTGATCGGCGTGCAGAACGACCGAGGCTGGCGACGACTGGTCACCGAGGTATTCGATCGCGTGGACCTCGTCGATCACCCACAATTCCGAACCAACGTGCTTCGGGTTCAGCACCGGGCGGAGTGCGACGCGGTTGTCGCAGCACACACCAGTGTGTGGAATACGGCCGAGCTGGACAGGCGATTGGCCGAGGTCGGAATTCCGGCCGCTCAGATCAACGACATGTCCGCGCTCCTCGAGCACCCACAGCTCTCCGAACGGGACCGGTGGCGCGAGGTAGGTACCGCTCGCGGACCCATCAAGGCCGTTCTGCCGCCCATGACCTACCGGGATGTGGAGCTCAAAATGGGCGATGTCCCGGTCCTCGGGGCACAGACCGATACGGTTCTGTCCGAACTGGGCTTCGATGCCGGCAAGATCAATCGCCTCCGTCGTGAAGGTGTTGTTCAGTAGTCCGCACCCGCGGACATAGGACGCCGCATCTCGCGTGGACCGATAGGCTGTTACGGTATGGAGCTGCTCGCGGCGGAGCGGGAGTTCGCTGCGTATGGCCTGTCGCACTGGCTGGTCCTGCTGGTGTTCGCGGCGGGAGCGGGCTTGCTAGTGAGAATCGGCCGCAGGCATCGAAGCGAGGCGGACGCACGCCGGTTCAGCCGGGTTCTCGCGGTAGCGATCTTCGCGCTGTACCTGGCGATACTGCTGTATTCGATGGTGCCGCCGAGCATCCACCGCTCGGTGCCGCTGCAGCTGTCCGATCTGGCGAGCCTGGCCTCCGCTTACGCGCTGTGGTCACACCGCCAATGGGCCTTCGTTCTCACCTACTACTGGGGTCTGGTGCTGAGCACACAGGCGCTGGTCTCCCCGGTGCTGACCGGTCCGGACTTCCCTCATTACGGCTTCCTCGCCTTCTGGGGGATTCATCTGCTCGTCGTCTGGGCGGCCATCTACCTCACCTGGGGCCTGGGTATGCGGCCCGGATGGCGCAGCTACCGAATCGTAGTCGCGGTGACGGTGGCCTGGGCGGCGTTCACCTTCACCTTCAACAGTCTCGCTGGAACCAACTACGGGTTCCTCAACGCCAAGCCCGACACTCCCTCGCTGCTGGACGTGCTGGGCCCGTGGCCGTGGTACCTGGTGCCAGTCATCGCGCTCGTGCTCGGCACCTGGGCGCTGATGACCTGGCCGTGGGTGCGCTCGGGCCGAGTTGATCCCGCGCGCACGTGATCCCGGCCGACGATCCTTGGATAGTGTTGTAGAACTCGCCCGCGAGCTGCCAGAACGGACCGTATCGACGTGACTGTTCCTCACGACAGCCCTGTCAAGCCCCACTCCGACCGCACCCGCGAGATCAACCTGGCCTTGGTGCGCGACCTGGCGCGCTTCCTCGCAGCCCACCGCGTCGAGGTCGGGGCCGGAGCACGGTCAGCGTCGCCGACATCGAAGCTTTCCTGTCCACCATCGAGAACGCGAGCAACCGGCCCGACAGCTGCACGCCCTGCAGGTCTTCTTCCGCTTCGCCCGCCGCCCGGCACATCCATCACGCGATCGCCTCGGCCCTGCTCTCAACGAAATCCGCCCGCTGATAAGCGCTTGACAGCTCCGGCTGCCCCGATTCCATCGACAGCCCCACGGGTGCTAAGCGTCATTCTGTAGCGCCAAAGGCCCAGGAGTCAGGACGCCGTCACCCCGGAGGCGCGCAGGAAGGACAGCACCGCGGCAACCCTGCGGTGCACCTGGGTCTCCTCGCTCACCCCGAGCTTGCTGAAGATCGACCCGACGTGCTTCTCCACCGCCGATTCCGACAGGTAGAGCAGTCCGGCGATGCCCGCGTTGGTGCGGCCTTCGGCCATGCCCTTGAGCACGTCCAGCTCCCGCGGAGTCAACCCGGACAGCGGTGAGTCGGCCGGGCGGGCCAGCCGCCGCACCAGTGCGTCCACCACCAGCGCGTCCACCACCGACCGACCCGCGACCACCTCGCGCAGCGCGCGCAGCAACTCGTCGACGTCGTCTACCCGGTCCTTGAGCAGGTAGGCGAGCCCCGCTGTGCCGTTGCGCAGCAGCTCATAGGCGTAGGCCCCGTCGGCGTACTGCGAGAGCACCACCACCCCCACCGAGGCGTGCCGTGCGCGGATAGCGTGCGCCGCCTCGATGCCCGCCATATCGGAGCCCGGTGAAATGCGGATGTCGGTGACGCAACCGCGACACCGCGTCCAGCAGATCCGATGCCGAGCCGACCCCGGCCAGCACCCGCACCGCACCGCAATCCTCCAGCAGCCGCCGCACTCCCTCCCGCACCAGGTAACTGTCGTCGGCCAGCACAACATCGATCGGTTCACTCATGCCAACTTCCTTCCCGCACCGGCAACCGCGCCAGCAGCCTTGTGCCGGATCCCGACTTGCCGTCAACGTCGAGCATCCCGCCGAGCACGTCGAGCCGGTCCCGCAAGCCGGCCAGCCCCGAGCCGTCCACCCCCGCGGGCGCCAAGCCCACCCCGTCGTCGTCGACCTGAACGACGAGCACGTCATCGGACACCCCCAAGGTGACCTGGACGGCGCTCGCTCTGGCGTGCTTGAGCACGTTGGCCAGGGCCTCGCTCACCACAAAATAGCCTGCCACCTCTACCGGTTCGGGCAACCGTCTGCCGCGCATCTCCGCGTCGGCGGCCAGCCGCACCGGCAGCGGCACGAACGTCAACAGCGACTCGACGGCCTCGAGCAGACCACGGTCGGACAGCACCGAAGGGTGAATGCCCCGGGAAAGCTCCCGCAGATCCTCCACCGAGCGGCGAATGTCTGCCTGCAACGCGACCAGCGTGGCGTCCGCAAGCGCAGGATCACGGCCCAGCTCATTGCGCGCGAGCCGCAGCCGCGCGCTCAACGCCACCAGCTGTTGCTGGATGCCGTCGTGAATGTTTCGACCGAGCCTTCGCCGCTCGGCGTCCTGCGCCCGGACGATCCGGGCCCGCGACTCGGCCAGCGCTGCCGCCTGCTGCGCGTTGTGCACCGCCAACGCGACCTGACCGGACAGCCGCTCCACCAGCACCCGGTCCGCCGCGGTCAACTCCGCGCCACGGCGATAGCCCGCATCCAGGATGCTGATCGTCGTACCAGCGTGCGTCAGGGGTACCGACAGGTCCGGCGACGCCCCGTAGGGCAGCGCGCCGGGCGCCCGAATCCTGACCCAGTCCAGGCCCAGCCCATCGCGGAGCACGTCCGCCAGCCGGTCGGTCAGCTGCTCGGCGTCGAGGCTGTGCTCGAGCAGGTCGCCGATCTGGGCGAGCAACTCCGGGCCGCTGAGCCGCCTGCCATACACCCGGCGCGCCGCGTAGGTGTCCAGCCTGCGGCGCACCGGCTGCAGCGCCAGCACGACGACGACCGCGATCAACACCGCGAGCACCACGGGACCGGTGCCTGCGATCGCCAACCCGAGCAGGGTGGCCACGCCGATCCAGGCCGCGACGATCAGCACCGAGAACCGCCGTAGACCAGCGAGCGCCGGATCAGCACGTCGATGTCCAGCATCCGGTGCCGCACCACCGCGATCGCGATGAAGCCGGGTAGGGCGGCGATGGCGGCCAGGAACAGCAGCAGGCTCACCAGCGGGAAGTCTCGCCCGGTGACCGTCACCGATACCAACACGCCGGCCAGCGACACCGCCACGAGCCCGACGCCGTAGACGACCCACTTGAGCTGGGCACGCTGCTCCGGCCCCGCGCGGCGGAAGCGCACCACCAGTGCGGCCAGGCCGCCGAGCATGCCCAGCGGCAACAGGAACCCGCCAAGGGAGTCAGCGATGTTGAGTGCCACCGCGGCGGCGCCGGTGACCCCGAGCGGGTTGTCCAGCAGCGGGAACGCTTCGAACGTGCGCCCCGGCCGGAACACGCCGAGGAAACCGACGATGGCGCCGACGGCGAGGAGCCACAGCACCGGCCGCCACCGTCGCGACGGCAGCCGCCCGTCCGGCAACAGCAGGAACACCAGGAGGAGCAGCCACAGGCTCACGTCGGCGACGTGCTGGCCGAACCACGCCGCGTATGGCGCCGCGGGTAGCGAACCCGGATCCGTGTAGAGCCCATACACGGCGTAGGACTTCGCCGGAGCCGACAGTGCCGTGGCCACCCCCGCGAGGAGCAGCAGCCAGCCGACGGCGTTGCGTGGCGACGAACCCGCCCACCGCGGTGAACCACGCGCCGACGGGTGCCTGCATCACGAACGTGGTGAACCGGGGCAGCTCGGCACCCGGCACCTCGGTCGCGCGGGTGAGCACCAGCAGCGGGACGCTCGCCGCGATCGCGACCGCGCTCAGGGCGCACAGGGCGATCACTACGCGCCGCGCTATCCGCTGATCGGGCATCTGCCGCGCCTCTCTGGTGCCGCGCGCCCGATTGCGGGCACGCCGACGCTTGCGATTTGTGCGCCGCGCACCGGCCGCAGTCGAGGCGGGCAGCCACAGCGTCGACCGGTGGATTCCCCCAGTACACCGCGCAGCCTGCCCGGGTCGGTGTGATGGCCAGCACCATTCCGCGGACCACCACCCCGTTCCTAACGTCGGTTGCATCACCGAAATCGGGAGGAACCATGACAACGCACGTACGAGCGGCGCGGTTCGCCGCGGCCTGCGGCCTGCTCTACCCGCTGCTGCTGATCGTCGGAGACGACGTGATCGCCCCGGTCGCGGGCGAAGCGCCCGGACGCGGGTCCACCCCCGAGGCCGTCCTGGCCTGGGCAAACGCATCGGACACCACGCAGTTCTTCGCAGGCCGGTTCATCGGCGGTGTGCTCGCGCCGCTGTGCCTGGTGGTGTTCGTAGTCTACGTCGTGAGCCAGATCCGGCACCGGGACGGCAGCTGGGTGGCGGATGCGGCGTTGGGCGCGGGCATCCTCGCCGCCGGTCTGCAGATGTTCACCATGGTCGCCCATTTCGCCGCGGTCAGGGGAGCGGGCGAACTCGACCCAGCCACCGTGTCCGCCCTCGCTGCGGATCTGAGCGCCACGTTCGTCATCGCGTTCGTACCGCTCGCAGTGTTCATCGCGGTCGCAGGCGTCCGCGCCATCCGCGGCGAGCTGATGGCCCGGTGGATCGGCTGGGCCGCGCTCGTCCTCGCAGCCGCTCTGGTGGGCGGCCAGTTTGTCGCGGCGACCAGCGACACCGAGGTGGGCCCCGCGTTCATCCCGGTAGTTTTCGCGTGGTTCATCTGGTTCCCGGCCGCGAGCATCAGCCTGATCCTGCGGACGCGGCGGAGCACGATCGCATCCACCGAGCGCGCTCCACTGCCATAGCAAATGACATGGAGTCCTAGTCGCTCCCTCCCGGCGAAGGCGGAGCGATCTGGATGTGGCTAACCCCCGGCCGCAGCGGCATATTCGTCGTCGGGAGATGTCACGCCGAATGCCACCCGAGCGGCCCGGCTTCGTCCATCGCGGGGCACCGTTTGGTAAGGAGACGCGTCATGGACACTCGAGTCGACGAGATCGCGGACGGAATCTACCGGATCTGCACGGTGTTCACGGACGAAACGTTGCCGGGCGGATTCAGCGTCAACCAGTTCCTGGTGCTTGGCGAAGAACCGCTGCTGTTCCACTGTGGATACCGGAGCTGTTCGGATCGGTCAGTGCGGCCGTGCAACGGGTGCTGCAGGTGCGGGAGTTGCGCTGGATCAGTTTCGGGCACGTCGAGGCCGACGAATGCGGCTCGATGAATCACTGGCTCGATGCGGCACCGCATGCCCAGGTCATGCAGGGCGTGCTCGGATGCGACCTCTCCGTCAGGGACATGGCTGACCGTGCACCGCGACAACTGGCGGATGGCGAGGTGCTCGACCTCGGCGGCAAGCGCATCCGGCTCCTGGACACGCCGCACGTGCCGCACAACTGGGAGGCCATCGTGCTCTACGAAGAGACCACCCGAACGCTGCTCTGTGGCGACCTGTTCACCCACGTCGGCGACGGCCCGGCGCTCGTCGAACGCGACCAGACTGCCCGCTGCCGACACGATGTCGCGGAGGCCACCCGGGAGGACGTCGATCATCACCAGGGCGGCACCGAAGAGCGCGACAGAGACGGAGGCGAACCGCGTTGCGCCGCGGGCACGACGTCAGCACACTCGTCGCCGGGAGATGTCACGCCGAAGGGAAGGAAAGACATGGAGCCATACTCGCTCAAACCCGACGAAGGCGAAGCGATCTGGATGTTCGATTCGCTTGACACGATCAAGGCAGCCGCCAGCCACACCGACGGCACGTTCTCACTCTTCGAGTTCCGCGATTTCGAAGGCTCAACGGTCCCCATGCATGTCCATGAGCGATGCGACCAAGGCTTCTACATCCTCGAGGGCCGGTACACGTTCTTCATAAGCGAGGGGACGGTCGCCGCGCCAGTCGGCTGCTGGGTCTTTGTTCCTCGGGGTACCGCGCACTCCTGGCGCTGTGAGTCGTCACTCGGGCGATGCCTGAGTCTGGTGGTCCCCTCCGGTCTCGAAGACTTCTATCGCAATGTTGGCGAGGCAGTGACCGACCAGCGACACCCACCGCCCAGACGCGAGCCGGACGGCGACGCCCTCGCACAAGTGGCAGCCAGATTTGGGATCACAGTGACCGGGCCGCCACCGTTGGCCGGACAGACACCCGGGTGATTGTCATTAGCTTAGCGGAAGGCGGCATGTCCGGTCAGGGCCTGGCCGAGCACGAGAGTGTGCATTTCGCTGGTTCCTTCGTAGGTGAGTACGGATTCGAGATTTGTCATGTGCCTGATCACCGGGTATTCGAGAGA
>JBOHER010000323.1:0-11080 GCA_050701115.1 Haloechinothrix sp. | reverse complement strand
CATCACTACTCGCTCAGGCGGCGAGTGCGACGTCGCGCTGGTGATTAACCTTGGCGCATATTGGTTTGCGGCGACGCTTTAGGTGGCCATCCGCCGACACCTGCACGCTTCCCCTGAATCAACGTCCAGAGTCGAAACCGTTCACCCCCTTGTTCGTGGGTCAACTGCACCAGCATAACGCGTCGGGCAACCGGGTTTGTTCCCTGCGCACTGAATGGCCCCTTCAGCGCGTTGGGTGCACCGAACGGGCCATTCAGTGCACCCAACGCGCCCATAACGTCTTTCAGCTCATGCCACCTTGAGCAGCGCTGCTGGGGTGTCGTACAACACCGCCCGCAGGAAGCCGTCCCCAAGGCCCTCCTCGGCGGCCGCCCACCCGGCGATCGCGCGCAACTGAGTCGCATAGGGGTATGGGATGTTCGGAAAGTCTGTGCCCAGTACGACCCGGCCGGCGATGTCGACGAGCCGGGCCGTCCAGTCGGGCGGCAGCGGCGTCATCCGTTCGGCGAAAGGCACCCCGACCATCGTGGTGTCCAGATAGACCTTCGGGTACCGGCGCACCAGTTCGAGCGCAGCCTCGTACTCGGGCATTCCGGCGTGGGCGAGCACGGCGACCAGGCGGGGATGCCGGGCCAGCACTTCGCCGAACACGTCGAGCCCGGTGTGTTCGCCGGGTAGCGGACCGTGGCCGCAGTGTACAACGACCGGCACCTCGGCATCGGTCAACGCGCCCCAGGCATCGTCCAGCAGCGACGATCGCGGATCGTACCCACCGACCTGCACATGCGCCTTGAAGCATCGCGCACCGGCCCGCAGAGCCGATTCCACCACCGAAACCACTCCCGGTTCCGGATAGAGCGTCCCGGTGGGCACCGCTTCCGGCACGGCCGCACCGAATTCCAGCGCCCACGAGGTCAGCCACTGGGCCATGCCCGGTTTGTGCGGATAGACCAGCGGGGCGAACCGGAGCACGCCGAGATCCCGCAGGATCGCCAGCCGCGCACTCTCCGGCTGCCGATAGTGCACCGGCCACGCCATGCCGTAGTGCTCGCCCGCGTTGTCGAAGTACGCCCATACCTTGCGCATGACCGATTCGGGCAAGAAGTGCACGTGCATGTCGACCAGTCCGGGCAGCCCGAGCGAGCGCACCCACGTCGCGACCTCAGCGTCGCAGGCCGGGCCCTGCACCGCGCTCAGTACCGCCCCTTGGCTGCCCGGCCGATCGCACGCCGCACCTCACGCTGGGCGTCCCGCTTGGCGAGATCCTGGCGCTTGTCATAGGACCGCTTGCCCTTGGCCAGCGCCAGTTCGACCTTGACCTTGCCGTCCTTGAAGTACATAGACAACGGCACAAGGGACAGACCGCTCTCCTTGGTCTTCCCGATCAGCTTGTCGATCTCGCCCTTGTGCAGTAACAGCTTGCGGTGCCGACGGGGTTCGTGGTTGGTCCAGGTGCCCTGGTCGTACTCCGGGATGTGCACGTTGCGCAGCCACACCTCGCCGTCGTCGACGGTGGCGAAGGCATCGGCGAGCGAAGCCTTGCCTGCGCGGAGGCTCTTCACCTCGGTACCGACGAGCACAAGGCCGGCCTCATAGGTGTCCACGATCGAATAGTCGTGCCTGGCCCGCCTGTTCGACACGATCACTTTGTGACCCCGTTCCCTGGGCATAGCTCACACTCTACGTGCCGGGCGAAGGGATTAATGCCGCACGTACAGGCGCAGCGTGACGTACCCGGTGACCGCTGAGATCAGCACCGAGGTCGCCAGCAGAATCGGCGCCACCACGACCAGGATGTCCAGCAATTGGATCGGTGGCACGATGCCGGACGCGATCGGACCCGCCAGCACGGTGTCCAGAATCCCGAACTTGAGCAAGGTCAGGCCGGTAATGGCCAGCACCGCACCGATCAGGCCCGCGAACACCGCCTCCAGCAGGAACGGAAGCTGGGTGTACCACCGCGTCGCACCCACCAGGCGCATGATGCCGACCTCGGTCCGCCGGGTGAACGCGGAGACCTGGATGGTGTTGGAGATCAGCAGCAGTGCCGCGAACGCCTGGACCAGCGCGACCACAAACGTGCCGTTGCGCAATCCGTTGAGCACACCGAAGAACCGATCGAGGAACACACCCTGATCGTCGATCTTGTCCACGCCCGGCTGGCCGCCGAACTCCTGGATGATCACGTTCGCTCGGGTCGGATCCACCAGCTTGACGTGCAGGGAGGCAGGTAGCGCCTCGGGCCGGGCGACCTCGATCAGCTCCGGCTGTGCCTCGAAGATCTTCTTGAACCGCTCGTAGGCCTCGCCCCGGTTCTCGAACACGACCGACTCAACCGCCGGATTGCTCTGCAGCGCCTGACGGAGCCCCTCGCACGGCTGCTGGCTGCAGTTGTCGTCGTTGGCGCTGATGTCGTTGGTGAGGTAGACGGAGACCTCGATCTTCTCGTAGTACAGCGCCTGCATCTTGTCGATCGTCTGCACGATCAGCAGACCGACGCCGAGCATCGCGAGCGAGATCGCCGTGGTGAGGATCATCGCGATGGTCATCGTGACGTTCCGGCGCAGGCCGGTAAGTACCTCACTGAACACGAAGCTGGCGCGCATCTGGCGAATCGTCCTTGGGTCGGGGGCTGGGGTAGGTCTTGTGCGGTCGGGGTTATCGGGTCAGGGAGGCCGGTGGCACGGGGTCGCTCAACGACCCACGCCGTACACCCCGCGAGCGTCGTCTCGGATCACCTGGCCTTCGTCCAGTTCGACCACCCGCCTGCGCATCGAGTCGACGATCGAATGGTCGTGGGTGGCCATCAGCACGGTCGTGCCCGTGCGGTTGATCCGTTCGAGCAGCAGCATGATGTCCTGGCTGGTGTCGGGGTCAAGGTTTCCGGTCGGCTCGTCGGCGAGCAGCATCAGCGGCCGGTTGACGAACGCCCTTGCGATCGCGACGCGCTGCTGCTCACCACCGGACAGCTCATTGGGCATCCGGTCGGCCTTGCCTTCCAGGCCGACCAGTTCGAGAACCTCCGGCACCACCTTGCGGATGGTGTGCGCGGGCTTGCCGATCACTTCCAGGGCGAAGGCGACATTCTCGAACACCGTCTTGTTGCTTAGCAGACGGAAATCTTGGAACACGCAGCCGATGGTCTGGCGCAGCCGGGGAACCCGCCGGGCAGGCAGCTTGGCCACGTCGAAGTTGGACACGAACAGGCGTCCCTTGCTGGGCACTTCCTCCCGCAAAAGCAGGCGGAGGAACGTCGACTTCCCCGATCCGGAAGGACCAATGATGAAGACGAACTCACCCTTGTCGACCTCGACTGAAACGTCGTCGAGCGCGGGTCGAGTCGAAGTCTTGTAAACCTTGGACACATGTTCGAGCCGAATCACGTGCGTAGCCTACTCGCAGGCCCCGTTAAGCACGTGTTGCGCTGGCCGATGCGGGTGGCACAGGTCTCAGACCGCGGTTGCTGCCTGCTCCTGCTGCTTGCGCCAGCGGATGCCCGCCTCGAGGAAGGCGTCGATGTCGCCGTCCAGCACCCCCGACGGATTGCCGACCTCGTACTCGGTACGCAGGTCCTTGACCATCTGGTAGGGGTGCAGCACGTAGGAGCGCATCTGGTTGCCCCAACTGGAGCCGCCGTCCTTGAGCGCGTCCATCTCGGCGCGTTCCTCTTCCTTCTTGCGCTGCAGCAGCTTGGCCTGCAAAACTTTCATCGCCGCGGCCTTGTTCTGCAGCTGTGACTTCTCGTTCTGGCACGAGACAACGACGCCGGTGGGTACGTGGGTCAGCCGCACCGCCGAGTCGGTGGTGTTGACACTCTGGCCACCGGGGCCGGACGAACGGAACACATCTACCCGGATGTCCTTCTCCGGGATATCGATGTGGTCGACTTCTTCCACCTCGGGTAGCACCTCGACGTGCGCGAAGGACGTCTGCCTCCTGCTCTGGTTGTCGAACGGCGAGATCCGCACCAGGCGGTGCGTGCCCTGCTCGACCGAGAGGGTGCCGTAGACATAGGGCGCGCTGACCTTGAAGGTGGCCGACTTGATGCCTGCTTCCTCGGCGTAGGAGATGTCGTAGACGTCGGTCGGGTAGCGGTGCCGCTCGGCCCAGCGCAGGTACATCCGCAGCAGCATCTCGGCCCAGTCCGCCGCGTCCACGCCACCCGCCTCGGACCGAATGGTCAGCACGGCGTCACGGTCGTCATACTCGCCGGAGAGCAGCGTGCGGACCTCGAGCGCGGCCAGGTCCTTGGCCAGTTGCTCGCGCTCGCTGTCGGCTTCGTCCTTGGCTTCGGCGCTCTCCTCTTCGGCAGCGAGCTCATACATCACGTTCAGGTCGTCGAGGCGCTGCCGGAGCTCGGTGATCCGGCGTAGCTCGCCCTGCCGGTGGGAGAGCCTGCTGGTGACCTGCTGCGCGGCCTCCGGGTCGTCCCACAGGTTCGGGCTGGCCGCTTGTTCCTCGAGGGAGGCGACCTCGGCGCGCAACGCATCGAGGTCCATCACCGACTCGACCTGGTTCAGCGTGCCCGCGAGGTCCTTGAGCTCTGTACCGACATCCGCACTCACAACGTTCAAGGCTACCCCGGTGCACGGCAGGGCGGGCTGAAGGTGGCCTTCGGTACCGAATATGCACCGAAGGCCACCTTCGGCTCGCCGCCATAGGTGCGGCCGTCACCCCTGCGGCGCGGGCTACGCCTTCTCGATCGCGTCGACCAGCTTGAGGGCGGCCTTGGCCTGCGCCTGGGCGAACTCGGCGACCGCCTTCGCCTGGGCGCTGTCGGCATCCTTGGCGGAGGCCTTTGCTGCGGCCAGGTCGGAGTCGTACCGCTCTCGCGCGGACTCTATGAGCGCGCTCCGCTGCTTGCCGGCCACCGTCGAGGAGTGGATGACACGCAGGATCAGCGGGCTACGCAGGTGGTCGGGACCTGCCTCGGCGTTGACCCACTGCTTGAAGGCCTTCTTGCCAGAAGCGGTGATCACGTACTGCTGACTGGAGCGTGCCCCTTGTTTGCCGAGGCGCACCAAACCCGCCTTGGCCAACGCGGGCAGCTCCCGGTACACCTGGCTCCTGGTCACGCTGAAGAAAGCGCCGAAACCCGCGCCGGCACTCGCGACCAGTTGGCCACCGGTAGCCGGACCGTCGTGGAGCAGGCCGAGCAGTGCTGCGGAAGTCGCATTCAAATCGGACACGTCTTACACAGTGCCACTTTTCCGCATTTCTGTCCACAGTGGCCACCTGCCTTGTCCACTGTGGATCACCCGCTTCGCCCCGGAATCGAACGCTATGCACCCGCGGACGGCCGCACACCGGCGAGCGCGACGGTGAACTCGAGGACGCGTCGCGGGTCGTTGAGGTCGTCCCCGAACAGCTCCCGCAGTTGTCCCATGCGGTACCGCACGGTCTGGGCGTGCACGAAGAGTTCGGCCGCCACCTCGTCCCGTCGTCCCTGATGCAGCAGCCACGACCGCAGGGTTTCCTCGAGCCGCCGGGCAGTAGCGGGAGGCAGCGTCTTCAGTGGGGCGAGTGCCCGCTCCCGCAGGTCTGAATACGCCTCCCTGTCGGCGCCGAGCACCAGCTCGACCAGGTACTGCTCGGTGTCGATGGGGTCCGCATCCCCGCCGACCGAGGCGAGCTCCATCGCCCGGACGGCCCTGCTGAACGAGGCTCGGACCTGTGTCCACGGTCGGGCCGGACCCACTACGGCCGCACGACCGCGCAGAAGTCGCAGCAGGCGTGGCCGATGCGCCGCTCCGGCGTCAGGGACGAGGAGCACCGCGACGGAATCCGCCAGACCAGGAACGTCCTCGGTGATCAACAGCGTGCGGGAGTCGAGCTGCCGCAAGCTCGCGTGCGCCTGGGCGGAGGGCAGCAGAACGGCGGTCAGGGTGCTGGGCGGAGGCCAGCCAGCGCGATCCGCGTCCACCAGCACCGCGTCGTCAGGAGCGCCGTCCAGCAGCTTCCGGCTCAGCTGCTCCAGATACCGCTCGCGCACCCGTCCGCTGGTTGCCAGCTCGTCGGCGTGACCGGCCGCGCTGGCCGCCGAGAGCTCGTCGATGTAGGTGAACACCAGCTCGGCGAACTTCGCCACGAGCTCAGCTGGCACCCCGGCCGCCACCGCCGAGTCCGACAACCCGCGCCACGACACCCGCGCACCGACCCGGTAGGCGGCCAGGAGGGCGTCCATCGTTCGGCCGTTGCGCGCCTCACCACGTCCGAGCTCATAGGAGGCCTCGGACCGCACGCCAAGCGCCGCGCCCGCTTCCTGCGCGGGTGACCCGCCGACCAGATCAAGGAAGTTTCCTAGTGCCGTCTCGACAGCCGCGCGGATGCTGGCGCCCATCCGGCCAGAAAGCGCGCCCGCGTAACTGGGGACTTCTACGGTGATCGCGGCAACGGTCTCCTCAGCCACCATCGGTAACCGGTCACGGAGTGCGCTGATGGTCGCCTCGTCGAGGTCGAGCTCGGCAGCACGTCGTTTGGTGCGGCTACCCGACCTGCCTGGGCCTGTGACCTCGTTCATGAATTTGTTCCCTACGAACAATTTTGCCTATCGAGTTCACATCGATGGGTCAGGACTTTACCCCGAAGTATCCACCATCCTGAAGTACATGACAGTGATCGCCCGAATCCCCGGCGCGCAGCGCTCACTGCGTGCCCGGGCGACGAGGCTGGTGCGGATGGCCACCACGCCGCTGCTGCCTGCGGACTACCTCGACATTATCAACCCGCTACGCGAGGGCGCTGATCTGCGCGGCCGGATCGAGGCCATCCATCCCGAGACCCGCGACTCGGTCACGTTGGTGGTCCGGCCCGGCCGAGACTGGCGGAGCCACACGCCGGGTCAGTACGTCCGGATCGGTGTGGACGTGGATGGCGTTCGTCAATGGCGCGCCTACTCGCTCACCTCCCCAACCGATCGCACCGACGGCCGCATCACGATCACGGTCAAAGCCATCCCGGACGGCGCGGTGAGCAACCACCTGGTCCGGCACGCGCGGGTGGGCACACTCATCCGACTCGACCAGGCGCAGGGCGACTTCGTGCTGCCCGACGCTCGACCAGGCAAGGTGCTCTTCGTCACTGCGGGTAGCGGCATCACGCCTGTGATGGGCATGCTGCGGAACGCGATCGACGACCTCAACGACGTGGTGCTCATGCACTCCGCGCCCAGCCCGGACGACGTCATCTTCGCAGGCGAACTGAGGATGCTCGCAGGGCAGAGAAGGATCCGGCTCATCGAGCGGCACACCGATGCCGACGGCATGCTGGATGTCGGCGACATCGGCGGGATCGTGCCCGACTGGGCCGAACGCGAGACCTGGGCCTGCGGCCCGACCGGGCTGCTGGATGCGATCGAAGAGCATTGGGCCGCCGCAGGCATCGCCAACCGGTTGCACACCGAGCGGTTCCGCCCCACGGTCCTGGTGACGGGTGAGGGCGGCGCCGTGACCTTCAGCCGCACCGAACTGACCGTCGAGGCCGACGGATCCACGCCGCTGCTCGACGCCGGTGAGCGGGCGGGCGTGCTCATGCCGTCCGGCTGCCGGATGGGCATTTGCTTCGGCTGTGTTTCGCCGCTGCGCGAGGGTGCTGTGCGGGACCTTCGAACCGGGGAAATCACCACCGCCGCGCCTGGCGACGGCGTGCTCATCCAGACCTGCGTGTCCGCCGCCGCGGGCGCCTGCGACATCGAGCTCTAGGGAGCGAGAACCATGACTACCACCGACCCCACCGCCCATCTGTCCGAAGCCGACATCGAAAACCTCGGGCGAGAGCTCGACGCGCTGCGCGAGCAGGTGATGTCCAGCCGAGGCGAGCGCGACGCCGCCTACATCCGCAAGGTCATCGACGCCCAGCGCAAGCTGGAGCTGGCCAGCCGTGCGGTGCTGCTGTTCTCGTTGTTCCCACCGGCCTGGCTGGTCGGCACCGCGGGCCTCTCCATCGCCAAGATCCTGGAGAACATGGAGATCGGGCACAACATCATGCACGGTCAGTGGGACTGGATGCGTGATGAGAAGATCCACTCCACCACCTGGGAATGGGACAACGTCTCGCCCGCGGCCCAGTGGAAGCACTCGCACAACGAGCTGCACCACACCTACACCAACGTGATCGGCAAGGACAACGACCTCGGCTACGGCATCATGCGGGTGGACTCCGACCAGCGCTGGCACCCGTTCTACCTCGGCCAGCCGCTGTGGAACTTCGTCAACGCCTGCTTCTTCGAGTTCGGCATCGCGGCCTACGACCTCGAGCTCGGCAAGAACCTCAAGAAGGGCCGTCGCAACGACCCGGACTTCCGGCGGCGGGTCGAGCAGGTGCTGCGCAAGATCCGTCAGCAGGCGACCAAGGACTACGTCGTACACCCGCTGCTGTCCGGTCCGTCGGCGCTGACCACGCTCACCGCGAACTTCACCGCCAACGTGGTCCGCAACCTGTGGACCCACTCGGTCATCATGTGCGGTCACTTCCCCGAAGGCGTGGACACCTTCGAGCGGCGGTCGATCGAGGGTGAGACGAGGGGCGAGTGGTACCTGCGACAGATGCTCGGCTCGGCCAACATCGACGGGAGAAAGTTCATGCATCTGATGACCGGCAACCTCTCGCACCAGATCGAGCACCACCTGTTCCCCGACCTGCCCAGCAACCGGTACGGCGAGATCGCACCCAAGGTGCGCGAACTGTGCGAGCGCTACGGGCTGAAATACACCAGTGGGCCGCTGCCCAAGCAAGTTGCCTCGGCGTGGAAGAAGGTGTTCCGGCTGTCCGTGCCCAACGGCTTCCTGGAGAAGGCAACCGACCCCGCGAACCTGCTCAAGCTGGCCGCACGCCGGTTGCCCGTGCCTGGACGTAGCGAGGCCCGCGCGGCATGAACTGAGCCCTGCGTTGTGACCTCTCACAAGGCGCGGCAGGCCTTCTCTGGGCAACGACATCGGCTTCGCCGACCTGATCTTCGCCTGCGCCGGGGATAACAGCACGGGCTTGCCCCTGCCGTGCGCACGGCCATCGGGTAGCCGACACGGGAGGCGAGCCGCGAGGCCTGTACTACTGGCTCGTAAGACAGTCATGTCGTACGCTGGCGTCATGAGCACGATCACGTTCCGAGCCAGCCCCGAGGTCGACCGGGCATTAGCAGAACTTGCCGCCGACACTGGCCAGGACCGATCAGCAGCCATCCGGCAAGCCATCCTCGATGCCTGGCGCACCTATCGGGCCGAGCGTCTCCTAGCCGAGGCAGCGGCACTCGCTGCAGACCCCGACGACCGGGCCGAAATCCTCGCCGTGCGGGAAGAGATGGATGGTCTACGTGCGTGGTGACGTGTACCGGCTGAAGGCTCCACGAAGCGCGCGCGGCCACGAGCAGCGGGGTAACCGCTACGCGGTCGTTCTGCAGTCGGACCTACTGCCGCTGTCCACCTGGCTGGTTGCTCCCACATCGACCAGCGCGCGGCCAGCGACGTTCCGCCCGGAAATCGAGATGGACGGCAAGACGACCCGCGTGCTGGTCGAACAGGCAACAGCCGTCGACCCCGAACGTTTCGGTGAGCTTGCCGGCCGACTCACAACAAACGAGCTAGCCACAGTAGATGACGCACTGAGAACAGTCCTCGACCTGGACTGTGACCAGATCCCTTCGCAGCAGTCGCGCTGAAACCAAAACGGCCCCGGAGAGAGTCACTCCGGGGCCGTCTCATCTGGCTGGTAGCGGGGACAGGATTCGAACCTGCGACCTCTGGGATCACACAGCGGTCTACCGGACCCTACCGATCACTTCCGGAAACAGCGGATCCCTTTGGTTGATAGAAGTCCAGCGTCTCGGACATCTCTGACTGTACCCGAGCAGTCACGGACCGTTACGGCTGTTTCGGGAGGGTAAGTGGAGGGTGGTTATATCTCTCAGCCGATCAGGCGGACGGCGTAGATGACGAGATTGCCGAGCACCATGGTGCCGATCGTGCGCAGTGGAGAACGGTCGCCTCCCCGACCAGCCACGGCGCCGACGACTCCGGCAGCCAGGACGAACCCGACGATGTAGCCGAGCGTGGGAAAGTCGGCGCCCGAGGTGCCGTCGGCGAACCACGGCACACCTGCCATCCCCGCCACGAGGTACAGGGTGAGCGACGCGATGCTACGCGCCAGCCCAGTGTGGCCCCCACGGTCAGCGCACCGAAGGTCTGTCCGGTGACGGGCACAGGTGACCCGGCAATGGAGATGGGCGAGGACGCCGGTCAGCGTGGCGCCGCCCAGGACGAGCAGTACATCCCGCGCACGTGCGCCAGGCACGAGATCGGCCAGGACCAGGGGACGTTGAAGTGGGTGGGTGTAAGCGGCCCCGGAAATGTCGGAACCTCCGTCGAATCGGCACAGTGGGTGGATCTCCTCACAGCGCCTGCACGATGTCCGCGACCCGCTCCTTGGCATCTCCGAAGAGCATGGCGCTGTTGTCGCGGAAGAAGAGTGGGTTCTGTACCCCGGCGTAGCCGGTGGTCATCGAGCGCTTGAAGACCACCACGTTGTCGGCCTCCCACACGGTGAGGACCGGCATACCGGCGATCGGCGATCCGGGGTCCTCCGCAGCGGGGTTGACCGTGTCATTGGCCCCGATCACCAGGACGACGGCAGTCTCGGCGAAATCGTCGTTGACCTCGTCCAACTCGAGCACGATGTCGTAGGGAACCTTGGCCTCGGCGAGCAGGACGTTCATGTGCCCGGGCAGGCGGCCGGCGACGGGGTGGATGCCGAAGCGGACATTCACGCCCCGCTCGCGAAGCTTGCGGGTGATCTCGGCCACGGTCAGCCCACCGAGGAGGCGGAGCGTCAGCGCGATCCGCGCCTCCGGCGCGAGCGCCGGGTGGCAGCAGGTGAAGAGCAGCCGCAACCGGTCGTCCACGACCGGTCCGGTGGGCTCGTGGGCGTGTCGTCGTAGTGCATGAAGGCCGCTTGGTGCTTGGTGTCGCGCTGCTTCTCGCGGCGGATCCGGTCGATCGCGCGGTTGCCCGCGGTGGTGGTGAGCCAGCCGCCGGGGTTGGGAGGTACGCCGGACTCCGGCCACTTCTCCAGCGCGGCCACGAACGCCTCG
>JBOHER010000322.1:0-21247 GCA_050701115.1 Haloechinothrix sp. | reverse complement strand
CCTCGGGGAAGGCCACCGCGGTGGCCACCAACACGACCGGGTTGACCGCGGGCGCCGCGAGCAGGAACGTCAGCGCGGCGGCGGGAGCGACACCCTGGCCGATCAGTCTGCGCGCAACTGGGACCGATGCGCATTCGCAGGTGGGCAGCGCGACGCCGGCGAGCCCGGCGACGCCGACCGCCGCGCTCTGCCTGCGCGGCAGGATCCTGTCCAGCACGCGGGCAGGTACGAAAGCCGCGATCGCGCCGCTGAGCAACACACCGAGCACCAGGAAGGGCAGCGCCTGCACGCAGATGGCGACGAATACCGTCGAGCCGGTGCGCAGCGCCGGCACGTCGAGCGCCTGCTGCAGCCAGGACTGACCGATGATGGCGAGCACCAGCACGACGCAGAGCACCTCGATCGAGGTGATCGCCTTCCGCCGCGGTGGCGGCTCCGGCCGCGGCCCTTCGGCCACGGTGTCAGTGACGAACTCAGTCACGAGCCGGGACCAACCCGGTGTCAGCGGTCATCGGTGGCTTCGGCGGCGAGTCCGAGCAGATCGGTGCGCAACTGGGAGGCAGTGGAGACCACCAGCATCAGCAAGGTGCCCAGCGGCGTGGGATCCATGCCCTCCGCCGGAAACGCGTACCGAAGCGTTACGTCCAGTCCGCTGTCGGTGTGCACGACACCCAGCGTGCCGAACAGCCCCTGGCCTGCGCGCTCGGCCGCGGCGATCGCCAGCGACGGCTCATCGGGCAAGTCCCAGGCCACCACGCAGGTCATGCTGAGCACGGTGAGTCCTTCGGCGAGCCGGACCGCCTGCACCGCACACGGCACATCGGCGTGCGCGAAGGTCAACGCGCCGTCGTCGTCGACGTGCACCTCGAGGAAGCGCTCGAGCGCTTCCCTCGCGTTGGTCAGCAACGCCGCGGTATCAACGGCTTCGGTACTCAATCTTTCCCTTTCGTCACACTCGGCCGCCGGATCCGGCGACCGCATCGCGCGCGGCGCCGAATCGCCGGTCCCGCTTCGCGTACTCGAGGCAGGCGTGCCACAGGTGGGTGCGGTCGAAGTCAGGGAACAGCGTGTCCTGGAAGACGAACTCGGCGTACGCCGACTGCCAGAGCATGAAGTTGGACGTGCGCTGCTCCCCCGACGGGCGAAGGAACAAGTCCACGTCGGGCATCTCCGGTTGGTACAGGTACTTCGCTATGGTCCGCTCATCCACCTTGGCTGGATTGATCTTGCCCTCGGCGGCGAGCGTGGCAATCTGCCGCACCGCGTCACCGATCTCCGCACGACCACCGTAGTTCACGCACATGGTCATGTTCAGCAGGTCGTTGTGCCTGGTCTTCTCCTCGGCCGCCTGCAGCTCCTTGATCACGCTCCGCCACAGCTTCGGGCGGCGGCCCGCCCAGCGGATCCGCACACCGATCGAACCGAGGTAGTCCACCTGACGTCGGATGGTGTCCCGGTTGAAGCCCATCAGGAAGCGCACCTCGTCGGGGCTGCGCTTCCAGTTCTCGGTGGAGAACGCGTACACCGACAGCCACTTCACACCGAGTTCGACGGCACCGCTGGCGACGTCGATCATCACCGCCTCGCCGCGCTTGTGGCCCTCGATGCGCGGCAGCCCCCGCTCGTTGGCCCATCGGCCGTTGCCGTCCATCACCAGCGCGACATGCCGCGGGACCAGCTCGGCGGGGATCTGTGGTGGCCGCGCGCCGGACGGATGCGGATCGGGCGCGCGTAGCGCCATCGATGTGGGTGTTTCGTTGCGCTGCCTGCGCCGCACCTCGACCTCCGCTCGTTACCGGGTCCGGATGGCCATCGTCTTGGCCGCCATGTCATGCCAGGCTTGCTTGGCAGACGAGCTGTCGAACGCCGGGGACAGATGGATCAGCGCGGCACCGAGCCCGTAGCTCACCCAGCCCGCGCCGAACGCGACCAGCAACAGCAGACCATCGATCAGCCGGGCGGGCAAACGCTGCCCGAGCGGGGCCGCCGTAGCCGGGCGGAACCGGCCCCTGGCCGTAAGGTGCGCTCACTCGTGCTCTCCCTGTTCCCTTGATTCCCCCTCGGCCACGGTCCTCGCCACGCCGAGCTGATCACGCGATCGCCGCTCCACCAGCGGGAGCGAGCGAAGCTGTCGTTCAAGATGCCACTGCAGATGCGCGGCGACCAACCCGCTGGCGTCGCGCCGCGAGCCGGGGCCGGTCGCGTCAGCGATCTCCCAGTCGCCGTGCAGCAACGCGCTCAGCAACGCGAGTACCTCTTGCGACGGGTGCACCGAACCCGGCGGTCTGCAGCGCGCGCACATCGAGCCGCCCGCCTGCACGCTGAACGCGCGATGCGGGCCGGGCTGGCCGCAGCGCGCGCACTCGGTGATCGCGGGCGACCATCCGGCGAAAGCCATCGCGCGGAGCAGGAAGGCGTCGAGCACAAGGGAGGCGTCCCGCTCCCCCTCCGCGAGCGCCCGGAGCGCACCCGCGACCAGCAGGTACAACCTCAGTGCGGGCTCGCCCTCCTCTGCGCTGAGCCGGTCGGCGGTCTCGGCGATCGCACTGGCCGCGGTGTAGCGCTGATAATCGCCGACGATCGGCAGCGCGAAGGCGTCAACGGTCTGCACCTGGGTGATCACGTCCAGGGTGCGCCCGGTGTAGAACTGCACGTCGACATGGCCGAAGGGCTCCAGGCGCGCGCCGAACCGGGAGGTGGTGCGCCGCACGCCTTTGGCGACGGCACGTACCTTGCCGTGCTTGCGGGTCAGCAGGGTGATGATCCGGTCGGCCTCACCGAGCTTGTGCACGCGCAGCACTACACCGGTGTCGCGATACAAGCTCATTGACTGATGATCCCACCCTGGTCCGTCCGCATACGCGCGGACACGGTGTCAGGACCGCAAGATCGTGAACGGCTCGAGGGGAAGATTACGCAGCACCGTCCAGGTGATCAGCACGGCCGCCACCGTGGGCGCAACCCAGCGGGGGATTCGCCGGTCACGCACTGCCCGGCCGCGCAGGGTGCGGACAAGCGAGCGGAGCAGCACCACGGCAAGCAGGGGTAGCCCGGCGAGCGCGAGGGCGTTGTAGTCAGCGGCGGCGGCGAACTCGCCGTGCAGCACCGAGTGCACCATGCGCAGACCGCCACACAGCGGACAGTCCAGGCCGGTGACCAGGCGAAAAGGGCACGGGAAGAAGACCATGCGCTCACTGGGGTCGACCAGGTAGAGCGTGGTCAGCGCGGCGGAACCCACGCCGGCCGTGAGCGCGGTCGCGAGCGTGTCCGGCCGTCGAAGCCGGTCCACCACCCGGGTGTTCATGCTCACCCCGCTAGACGTAAAGGGCATTGAACGGCGCGAACGGCAGGTTACGCACCACGAACCAGACTACGAAGACCACCACGAACGTCAACGGCGCCCACCGCCAGTGCAGCCAGCTGCGCACTGGCCTGCCCCGCCACCTGCCAACGGCCCAGGCGGCCGTGCTCCAGGCGAGCAGCGCCAGGATCACCAGCGACACCGCGTTGTAGTGCAGCGCCGCACCGATATCCCCATGCAGCAGGCTGTAGAGCATCCGCATCCCGCCGCAGCCGGGACAGTCGATGCCGAACAGCGCTTTCGTCGGGCACACCGGCAGCGGACCCCCGGGTGTGGTGGGATCTCCCCACAAGACGACCGCACTGGCCGCGCAGCCGAGTGCGACCACGCCCAACGGCGGGCCCACCGCGTGCAGCCGAGCGCGCAGTCCGGTGGCCGGGAGGCCGGGGTAGACGGAAATGTTCATTTGCCGCGCCCGGTCAGAGGCCCAATCCCACGCCCAGACTCACCACGACCACAAGCACGTAGGCAACGATGACGATGGGCAGAGCGACCGCGCTCCAAATGGCCCATTTCCTGGCGTCGTCGGCCGCCTTCTGCGCCGCGGCATACTGGCCCTGGAACCACAGCGAGTGCACCTGGTTTGCCTTCACAATCGACACGATGCCCAGCGGCAGGCAGCACAGCACGGTCGCGAGGATGCCCCACACCAGGTTGTTCTCCGGTGGCGGACCGGGAGGCTGATGCCCGTAGGGCGAGGGCGGTCCGTACGGTCCAGGCTGGCCATATGGCCCTGGCTGCTGGCCATAGGGGCTCGGCCGGCTGTACGGCCCCGGCTGACCGGGTTCTTGCGGGTTGTGCGAGTACGGATCGGTCACCGGGTTCCCCTGTCCACGAGCGCGGGTCGCTATGCCGTGAGCACTCTAGAGCAACGTCGCACCCGGTGGGACGACAACGCAGCACGCGCGCCACCGAGTTGGCCACTCGCGTCACCGAGTTGGCCACGGGCGCCAGTCCAGGGTGTCCACGGCACAGGCGTCCGGACAGCCCGCGCAAACTCACCGCTCGAAACGGCCAACTCACCGCCGGAAACGGCCAACTCACCGCCGGAAACGGCCAGCACAGTCCGGGTGGCTCGCCCTAGAATCCCAGCCTGCGCAGCTGCTTGGGATCGCGCTGCCAGTCTTTGGCGATCTTGACGTGCAGGTCGAGGTAGACCTTGGTGCCCAGCAGCGCTTCGATGTGCTTGCGCGCGGTCGAGCCGACCTCCTTGAGCCGCTGGCCCTTGTGCCCGAGGATGATGCCCTTCTGGCTGGGCCGCTCTACATACAGCAGGGCGTGTACGTCGAGCAAGTCCTCGCGATCGGCACGCGGCAACATTTCCTCCACCGTGACCGCGATCGAGTGCGGCAGCTCATCCCGCACGCCTTCCAGAGCTGCCTCACGGATCAACTCGGCGACCAGTGTCTGCTCGGGTTCATCGGTCAGGTCACCGCCCGGGTAGAGCTGGGGGCCCTCGGGCAGCCGCTGCACCAGCAGGTCGGCGAGGGTGTCCAACTGGTAGCCGTCGTGCGCGGACACCGGAATGATCTCGGCGAAGTCCAGGATGCCTTGCAAGGCAAGGAGTTGCTCGGCGATCTGCTCCGGCTGGGCGAGATCGGTCTTGGTCAGCACGCCGATCACCGGTGTCCTGCGGGCGATCTTGCGCAACTCCTCGGCGATGAACCTGTCCCCCGGCCCGACCTTCTCGTTGGCAGGCACGCAAAACCCCACAACGTCCACTTCGGACCAAGTGGCGCGCACGAGGTCGTTGAGCCGCTGGCCGAGTAACGTCCGTGGCCGATGCAACCCCGGGGTGTCCACGATCACGAGCTGGGCGTCCTCGCGGTGCACGATCCCCCTGATCGCGTGCCGGGTGGTCTGCGGCTTGCTGGACGTGATCGCGATCTTGCTGCCGACCAGCACGTTGGTCAGCGTGGACTTGCCCGCATTGGGACGTCCGATGAAGCAGGTGAACCCGGACCGGTGGACGGGCTCGGTCACGAAAGGACCTCACGGACCGCACCCGACGCGTCAGCGACGAAGATCGGCGCCTTCTCGGCGAGATCGCGCACGACCCGCACGGATTCCTCGGCGACGTCGTCCGCGCCGGTCACCACCGCCGCGGCCTCGATGCCCTCAGCTCCGCTGGAGACGGCGGCCGCGATCGCGGCCTGCAGCGCGGTGGCCGAGAACGACGGCAGCGCCACCGTCGCCGCGGAATAGGTGCGGCCATCGGTGTCCCGCACCGCCGCGCCCTCAGCGGCCTGGATGCGCGTTCGAGCGGACCGAGCCAGCGTGATGATCTTCGCGTCTTCTGGGTCGAGCTCGATTGGCTCAGACATCGTCCACACTCCTGTCGTGCACATCAGCGACCCTGAGCCTAGACCGCAACCAAGCTCACGCATGGTCGACCATGCGGTCACGGTCGTCGAGCTCATCGGTCTGCGGCAGGCGTATCCTCCGGCCGGAGAGCTGCGCGTCGAGCGGGCGCACCACCACGGTGGTGATCCGCATCCGGCCCCTGCGGTCCTTGCCGCCCTCGGCGTGCAGCCGCAACCCGGCCACCTCGGCCTCGGCACCAGGCAGCGGCACCCTGCCCAAACGCTGGGCGAGCAACCCGACCACAGTCTCCACATCGTGGCTGGACAGCTCGAGGCCGTAGAGCTCGCCGAGATCGTCGACGCCCAGCCTCGCCGACACGCGCACCGACCCCTCGTCGAGGTATTCGACCGGAGGCCGCTCATCGGCGTCGGACTCATCGGTGATCTCGCCGACGATCTCCTCGAGGATGTCCTCGATGGTGAGCAGACCGGCCGTCCCGCCGTACTCGTCGACGGCGATGGCCACGTGGTTGCGGGACACCTGCATTTTGCGCAGCAGATCGTCCAGCCGCTTGGAGTCCGGTACGAAGCTCGCCGGAGTCATGATCTCCTCGACCGGGCGTGGGCTGCGGTCCCCGTCCGCCATCGACGCGCGCACCAGGTCCTTGATGTTCACCACGCCGAGGATGTCGTCCACACTCTCGCCGATCACCGGAATGCGGCTGAACCCGGTGCGCAGCGACAACGCCAAGGCCTGGCGCACCGTCTTGGTGCGCTCGATCCAGACGATTTCGGTGCGTGGCACCATCACTTCTCGGGCGAGAGTGTCACCGAGTTCGAACACCGAGTGGATCATCTCGCGCTCGGAATCTTCGACCACACCTCGCTCCTGGGCGAGGTCGACCAGCTCCCTGACCTCGACCTCACTGGTGAACGGGCCCTCCCGGAACCCCTTGCCCGGCGTGATGGCATTACCCAGCACGATGAGCAGCCTGCTCAGCGGTCCGAGCAGGAAGCCGAGTATGCGCACCGGCCCAGCCACCACCGTGCCGACGCGGTACGGGTGTTGCCTGCCTATCGTTCGCGGGCCGACGCCAACCAGCACATAGCTGACCAGCAACATGGTCAACGCCGCGAGAGTCACCGCGAACCACTCCGGTTGGAACCACCGCAACGCCACCACGGTCACCAGGACCGTCGCGGTCAGTTCACAGCCGAGTCGCAGCAACAGCAGCAGGTTGATGTGCCGCCTGCGCTCATCGACGACGGTGGCCAACTGGCGTGCCCCTGACCTGCCCGCCCGGACCATGCCGCGCACCCGAGCGCGGGACACCGTGCTGACCGCGGCATCGGCGGCGGCGAACACGCCACCCACGAGCACGAGCGCGACCGCGAGGACTACCAGAACAGCTGACGACGTCATGATGAGTCCCGATCAGCCGTTCTCGCCGTCGACGGCGCCGGTCGCGTCGTCCAGGCCGACCACGCCGAGCAGGCGATCATCGGCGCTGCGCTGCCTGGTCCTGTTCCGCTCGTGGGCCGCGGCCTCGGTGTACTCGTCGAGAATGCGCTTCTGCAAGCCGAACATCTCGCGCTCCTCGTCCGGCTCGGCATGGTCGTAGCCGAGCAGATGCAGCAGCCCGTGCACGGTCAGCAGGTGCAACTCATCGACCAGCCGGTGGCCGGCCTTACCCGCCTGGTCCTTGGCGAACGCCGGGCACAGCACGATGTCACCGAGCAGGGCGGGCGAGGCCTCCGGCGCGTCCGGCCTGCGGACATCCAGCTCATCCATCGGGAAGGCCATGACGTCGGTGGGGCCGGGCAGGTCCATCCACCGCTCGTGCAGGTCCTCCATCACGTCGAGGGTGACCAGCAGGATGGACAGCTCGGCGAGCGGGCTGACCTCCATCCGGTCCAGCGCGAAGCGGGCCACCGAGACGATAGAGACCTCATCGACCGCTACGCCCGATTCGTTGGCGATCTCAATGCTCACGGTGTCCCCCTCGCGGTACTGCGCCGCTCTCCTGCTCGGCGTGCCACTTCTCGTAGGCGTCCACAATGTCCCCGACCAATCGGTGCCGCACGACGTCGCTGCTGGTCAGCATCACGAAGTGCACGTCGTCGACGCCATCGAGGATCTCCCGCACCACCCGCAGCCCGCTGCGCTGGCCACCTGGAAGGTCGATCTGGGTGATGTCACCGGTCACCACGACCTTGGACCCGAACCCGAGCCGGGTCAGAAACATCTTCATCTGCTCGGGCGTGGTGTTCTGTGCCTCGTCGAGGATGATGAACGCGTCGTTGAGCGTGTTGTGCGTGAGCAGAAAGTCCTCGGTGACATACAGCGAGTCGGCGGCCGCAACCTGTATGCACACCGCCTCCGCCGTGCCTGCCGGCTCTATCCGCTCGATGAATCGCGCTGGCCTACCCGCGCCGTGAGCGTCAAACTTCGCCATCTTCCGCGGCAGCCGGAAGGGAGCGAGCCAGGCTGGGAGTCGCAGGTCGAGGATGTGGGCGTCATGACGGTGGTGGACCTCGCGGCCGTGCACCCGGCCCGGCCGGCGCCTTTGCGCGGCCCGCGTGCGGCTGTAAGCCACACCTCCCAGGGAGCGGACGATGAACAGCACATCGTCGCGCAGCTGCGGTGACGCGGTGGTGTACTGGATTCGGCAGGTGCGTCCGCGCTGGGTGACCGTCCCACCGTCGGCGTCCAAGAGCCCCTGGAGGATCGCCAGCCGGACATCCGCCGAGTTGTAGAGGTATCGCTCGGGCACGAACTTCATCTCAGCCCGTGTCCCCCACAGGTCCAGCTCGCGCAGAGCCGCGGTGACGGGATTCTCCAGGGTGGTCACGTCGCCAGGAGTTCGTACCCTGATGGGCACGTAGTCGGCGCCTCCCCTCGCCCGCACGTGGACACCGTCAAGCGTTCGCTGGCGGGCCACCGCCAGTTCCGCGTCCGCGGTGGCGAAGGAGGGCGTCGTGGAACCCGTCAAGCATCCATCGCCGAGCAGCAGACCGAGAGCATACGGATCCATCGGGACAAGCCGTGGCTCGAACGCCACCGGCCGGCTGAGCAGCGGCAGTTCGTAACGGTGGTGATGCGCCGCGCGCAATTGGCACACCATATCGCGCGTCTCGAGGACACGCGCCGGCTTGCCACGGCGGCGGTCGTCGCGTGTGAACACGGCCCACAGGTGGTCGGCGGAGCATAGTGTCGAGGCACCGTCTTGAGTGAAGACCCGGAATATCTCCTTCTCGCCTTGCGGGTAGACCCCCAGTACCGGTGTCGGCCGTCCATCGGACCCGACCACGAGATCGCCGACTTCGAGCGCACCAATCGGCTGGAATCCCGACGGTGTCAAGACCTTGCTGAAGACTGGTTGCGCGCGTCCGCGCATGTAGGCGAGCGGCGCGATCTCGATGGTGCCCGCCTGGATCAGGCTGGGGATCGACTCGGGGTCGACCATGTCGTGCAGGGCGTCGTAGAGCGGCCGCAGGTACGGGTCGATCTTCTCGTACAGCGTGCCGGGCAGGAACCCGAGCCGCTCCCCCGCCTCGACCGCGGGCCGGGTCAGGATGATCCGGTTGACTTCCTTGGCTTGCAGCGCCTGAACGGCCTTGGCCATGGCCAGGTAGGTCTTGCCGGTGCCCGCCGGGCCGATGCCGAACAGCACGGTGTGCGCGTCGATCGCGTCCACATAGCGCTTCTGGTTGAGCGTCTTGGGTCGGATGGTCCTGCCGCGCCGGGACAGGATGTTCAGGCTGAGCACGTCGGCGGGCGACTCCGAGGTGCCCGCGGAGAGCATGCCGATGGTGCGCCGGACGGCGTCCGGGTTGAGATGCTGACCCCTGCCGGCGAGCGCGAGCAGTTCGGTGAACACCCGCTCGGCGAATGCGACGTCGGCGGGCACTCCCGTGATGGTGACCTCGTTGCCCCGGACGTGCACGTCTGCTTCGAGGAGTTCCTCGGCCGCGAGCAGGTTCTCGTCACGCGATCCGAGCAGATTCAGCGCTGCTGCCGCCGGGATCGGGAATCGGGACTGAGCGGGCCCTTGAGCACCCTTGCTCCGCGCTGACGCGGCGTCGTTCGCTGCCGTCTGTGCGACGTCCCGCGGTACGTCGGATCGGGCGGCTCCACCCTGTGCGGTTCCGGCCACGTGCCTTCGGGCCTGCTTTCTGCGCTGTCTCGAGTGCTTGCTGTCTGCCCCTCGATGCTAGCGGTTACCGGAACATCCGCGCAGCCGAGTTGACCATGTCAGGGCAATCATCGACCGGCGGCCTCTGGTCCGAGTGAACCCCCGCCCAGCACGTGGGCGTGCACGTGGAACACGGTCTGACCGGCGTCGCGGCCGGTGTTGAAGGTCACCCGGTAACCGGAGTCGGCGACACCCTCCAACTCGGCCACATCGGCCGCCGCGGTGATCACCTCAGCGAGCAGTTGCGGGTCGGCAGCGGCGAGTTCGGCGACAGTGCGGTAGCGGGTCTTGGGCACAACGAGGACATGGGTGGACGCGCGCGGGTTGATGTCCCGGAACGCCAGGGTGGTCTCGGTCTCGTGCACGATGTCGGCCGGTATCTCACGGGCAATGATCTGCTCGAACAGGGTCTCGCTCATACGGGGGAGCCTAGCCGTTGCCCTTGGCCGGTGTCGTGCGTCACTTCCCCGTCGCGGCGGCGGCCGCGAGTACCTGCGACCAGTTCAGGTGCAGCGGTTGTTCGCCCGCACCGGCCGTGAGCAGAGCGAGTGCCCTGCGGACCGCGTCCCGCGAGAGTTCGTCCCCGAAACGATCGAGGAAGACGAGCGCCCGAGGCCGGGACAGTCCGCCGAGCAGTTCGCGCACGGTGTCGAGAAGGTCCCGCGCGACCGTGGCGTCGGCCGCGAGTTCCGGGGTGAGCGCGACGGCGGCGGCGAGAGATCGGCCGAACTGCGGGTCCGCGCGCTCGACCACCTCCGCGGCCACCACAAAGGGGTGCTCCAACAGCACTTGCCGTACCTCACCGAGCGACACCAGTTGCCCCGAGATGCTGACCACCTCGTCCATCCGGCCAAGAAACTCGAGTGTCCCGTCGTCCCGGCGGCGTGCGGCGTCGAACGTCGAGTAACAGCCGGCCCGATGCCAGTGCCGTTGCGCGACGTCCGCCGCTCCGCTGCCCTCCATCGCCCGCAGGGTGCCGGCCCAGGGCAGCCGCATGACCAGCTCGCCGCGTTGGCCGGTGGGCAACTCCGCACCCGCGTCGTCGACGATCGCGAAGCCCGGATCCGGCAATGCGGTGGCGTCGACCGGGCGATCGACGCTCACCACGCCGCCGAGCTGGACCTGGCCCCAACCGTCGCCGACAGCGATCCGGCCCGCGCCCACATCCTGGGCGAGCCAGTGGGTCAGGTCGGTGTCCACCGGTTCGGCCATCATCACGACCCGGCGCAGGCTGGCGACCGCCTCCGGCTCGGGTGGCCTGCGAGACCATCCCCTGAGCCTGCGGACAACGGTCGGCGTGGTCAGCAGGGTGGAGACGCCGTAGGAGCGCACGATGTCCCAGGTGCGGTGCCGGGTGGGCACGTCGAGGGTGCCCTCGAACATCACCGCGGTGGCGCCTGCCACCAGGGGGCCGTAGACGCCGTGCGCCTGTGCGCCGACCCAGGAAACGTCACCCGCGCACCAGAAGACGTCCCCGTCTGCCAGGGCGTAGCGGTGCACCGCCAGCGCGGAGGCTGCCAGCGTGGCCGCACCGTGCAGCACCGAGACCGGACGGCCCCGTCGATTGGCCAGATGCACGGACAGCACCGGATGTTCCGGATCGAGCGCGACCGGCGCCGGATCCTGGGCCTGCGCACCCGGTCGCGAGTCGTCGACCAGGTCGTGCAGCCATCGGTCGCCCTCGTACCATGCGACGTCGACCCCGGTGCGCCGGACGACGACGGTCTGCTCGACCCCGCCGACCGCGCCGAGTGCCTCGTCGGCGCGAGCCTTCAGCGGCAGGATGGTGCCGTGCCGCCAGGCACCGTCCTGGGTGAACAGCACCCTCGGCCGGAAGTCGATGAGCCGCTCGGCGAGGGCTTCCGCGGGCAACGGGATGGGCAGCACGGCCTGCACCGCGCCGATCCGGGC
This sequence comes from Haloechinothrix sp., assembly GCA_050701115.1. Taxonomy (GTDB): domain Bacteria; phylum Actinomycetota; class Actinomycetes; order Mycobacteriales; family Pseudonocardiaceae; genus JBOHER01. The sequence continues at coordinate 9,476 of JBOHER010000322.1, read as the reverse complement.
GCAGGCCAGCATCGCCACCACCGTCTCGGGCAACCAGCCCATGTGCAGCGCGACCCGGTCGCCTATCCCCACGCCAAGTGCACGCAGTGCACCCGCCAGCGTGACGACCTCGTCGTGCAACTCCCGATAGGTCACAGCCCGCCGGTCCCCGGGTTCCCCCTCCCACAGGATCGCGCGTTGATCGCCGCGTCCGGCCAGATGCCGGTCGACGCAGTTGACGGCCAGATTGAACCTGCCACCGGCGAACCAACGACCGTAGCGGCCGTCCGGCTGGTACAGGTTTTGCCATGGCTCGTCCCAGTCGAGTTCGTCCGCAACGGCCGCCCAGGCCGCGAGTGCGTCGGGCACGGCGCGCTCACCCATGGCCCAGCGTCCTTCCCGCCGCGTATCCCGCACGGGACAGCTGGGCAGCGATCTTGGCGATCCGTTCGGGCGATGCCACCGGCGGGGGCGTCGCGGCGAGCGCGGCCACGGTCCGCCCGCGGCCGTCCACGATCGGGACCGCGACCTCGCTCGGTGCCTCGGGCGGGCCGCCCGCGCTGACCAGGTACTCGGCCGATCGCCATGCCGCGCGCTCGGCTTCGGCGGTCTTGGCGTCCTCCGGCGAGGCCGCATCGATGGCGTGCTGCCAGCCGTCGTCGGCGGCGCGGGCCGCGAGTACCCGGCCCGCCGCGGTTTCGAACGCGGTGTGCACACGGTGGGTGTCCCGGTAGAGACCGCCGTCGGCGCCATCGACCCGATCGACGTAGACCACGCTGCCGCGCACCAGGACCGCCACATGCACCGTCTGGCCGACGGCGTCGCGCAGCGGCACCAGATACGGCGACAGTGCGCCCAGGATGGGCAGCCGTGCCAGGTAGCGCTGAGCGAGCCGGGCCACCTCGGGTCCGAGGCCGTAACGCGACGAGCGCGGGTCCTGCTCGACCAGGTCGGCGAGCACCAGCGACCGCAACAGCCGGTGCACGGTGGGCACCGACAATCCGGATCGCTCCGCCAGGTCGGTGAGCTGGTGATATGCGGGCCCCTCGGACAGCAAACCAAGCAACACCACGGCGTTACGGACCGTGCCGAGTGTCCCCCGCGCATCCGGTTCGCTCACGGCCCTCCCCCCGGCGATCTTCCAATTACCGTACGCGAGCACGCTACCACCGGATAACAACTCCAATCCACAGTATTGCCTTTCAGATAGTGGAAACGTATGGTCGGCGTCACATCCTGATCGACGCAGAGAACGCAGAGGTGCGCGAACGTGCTCACGCGGGCCTACCGCCATCCGCTCAACGGCAGCACGCTGACCTCGGGTCAGCCGCTGCTGGAGGTCTCCGGCGTCGAACTCTCCTTCGGCGGGATCAGGGCGTTGGCCGACGTCGGCTTCAACGTCGTCCAGGGCGACGTACACGCGGTGATCGGACCGAACGGCGCCGGGAAGTCCAGCCTGCTCAACTGCATCAGCGGCCTCTACCGCCCGCAACGGGGCCGGGTCGTACTGCACACCGGCAACGGCGAGCACAACCTGGTGCGGATGCGACCGCACAAGATCGCCCGGCTCGGCGTGGCGCGGTCGTTCCAGAACATCGAACTGTTCCGGAACCTGACCGTGCTGGAGAACCTGATGCTGGGCCGCCACACCCACATGCGGCACCGCCTGCTGCCGTCGATCGCGTGGTTCGGACCCGCCCGCAGGCAGGAGATCGCGCACCGGGAGATGGTCGAGGAGGTCATCGACCTGCTGCACATCCAGTCGGTGCGGCACAAGCTGGTCGGCTCACTGGCCTACGGCTTCCAGAAGCGGGTCGAACTCGGCCGCGCCCTGTGCATGCAGCCCGCGCTGCTGCTCCTCGACGAACCGATGGCGGGCATGAACGCCGAGGAGAAGGAGGACATGGCCCGGTTCATCCTTGACGTGCACGAACTCGCCGGGGTCACCGTGGTGCTCATCGAACACGACATGAACGTCGTGATGGACATCTCCGACCGGGTCAGCGTGCTCGACTTCGGTGTGCTCATCGCGGACGGCACGCCGGCCGAGGTCAGCGGTCACCCGGACGTGATCAAGGCCTACCTCGGCGAGGAGCTGAGCACATGATGCCGGCCGTCTCGCGACCACCGGCCGGGATCCTCGGCGCGACAAGGCAGGAAGCGGACACCTTCCCGCGGTTGCTGCGCACCCGTTCCGCGCGGCAACCCGATGACGTCGCACTACAGGAAAAGCTGTACGGCATCTGGCAGCCGATCAGCTGGCGCGCCTACGCCGACCGGGTCGCCGACTTCGCGCACGGCCTGGCCGTGCTGGGGGTGGACACCGGCCAGGTGGTCGCCGTCATCGGGGACAACCGGCCGGAATGGCTGATCGCCGAACTCGCCGCTCAGTCGATCGGGGCAGCGGTCGTCGGCATCTACCCGACCAGCATCGGTGACGAGATCGTGCACATCCTGGACATCGCGCGGGTGCGCGTCGTGGTGGCCGAGGATCAGGAGCAGGTCGACAAGCTCATCCGGCTCAAGGAACGGCTCCCCCGCCTCGAGACCGTCATCTACTACGACCCGCACGGGCTGGAACAGTACGACCAGCCGTACCTGCGGGAGTTCACCGCGATCGAGGCGGCCGGGGCACGCTGGGGCAGCGAGCACCCAGGCTGGCTCGACAACCGCGTGGCGGCATCGACCCCCGACGATGTCGCGATCATCTGCACGACCTCGGGCACCACGTCACTGCCCAAGCTGGCCGAGCTCACCCACGCGAACCTGCTCACGATGGCGGGTCACCTGCAGCAGGTCGATCCGCTCGACGGCAGCGACCGGTACGTGAGCTTCCTGCCCTTCGCCTGGATCGGCGAGCAGATGCTGGCCGTCGCCTGCGGCCTGTCCCGCGGGCTCACCTTGAGCTTCCCCGAGGACGCCGCCACGCAGCGGGCGGACCTGCGCGAGATCGGGCCGGACGTGATGTTCAGCCCGCCCCGGATCTGGGAGTCGATGCTCTCCGATGTCCAAGTGCGCATCGACGAGGCGGGCAGGCTCAAGCGCGCGGTGTTCGGCTGGGGCTACGCCGTGGGCGACAAGGTCGCCGAGCTCAGGGTGCGCGGACGCAGGCCAGGGCTGTGGCTGACGCTCGGGCACATGATCGCCAACGCCGCCGCCTTGCGTCCGGTGCGCGACCAGCTCGGACTGGCCAGGCTCAAACGCGGCTACACCGGCGGAGCGCCGCTCGGCCCCGACGTGTTCCGCTTCTTCCACGCCATCGGCGTCAACCTCAAGCAGATCTACGGCCAGACCGAGATCTGCGGCATCGCCGTCGTGCACTCCGACGACGACATCCGCTTCCACACCGTCGGCAGTCCCCTGCCGGAGACCGAGTTGCGGATCGCAGACGACGGCGAGATCCTGCTCCGCTCCGCATCGGTCTTCCGCGGTTATCACCGCAACCAGGAGGGCACCGAGGGCGCGCGCGACCCGGAGGGCTGGCTGCGCACCGGTGACGCCGGATACCTCGAGGACGGCCACCTTGTGGTCATCGACCGGGCGAAGGACGTCCGGCGCACGGTGGACGGCCAGTTGTTCTCCGCCGCCTTCGTGGAGAACAAACTGAAGTTCAGCCCCTATGTCGAAGAAGCGGTGGCCTTCGGCGGCGAATCGGGCGCGGGAGTGACCGCGATGATCGTCATCGATCCGGCGACGGTTGGAGCGTGGGCCGAGCACGAACACCAGTCCTACACGACCTACACCGACCTGGCAGCCAAGCCGGAGGTCTACCAGCTGGTCGCCGAGGATGTCGTGCGCGCCAACGCGGATCTACCCGAAAGCATCAGAGTGCGGCGATTCCTCTTGCTGCACAAGCAACTCGACCCCGACGACGACGAGATCACCCGCACCCGCAAAGTGCGCAGGGGCGTGATCGCGGCGCGCTACGCCGAACTCATCGCGGCACTGGAACGGGGAGCGGGCGAGGTGACCATCACCAGCACGGTGACCTACCAGGACGGCACGGTCGTCGAGCGCAAGATCCCGCTGCGGATCTTCGACGTGACCACCTTCGCCGGCAGGCAAGCGCGCGGTACCAGACCGGTCTGGAGTGGGCGCCGATGAGTGAATTCCTGCAGCTCACCCTGTTCGGACTGTCCAACGGCGCGATCCTTGCGCTCGCGGCGCTCGGCTTCGTGCTCATCTACAAGGCCACCGGCGTCATCAACTTCGCCCAGGGCCACTTCCTGCTCATCGGGGCCTACGTGTTCTACGCGGCGATGCTCGTGTTCGGCTTCCACTGGACGCTGGCCATCTTGATCGGGGTCGTCGCCGCCACGGTGCTGGGCGTTCTCGTCGAGCGCTTCATCTTGCGGCCGATGATCGGTGAAGACGCGATCGCGGTGATCATGGTGACGATCGGCCTTTCCTCGGTTCTCGGCGGCGGGGTGCAGTTCTTCTTCGGCACCTCGCCCAAACAGACCCCGCGCTTCCTGCCCCCCGGCTCACTCGAGCTGGCCGGGGTCACCATCCCGTGGAGCCGCCTTGCCGCGATAGCCATCGCGGCCGTGGTGCTGACCGCCTTCTCGCTGTTCTTCACCCGATCACGGCACGGCGTCGCGATGCGGGCGGTCGCCGACGACCAGCAGGCCGCGTTCACCATGGGCATCAGCGTGCGCCGGGTCTTCGCGATGGCGTGGGCACTGGCCGCGGTCACCGCGGTGATCGGCGGGATCCTGCTCGCCAGCCTCGTCGGTGTGTCGGCCGGCCTGGCGAGCTTCGGCCTCGTCGTCTTCCCTGTGGTGATCCTGGGCGGCCTCGATTCGGTGCCGGGCACGATCGTCGGCGGAATCATCATCGGCGTGATCACGCAGTACACCGCGGGCTATGTCGGCGGGGGTCTCGAGCAGATCGTTCCGTTCGTCGTCCTGATCGCCATCCTGATGATCCGCCCGTACGGCTTGTTCGGCCAGACGCGAATCGAGAGGGTCTGACGTGGTAGCCACAGCGACCGGAGTCCACCATCGCAGCTATGCCTCCGAACTGACGCTGCGGCACACCCGCGCGGAGAAGTTCCGGCTGCTGATTATGGCGCTGGCTGTTCTCGCGGTGCCGTTCACGGTGACCCCGTACTGGCTGACCATCGCCAATCAGATCGGCATCGCCGTCATCGGTGCGATCGGGTTGAACATCCTCGTTGGCTACACCGGCCAGATCAGTCTCGGCCAGGGTGGCTTCCTCGCGGTCGGCGCGTACACCTCGGCGTTGCTGCACCTGCGCGCCGGCCTGCCGGTACCGGTGTCGATATTCTGCGCGGTGCTGACCACCGCCGTGATCGGCGCCCTCTTCGGCATCCCGGCACTGCGGCTCAAGGGCCTCTACCTCGCCATCGCGACCCTGGCATCGCAGGAGATCATCCTGTTCGCGGTCCGCACCTGGGACGCGGTCACCGGCGGCGTCGATGCGATTTCGTTGCCCCGGTTGGAGATCGCGGGCTTCGTTTTCCGCAAGGACTTCCACTGGTACTGGGTCATCGTGACCTTCGCGGTCCTCGCCGTACTGACCGCGCGCAACTTGTTCCGCACCGGCCTCGGCCGGTCGTTCATGGCGGTCCGCGACCAGGACATCGCGGCGTCGGCGATGGGTATCGACGTCACCCGCACCAAGGTGCTGGCCTTCGCGGTGTCCTCGGCCTACGTGGGACTCGCCGGGGCGCTCACCGCGCACTACACCGGGATCGTCACCTGGGAGCGGTTCACGCTCCACGTGTCGGTGCTCTACCTGGCCATCATCATCGTCGGCGGCCTCGGCTCGATCGCGGGCAGCGTCTACGGCGCCATCTTCATGATCACCTTGCCCGCGCTGATCACCCGGATGGGGCAGGATCTGCAGGCCACGCTCCCGGGGACCGCGCAGCGGCTGCCTGCCGTCCAGGTGATCGTCTTTGGACTGGTGATCGTGCTGTTCCTGATCTTCGAGCCCCGCGGCCTCGCCCGCATCTGGCAACGCATGAAGGACTACGTGAGGTTCTGGCCGTACCGATATTGACCGCGGCCAGGTCGGTAAGCACCGCTGATGAAGGAGGAATCAAAGCGATGAAGCACTTACGTGCGACGCTGGCAACGGTGGCTGCCGTCGCGTTGACCATCACCGCCTGCGGCGGTCCCGGAGCCGATGACGAAGGTGGCGACGGGCCGATCGCGATCGGCGTTCTGTCCGATCTCTCCGGCGCCACCGCCGACGTCGGAACCCCCTACAGCGAGGGCATCCGGGGATACGTCGAGTGGCTCAACTCGGGCGGCGGCATCGACGGCCGCACCATCGAGTTGAAGCTCAACGACTACGCCTACGACGTGGCCCGATCCGAGCAGCTCTACTCCCAGTACGTCAACGAGAACGTGGTGGCGATCCAGGGCTGGGGTACCGCCGACACCGAGGCCCTGCGGCAGAAGGTCACCCAGGACGAACTGCCGTTCATGTCCGCCTCCTATGCCGAAACCCTGGTCGACGCCGAGGAGACGCCGTACAACTTCGTCGTCGCCACCACCTACTCCGACCAGATGCGGGTCGCATTGAAATGGATCGCCGAGGACGCGGATGGCAATGCGGAGGTCGCGGTGTTCCACCACGACAGTCCCTTTGGCGAGTCGCCGATCAAGGACGGCGAGGACTACCTCTCCGAGGCCGGTCTCGACCTCGGCTACCGCGCCTATGCCATGCCTGCGGGCGCGACCGACTTCGTGGCGCAACTGAGCCGGGCGCGCTCACAGGGCGCGAAGTACGTCGTCATCCAGAACGTGTCCAGCCCGGCCGCCGTGCTGGCCCGTAACATCGCGCAGCAAAACCTGGACATGACGATCGTTTGCCTCAACTGGTGCGCCGACGAACTGTTCGTCAAGCTCGCCGGAGAAGCCGCCGATGGCCACATCATGGTGCAACCGTTCACTCCGCCGTCGGTGCAGGTGCCCGGCCACGAGGAGCCTTCCAAGTTCCTCGAGTCCAAGGGCGAGAGCCTCGAGGACAAGGGGCTGCATTACGTGCAGGGCTGGTACACGATGCACGTGATGACCGAGGGCATCCGCAAGGTCATCGCGGACGGCAAGGACGTCACCGGACCCAACATCAAAGCGGCCCTGGAAACGATGGACCCGGTCGACACCGGAGGCGTGTCCATGCCGGTCGACTTCGAGGCCGACAACCACAAGGGCGTTGAGGGCACCGGCATCTACCAGGTCACCGACGGCACGCTCGTCGAGATGGAGAAGGAAGTCACGCCGTGACGACTTCCCCGACTGCGCACGGGCCGGTGGTGGCCGGAGAACCGGCCACCACCCCCACCGCGCTGCTGGCGATCAACAACATCGAGGTGATCTACGACGAGGTCATCCTGGTGCTGCGCGGCCTGTCGCTGGTCGTTCCGCAGGGGTCGATCGTCGCGGTGCTCGGATCGAACGGCGCGGGCAAGTCGACGACGTTGAAGGCCGTCTCCGGGCTACTGCCCACCGAACACGGTGAGATCACCGACGGGTCGATCAGCTTCGGCGGCCGCGACGTCACCTACACCGACGCCGCGGAGCGGGTGCGGCTCGGCATGTCGCTGTGCATGGAGGGCAGGCACGTCTTCGAGCACCTGACCGTGCAGGAGAACCTGGTCGCCGGCGCCTACAGCCGCGGGCGGGCATCGGCTGCGCACCTCGACCTTGTCTACAGCTACTTCCCGCGCTTGCGGGAGCTGCGTTCCCGCACCGCCGGGTTCCTGTCCGGCGGTGAGCAGCAGATGCTCGTGATCGGCCGGGCGCTGATGGCCCAACCCACCCTGCTGATGCTCGACGAACCCTCGCTCGGACTCGCTCCTCTGCTGGTGCAGGAAATCTTCGGCTACATAGCCCGGCTCAACGCCGACCTCGGCACCACCGTACTGGTGGTCGAGCAGAACGCCCGGCGCGCGCTGGAGATCGCCCACCACGGCTACATCATGGAGCAGGGACGCATCGTGCTGGAGGGGGAGGCCGCCGAACTGCGCGAGAACCCCGACGTCAAGGAGTTCTATCTCGGCCTCGGCGAGGAGGGCAGCCGCAAGAGCTATCGGGACGTCAAGCACTACAAACGCCGCAAGCGCTGGCTGTGACGGGGGTCGCCGATGTCCACATTCACTTCCGTACTCGACGATCGGGTCGCCGCCACGGTCCGAGACGCTGCGGCGCGGGTACCGGCGTTCGCCGAGCGGTTGCGCGCCGCGGGCCTGCCACCAGAGAAGGTGCGGCGCATCCGCGACCTCGACGCCTTGGATATCCTCACCAAGGACGACGTGCAGGCGCTGCAGCGGGAGCGCCCGCCGTTCGGGGGCCTGCTCGCTGCAGGCGCGAACACCCGGCGGGTGTTCCAGTCACCGGGCCCGATCTACGAGCCACAACTGTCCGGGGCCGATCCGTGGCGATGGCGCGAGGCGCTGGCCGCGGCCGGCATCGGCGCCGACGATGTGGTGCTCAACTGTTTCGGCTACCACCTCTCCCCCGCGGGTGCCATGTTCGATGAGGCGTCGCTGGCGCTCGGCGCCACAGTCCTGCCCGGCGGTGTCGGCAACCTCGACCTGCAGGCGCATGCGGTCGCTGATCTGGGCGTCTCTGCCTACACGGGTCTGCCGAGCTACCTGAAGGCGCTGATCGACCGCTTCGACGAGTCCGGCCTCGACCCTGCGCGGTGGCGGCTCGGCAAAGCGTTGGTCACCGCGGAGTCGCTGCCCGACTCGCTGCGCGCACTGCTCACCGAGCGCGTTCCCGAGGTCCGCATGGCCTACGGGACCGCAGAGGCCGGACTGCTCGGCTATGAGGTGGAGTCCGGCGGGGGAATGGTGGTGCCGGCCGACGTGCTGGTGCAGGTGTGCGACCTCGATACCGGTCTGCCGATCGAGAACGGTGAGGGACAGGTGGTCGTCACCCTGCTCAGGCCGGAGTATCCGCTGGTCCGGTTCGGCACCGGCGACCTGTCGGCGTGGGTGGCAGGCCACGACGGCCGACCGGCACTGGCCGGCGTGCTCGGCCGGGTCGGCGCGGCGGTCAAGGTGCGCGGGATGTTCCTGCATCCTCGCCAGGTCGAGGCCGCGATGCGAGATCTGACCGGGGTGGCGGCGTATCGCTTCGTCGTCGATCGGATCGCGCACCGAGATGAGTTGCGCTGCGAGATCGTCCCGGCGCCGGATGCCCAGCCCGAGCCGGTCATCGCGTTGGTCAGGGAGCGGATCAAGTCCGCACTGCGCTTCACCGCGGACGTCGTGATCGTTGACTCCGTCGCCGACGACAACGGCACCCTGGTCGACCTGCGCAGCTGGGAGTCGTGAGTGATTATGGCCCCTCATGGGGCAACTTTCACGCACGACCCGGGCCGGGGGATGTGGGGGGGCCGGGGATGTGGGGGGCCGGCAACCCGACATCATCAAGGCCGTGGGGAGTGTGAAACGCGAACAGAAATAAGAAGCCGAAACAGAAATAAGAAGCCGCGGGGCGGTGGAACCTGGGGGT
>JBOHER010000321.1:0-4290 GCA_050701115.1 Haloechinothrix sp. | reverse complement strand
CCTGATGTCCTTGTCGAACTGCAGGAACGGCACGAACTCGGCCCAGGCGTGCTCCCACAGCTTGATGATCGCCGGGTAGCGCTTCTCCCACTTCTCGCTGAAGGCCATGAACGCCTCGAGTGCCGCCGACTCGCTGGGCGCGGTGTAGACCGGCTTGGGGTCCTTGGCGATCGCCGACCAGTCCCTCTTCGAGGCATACCTGAAGGAATTCCGCAAAAGGTGCACGATGCATGTCTGCGTGATCGCCTGCGGCCACACCGTCTCGATCGCCTCCGGCAGGCCCTTGAGACCGTCGCAGACCACGATGCAGCAGTCCTGCGTGCCGCGGTTCTTGATCTCCGACAGCACCCGCAGCCAGTACTTGGCCATAGCGCACTTGTTCGTGCGAACGTGTGCGAGGTGGTGCCTGAACTGTCACGGGTTCGGTAACCGGGCGGTGTCGACGTGGTCGGCGAGGTAGGCGATGACGGCTTCGTTGGTCATGCCGTAGGCGGCGGCGACGAGTTTCGCGTCGACGGTGGTGACCAGGTCGGCCAGTCGTGTGGAGCGCAGTATGCGAGGTTGGATGCCGACCGCGCGTAGGGTGTTTTTGATGTAGCCGTCGGACGCCGGAACGCGGGTGGCTTTGGTTTGCATCGTGATGAACACGTGGGGATTGTTGCTGTGCAACGATTCCCTGTGATTCAGGGAGCGTTGCAGCGCTGTCCATGTCCAGGGGTCCAGTGGTGTGGCGTGAGGGCGTCGGCCCAGTTGGACGCGGCGGTGATCCGGGTCGATGTCGGTGTCGATGACGCGTTGGAGCTCCTGGGTGGTGGCGCCGTGCAGCAGGGCAAGCAGGCCGACGAGTGCCTCGTGTGGATGGACATCGGGGTTGGTGCTCCAGCGGTGGAACAGGTCTTTTTGCTGGTTGGTGGGTAGCGTGCGTCCGCGGAAACCCCAGGGTTGTGGAGCGCGCAAACTGTTGGTGGGGTTGATGAGCATCAGCCGTCGGCGCGTGGCGAAACGGCAGAATTGGCGTAACCCGGCCAAGTAGAAGGCGCGCTGGGAGGCATGGGTGTGGAGGAACTCTTCGATGTCGCCGATGTCAACGGTGGCCCAGTCGTTTTTGTCGCGCTGTGTGTGCAGGAACTGCGCCAGGTCGCGTACGGCACCCAGCCTGGCGTCAATGGTGGCGTGTCCGCGCGGGTGGGTGCCGGCCGTGCGGGCTCGGTTTCGGCCGGTGACCAGATGGGTGGCGAACGCGTCCGCCGCGGGCCGCAACGGCGCTGGCACTGCGTTGATTCGGCGCTGCCGGCGACCCGCGGCGCGATGTTCTTCTCGGTCCACTGGCAGGGCCATGTGGTTGGCGGTAAGGAAATCCTCGAGGGCACGGGCCAGCGGAACGTCGGTGGTAACGCGCTCAAGTAACGTCTGCGGGTGCGCTGGGCGGCCTGTGGTGAGGGCTTGGCCGAGTCTGCTGAGCATGGCGCAGGCTCGGGCGGGGTGATGGCGCGGCACGAGGTAAGCGGCGAACTCGGCGAGCCAGACAGGCGGATCATTGAGTGTGGCGGCGAGATTGGCTGCGCGCACCAGCGGTCGATGCGGCGAGCGGTCCCAGCAGCGCTGGCATCGTCCGGCGCCGGTCAGCCGGGTGATTTGTCCGCAGCTTATGCATGCTGTGTCCGGGTTCGGTGGCCGGCCGGGGTGCGAACATGCGCCGCACCAACCGGTCGACTCCCGCAGGACTCGGTGTTTCCCGCACCGCGGACAATCGGATCGATTGGCGTCTGACCGGGCGCGGCGACGACAGCCAGCGCATAGGTCACGGTCTTTGCGCAGCACCGGATGCCCGCATTGGATACAGACTCGGGAACACCGCACGCATCTGCCGGTCCCCGACCGTAAGACACGGTCGATTCCGCAGCGCGGGCATGACTGTGTGACCGGCGCGTGCGCGGCGGCCCAGTGGCAACGGGCGCAGAGCTCGCGGCCACCCTTGCCGACCGCGCGCCCGCACTGAACGCAATCCCGAATCCGGATCGTCATCAGCGATACCCCAGGATCACATTGGTGGCATGGAACGGCCTCGACGCGAATCGGGAGCCTTCTGGCCGACCGCCGCGGCCATCGGCCGCGTAGGTGCCGACTGTGGGATGGGAGTGGTGTCGACGTCGAACAGATCATCGGGCGTGCAGCCCAACGCGGTGCACAACGCCACCAGGGTGGACAGTTTGATCTGGTTGGGTTGCTTGGTGAACAACGCGGACACCGACGCCGAGGACATCTCCAGGCCCGCCTTCTCAGCTAGCAGCCGCCGCAACTGGGCTCCGGTCCAGACCTCCCGCTGCGCCGCGGCCATCCGCAACTTCCATCGGATCTTCACGGTTGAGGCTCCTTTCCGGTCAACTCCGTCAGTGTTGCCGAGATCGCGCGTTGGTAGGCATCCTCGATGAACGTTTCGGATGGACGGACGTACCGCATTGTCGAGGACACCGTCCAGTGTCCTAAAAGTTGTTGTATGGCAACGAGATCTACACCTCGTTCGTAGTTGTGCGTCGCGCATGCTCGTCGCATACCGTGCGGGCTGAACCACTCGATCTGCGGGCGTCCCTCCAGATTCATCAAGTACCGCAACCGATTCCGGATCGTGCCAGATGCCATCCGGCCACCAGACTCATCACAGAACAGCACCTCCGAGTTCGGGAACCGACCGCGCACGTCGTCGAGATACCAGCGCAGCACCAGATCCAGGCCGTCCAGCATCGGCACCCACCGCGGGCGGGGCCCAGACGTTTTGGCGCCCTTGCCGAACCGCACATGCAGTTTCCCGAACGGGCCCCGCCCGAACTGCACATCCGCCCGATCCAACATCACCACTTCCTCCGCACGCAGTCCTGCGTGATACAGCGTGCGGAACAACGCGTAATCTCGAGCCGCAGGGCCATACTTGCGGGACGTAGCGATCCGGCCCTTGCAGAATTCGAAGAACCCGGCCACCCGTTCCGGCGGCGGTGGTGGATCCGCAGCCGGACTGTCCTCACCGACATGCCGGGCGGCGTTGAACTCGTCCAACGGACACGCCAACCGAGCCCCGAACGCCGCCTCAATCTCGACGGCCTTGCGGACCTCCAAAAACCGGTGAAACCCCTTGAATACCTGCACATAGTTCCGCCGCGTCGACACCGCCCGCCCCGAGGTCGCCAACGCACCCACCACCCGATCAACATCGGCGGCGGTGACCTCCCACGCCGGACGATCGAGCGCATCCAACATCCGTTCCAGCACACCAACATCGTTGGCGATCGTCGACTTCGCGAAGCCACGCGCAGTCCACGACGCGACGAACGCGTCAACGCACTCGGCCTGGAACCGCTCCGGATCAACTACCTCAATTGCCGGGACAACATGGCCCGCGATGACCCGCAGCCGCTCCTGACCCACCGCACACCTTCCTCGCACCTGAATGATCAAGGTGGCACCTAACAAAGCAGCATCTCACCTCGACAGTCAAGGAAGATCACCCAGACGAGAAACTGCAGGCAACAGCAGGAATCAACCGAAACGAACGTGTGCGCGTCCCAAATCCCTCCCCGTCGCCGTGCTCGCCGGCCCACAAGCCGAGGATGTCGCGGGTGCCCTCGACGGTGACGGCGAGCGCGACGTAGATGGGCCGGTTGGCCACGTCGCCGTCGCGGATCTTGACGTTCACGGCATCGATGAAGATCACCGGATACACGACGTCCAGGGGCCGGTTCTGCCACCCGGACATGCCCTCGAGCACCCGGTCGGTGATGGCCGAGATGGTCTGCTTGGACACCTCCGCGCCGTAGATCTCGGCCAGGTGCGCCGAGATCTCGCCGTGGGTGAGCCCCTTCGCCGACAGCGAGATCACCAGGTCCTCCACTCCGGATAGCCGCCGCTGCCGCTTCTTGACCAGCTGCGGCTCGAAGCTGCCGTCGCGGTCACGCGGCACCGCGAGCTCCACCGGCCCCGCCTCGGTCAGCACCGTCTTGCCACGCGCCCCGTTACGCGAATTACCGCCGTTACGGCCGGCCGGGTCGTGCTTGCCATAACCCAGATGATCGTCCATCTCGCCCTCGATCGCGGACTCCACGACCCGTTTCGTCAGCCGGGCCAGCAGCCCGCCCTCGCCCGTCAGCTGCAGGCCCTCGGACCGGGCACGATCTGCCAGTTGCTGCACCAGCTGCTCGTCCACAGCATCATCCAGCACAGCCACGCCGATGGGCACGGCCTTCTCCGCCCCCGGGTCAACCTTCACATCAGTCACAGGTGCCTCCTACTCCTCAGGAG
>JBOHER010000320.1:0-11714 GCA_050701115.1 Haloechinothrix sp. | reverse complement strand
AAGATCACCCAGATATATGAGGGCACCAACCAGATCCAGCGCATGGTGATGGCCCGGGCGCTGCTGCGCTGACCCCTCACCCCCTCACCCTGGCAGGTCGACCGTCGTGCGCTCGGTGGCGCGGCGGTCGGCCAGCTGGTCCACCGCCCCGCCGGTGACCTGCACGATCGAGGCGCCTGCCGACAGCGGTGCGACTAGTGCGTCCAGCACTCCGTCCGGCACCGTCCAGTCCCGAATGGACAGTACCCGATCGCCTGCGCCGATCCCGAGTTCGACCGCACGCCTGGCGGCTTCGGCCAGCACCTCGTCCACTGTGGACGACGCCAGCGCGGGTGTGTCACCCGGGATGGGCAGTATCGGCCGGTATTCGTCGCCGGACATCCGCGCCTCGGACAGATAGTCCAGCGCCCCACCCTCCGCCGGGGCTGCCAAGCCGCGTCCCAGCGCGTCCAGCGCGACCACCGCGACGGCTTCCGCCCCGGTCGCCTCGTCCACCCCGTCGGGACCCACGAACGCCACTCGCGCGCCCTTCGGCGACTGCACGACGTGCCCGCCACACCACCACGCGCCAAGCAGCACTCCTGCGGTCTGCCAATGGGCGGGCAGCCGAACGCAGATCGCCTCGCCGGGTTCGATGTCAAACTCGTCGGTCAACCAGTTGGCGGTCTTGGCCGCCCAGTTGGCGAGGGTGGCAACGGACAGTTCGATCCGGCTGCCCACCGCGTCGTCATAGTGCGTGATCAGCGGACGTGCCGCCGATGCGGACAGCAGGGGTCGCAGGAGGGCTTCGGTAATGCTCACCGCTGCATCCTCTCAGTTCACGCAGGCGACGCCACCGGCACTTGGCTCCCGCAGACTCGGACGACCAGCGCCAGAGCCGCCGCCACCCGCCGTGGTGTCCTTCGATGACTTCCGCTCCACCAGCCCGGCCACGAAGGCGCGCACCGCCTTGGTGTCCACGCGGACGATGCTCTGACCGTCTGCGCTCCGGCCGTTGATGTCGACGATCGGGATGGTCACGAACTCCACATCCCCGGAGGCCAGGTTCGTGGCCTTGTCGGCGAACTCGAGGATGTCGAGGTCCGGGTCGAGCACGACCGATCGGTTCACCGCTTCGGTCAGCTCGCGAAGCTTTGCCGGGCTGGTCAACGTGCCCGCGGACAGCACCCCATCCAGCGCAGACCCCAGGAAAGCCTGCTGACGGACGATTCGGTCGAGGTCACCACGAGGCAGGTTCTTGCGTTGCCGCACGAAGGACAGCGCGTCGCCGCCCCGCACCATCTGGCGGCCCGCCGTGAAGTTCGCTGCCGAGTCCTTGTCGCTGGTCGCCTGGTTCAAGCACACCTCGACTCCGCCGAGGGCTTCGGTGAGCAGGTAGAAGCCGAGCAGGCTCACCTCGGAGTAGTGATCGATCCGGATCTGGGTGAAGTCTTGAATCGTGCGGACGAGTGCCTTCCGGCCTGCCTGATCGGATTCGCGCTCGCGCTCGGCGCCGTCGGTGACGCCGCCCGCGCGCAGGCGGGCGATCTCGGCCTGCTTCGCCGTGTTGAACGCGGAATTGATCTTGTCTTGGCCGCCGCCGGGCACATCCACCCAGGTATCACGGGGAATGGACACCGCTGTCGGATGCCCGCCGTCGTGCGGTATCCGCAGGATGATCAACGTGTCGGTGTTCACGCCGTCCTTGTGCTCGGTGCGTAACTCTTTGAGCGCCTTGCCGGAGAGTCGATTGCCGCGCGCGTCCGTCCGGGCATCGGAGCCGACCAGCAGGATGTCCAGGGCCCCGTCATCCTTCGCCGGTGCGTCGATCTGCTCGAGCGCATCCGTCGTGTTGATGTTACTCCGAAGGTTGTCCAGCGTCAGATAGGCGTACCCGGTCAACAGCAACGTGGACGTTGAGACAAGGGCCAGCACGGCCTTGCCGAGTCGCATACCCAATCCCCTCTGCCGTGGCATGGACCTGGCGTAGCTCACCTCTGCGCCCCTGCCGCGCCTCGCGGCCAAGGCTAGCGGTTTCCGGGCGCCGCGGTCACCGGATGCGCACCGCGTCACAGCTCAGCGCTCCCTAGACTGCCAGCATCGCGGTGAGCCGATCTGGCGACGACGAAGGGTGGCGACAGGTGCGGGTTCTGGTTACCGGTGGGGCGGGGTTCATCGGGTCCCACTATGTACGGCAGGCTCTCTCCGGCGCTTATGCCTCGCTGGCCGATGCCAGGATCACGGTGCTGGACAACCTGACCTATGCGGGGAACAAGGCGAACCTCGACCCGGTGGCGGATGATGCCAGGCTCGAGTTCGTGCAAGGCGACATCCGGGACGCGGGGCTGGTCGTCGAACTCACGCGCGGGGTGGACCTTGTGGTGCACTTCGCCGCCGAGTCGCACGTGGACCGCTCCATCCTGGGTGCGGCGGAGTTCGTGCTCACCAATGTGCTCGGTACCCAGACGCTGCTCCAGGCGGCGCACGAGGCAGGGGTAGCGAAGTTCGTGCACGTGTCCACCGACGAGGTGTACGGCTCGATTCCTGAGGGTTCCTGGGCCGAAGATCATGTGCTCGAACCGAGTTCGCCGTACTCGGCATCCAAGGCATCCTCCGATCTGATGGCCCGCGCGTTCCACCGGACACACGGATTGCCGGTGTGCATCACGCGCTGCTCGAACAACTACGGCCCCTACCAGTTCCCGGAGAAGGTCATCCCGCTGTTCGTGACGAATCTGCTCGACGGCAAGCCGGTGCCGCTGTACGGTGACGGGCTCAACGTGCGGGACTGGCTGCACGTCGACGACCACTGCCACGGGATCGCGCTGGTCGCCGACGCCGGACGGCCCGGCGAGATCTACAACATCGGCGGGGGTACGGAATTGACCAACAAGGAGCTCACCGAGCGGCTGCTGGCGGCTCTCGGCGCCGATTGGGACATGGTGACGCCGGTCGAGGACCGCAAGGGTCATGACCGCAGGTACGCGGTGGACATCAGCAAGATCCGCTCGGAGCTGGGCTACCAGCCACGGGTACCCTTCGAGTCCGGCCTGGCCGACACCGTGCGCTGGTACGCCGAGCATCGTGACTGGTGGGTGCCGCTCAAGCAGCGAGCCGGGCTGGCGAACTGACATGGCTCGGCTGGCGCTCTTGGTGCCGGGTGGCACCGGACAAGTCGGTAGCGACCTGGCCGCGCTGGCTGCCGCCGCGGGCATCGACGTGCGCGCGCCGGGTTCGGCTGACCTCGACATCACCCGGACCGGTGCGGTCATCCAGGAAGTGCGGGAGCTGGCCGTGCGGGCGCGGGCAGAAGGCCGTCAACCGCTGGTGATCAACGCGGCGGCCTATACCGCGGTGGACGAAGCCGAAGCGCACGAACAGCGCGCGTTCGCGGTGAACGCCGACGGGCCGAGGGTGCTTTCCGCGGCGTGCTCGGCACATCGGGTCCCGCTTGTGCACCTTTCAACCGACTACGTCTTCTCCGGCGACGCCACTGCGCCCTACGAACCGGACGATCCGCTCGCGCCGCGCAGCGCCTACGGCCGCACGAAGGCCGCTGGGGAGAGCGCGGTGCTCGGATCGGGAGTCTCCGCGTGGGTGGTGCGTACCGCGTGGGTGTACGGATCAGCCGGATCGAACTTCGTGAAGACGATGGCCCGGCTGGAGCGGGAACGGGACACTCTGTCCGTTGTGGACGATCAGCGCGGATCCCCGACCTGGTCGGCGGACATCGCGGCTGGGCTGCTCGAGCTGGCAACAGCCATCGCCGGCGGTCGAGCTCCCGCTCGGCGCACACTGCACTGCACCAGCGGTGGCCAGGCCACCTGGTTCGAGTTCGCGCGGGCCATCTTCACCGAGCTCGGCGCCGATCCGGAGCGGGTGCGTTCGTGCACCACCGACGAGTTCCCCCGACCGGGCCCGCGTCCGGCGTACTCGGTGCTGTCGGGCGCCGCGTGGCGCGAATCGGGGCTGACACCGCTGCGCGACTGGCGGGCCGCGCTGACCGAGTTCATCGCCCGCCACCGCGCCGACCTCTGAGCGAAACTCGCCGTCGACGTCCCTACTCGGCGAGTTCGGCCTCGGCGGCCTGGATGGCGGCGAACTCTTCTTCCGGCGCGTTGGCCACCAAGTGGTGTCTGCTGAAGAACCAGAAGTAGGCCAGCGCGGCGAGGAAGATGCCCGCGGTGATCGCGGCCGCGACGATGTCCACCACGAAGGTCGCGATCACCGCCGCGATGGCGAGAACCAGCGCGACGCCCGTGGTGGCGACGCCACCGGGTGTGCGGTACGGGCGTTCCAGGTTCGGCTCGCGCTTGCGCAGCACGATGTGCGAAACCATCATCAGCACATAGGACACGGTCGCGCCGAACACCGCGATGTTGATCATCTTCGCGCCGTCCTGGGTGATCGCGGCCAGCAGGAATCCGATGCTGCCGGGCACGATCAGCGCGAGGTAGGGCGTGCGGCGCTTGCCGGTCACCGAAAGCCATCGGGGCAGATAGCCCGCCCGGGACAGGGCGAACAGTTGCCGCGAGTAGGCATAGATGATCGAGAAGAAGCTCGCGACCAGCCCGGCGAGCCCGACGTAGTTGATGAACTGCGCCAGCGGGTTGTCGCCACCGAAGGCGACCCGGACCGCCTCCGGCAAGGGGTTGTCCTCATCCTGGATGGCGGCCGATCCGGCCGCGCCCGGCCCGAAGGTCAGGATCAGCGCGGCGAACAACAGGAGCACCGCCATCGCCGCGATGATGCCTCGGGGCATGTCCTTGACCGGCTGCCGGGCTTCCTCGGCGGCCAGCGGAACTCCTTCCACCGCGAGGAAGAACCAGATTCCGTAGACCAGCGCCGCGAGCACCCCGACCAGGCCGAAGGGCAGGAAGCTGCTGGCTCCGACGGCATCGGTGGGCACGATGTCGAACAGCTTGGCGGGCTCGAACTTAGGGATCATGCCGACGACGAACGCGATCAGCGCGAGGGCAGCCACGGCGGTGATGACGAACATGACCCGCAGAGCTTCACCGACTCCGCGCAGATGAATGCCGATGAAGATCAGGTAGCAGACCAGGTACACCGGCCAACTGTTGGTGAGCCCGAAGAGACCGAGGGCCTCGATGTAGCCGCCGATGAACACCGCGATCGCGGCCGGGGCGATGGCGTATTCGATGAGAATCGCGATACCCGTGGCGAATCCGCCCAGCGGACCGAGCGCACGTCGGGCGAAGCCATAGCCCGCTCCGGCCACCGGCATCGCGGAGGCCAGTTCGGCGAGACCGAAGACCATGCAGCTGTACATCACGGCCATCAGCAAGGTGGCGATCAGCAGGCCACCCCAGCCGCCTTCGGCGAGCCCGAAGTTCCACCCGGCGAAGTCCCCGGAGATCACGTAGGCGACGCCGAGCCCGGCCAGCAGCACCCATCCGGCTGCGCCCTTGCGTAGCTGCCGATGCTCGAGGTAGCTGGCATCGACTCGCTGGTATTCGACGTTGCCTGCATGCTTCTTGTCGGACACGCTGCTCACCTCCGGCACGCGCCAAAGTGGGTTTCAAAGGGAAAAGAACAGTCCATTGATCGAGGTGAGCGTGACGGCTGTCACGCGCTATGTCAAGGGGTTGAGGCTCTTCAAGGAGGAAAGAACGTCCGAATGGCCGCTCTTGACGAAGGACGACGGGCCGTGTAGCAATGGTTCCTAATGGAATGAACTCGATCCTTTGGTCTGCTGTTCGAGGAAGGGGCCCGACCATGCTGGAGCGGGAAGGCATGCTGACGGTCGCCCAGCTCCGGCAGTGCGTCGAAGCTGGAACGATCGACACCGTGTTGGTCGCGATGACCGACATGCAGGGTCGGTTGCAAGGCAAGCGTTGCGACGCCCGGTACTTCCTCAACGAGGTGCTCGACCATGCCACCGAAGCGTGCAATTACCTCCTCGCCGTCGACGTGGAGATGAACACCGTCGGCGGCTATGCGATGTCGTCCTGGGAGCGCGGTTACGGCGACTTCGTGCTGCGGCCCGATCTGAGCACCCTGCGCCGGGTGCCCTGGCACGAGGGCACCGCCATGGTGCTCAGCGACGTGGAGTGGGTGGACGGTGATCCGGTTTCCGCTTCGCCACGCCAAGTGCTGCGCAGGCAACTCGATCGGCTCGCCGAACGTGGCCTGGAGGCGTACGTGGGCACCGAGCTTGAGTTCATCGTCTTCGAGGACAGCTACGAAGAGGCATGGCGGCGCTCCTACCACGGGCTGAGTCCGGCCAACCAGTACAACGTGGACTACTCGCTGCTCGGAACCGGGCGGGTCGAGCCGCTGCTGCGCAGAATTCGCACGGAAATGAGCCGCGCCGGTATGTACGTCGAATCCGCCAAGGGGGAGTGCAACCCCGGCCAGCATGAGATCGCGTTCCGCTACGACCGCGCACTGGCCACCTGTGACAACCACAGCATCTACAAGACCGGAGCGAAGGAGATCGCGGCCGGGTTCGGCAAGAGTCTGACCTTCATGGCCAAATACGATCAGCGCGAGGGCAACTCCTGTCATATCCACATCAGCCTGCGCACCTCGACCGGCGAACCCGTGCTTGCGGGCGACGGGCCGCACGGCTTTTCGCCGATGATGGAGCACTTCCTGGCGGGTCAGCTCGCCTGCCTACCGGAGTTCACCTACCTCTTCGCGCCGAACGTCAATTCCTACAAGAGATTCGCGCCGGGTAGCTTCGCGCCGACCACGGTCGCGTGGGGCACGGACAACCGCACGTGTGCGTTGCGGGTGGTCGGCCACGGCGAGTCGCTGCGGGTGGAGAATCGGGTGCCGGGCGGTGACGTCAATCCCTACCTCGCGGTCGCCGCGCTGATCGCGGCAGGGTTGCACGGCATCGAACGCGAGCTGGAACTCGAACCGGAGTTCATCGGCAACGCCTATGCATCAGACAAGCAGACCGTGCCCGCGACGCTGCGCGAGTCGGCGCGGCTGCTGGCCGAGAGCAAACTGGCCCGGGATGCCTTCGGTGAAGATGTGGTCGAGCACTACCTGAACGCTGCGCGTATCGAACTGGCCGCGTTCGATGCCGCTGTCACCGATTGGGAGCGAATCCGTGGTTTCGAACGTCTCTGATCGGCCCCGAATCGGCATCACGACCTACCTGGAACGCGCCTCCTACGGGGTGTGGGACCAGGAGAGCGCCATCTTGCCACGGTCCTATGTGGATTCGGTGGTCGCCGCGGGAGGCGCGCCGTTGCTGTTGCCTCCGGTCGGCGGCGCATATCGATCTCTCATCGCCGGGCTGGATGGACTCGTGCTCGCGGGGGGAGCTGATGTCGACCCCATCCACTATGGACAGTCACCGCACGAGAGGACTGTCTGCACTGGTTCGGGCCGGGACCGATTCGAGTTCGGCGTGTTACGCGAGGCGCTTGCGGTAGATCTGCCGGTGCTCGGCGTGTGCCGAGGGCTCGAACTGCTCAACGTCGCGCTCGGCGGCACCCTGACCCAGCACCTGCCCGATGTGGTCGGGCATCAGGCGCATCAACCGGCTCCGGCGCTGTACGGCACGAGCAGGATCAGGCTGGGCGAGGGCAGCGCGATCGCCGCCATTCTCGGCTCAGAGACCAAGGTGCACTGCTACCACCATCAGGCCATCGGGGAACTGGCTACCGGGCTGAGCGCGGTCGGGTGGGCCGACGACGGAACCGTTGAGGCCGTCGAGACTGCCGACCACACGTTCGTGCTCGGTGTGCAGTGGCACCCTGAGGAGAACGATCGGGATCACCGGCTGCTCTCCGCGTTGGTCGAGGCCGCGCATCGTTATCGCACAAAGGAAGGCACATGACCGCCAGTTTCGACGTGATCAATCCGGCGACGGAGGAAGTGGTGCGCACCGTGCCGCAGACCTCGCTGGAGGAGACGGACGCCGCGATAGCCAGGGCGGAGGCGGCGTCGCCTGGATGGCGTGCGGTGGCACCGAGTGACCGTGCCCGGCTGCTGCGCCGCTTCGCCGAGGCCGTCGATGCCGACATCGAGACCCTGGCCCGGCTCGAGGTGGCGAACTCGGGGCACACCATCGGCAACGCACGCTGGGAAGCAGGCAACGTTCGTGACGTGCTGAACTACTACTCAGCGGCACCAGAACGATTGTTCGGTAAGCAGATTCCGGTCCCCGGCGGGCTGAACGTGACCTTCGCCGAACCGCTCGGTGTGGTCGGCGTGATCGTGCCGTGGAACTTCCCGATGCCGATCGCGGGCTGGGGTTTCGCCCCTGCGCTGGCCGCGGGCAACACCGTCGTGCTCAAGCCGGCCGAGCTCACCCCGTTGACCGCCATCCGGCTGGTCGAGCTGGCCCGCGAAGCGGGGATCGGAGAACATGTGTTCCAAGTTCTGCCGGGTAAGGGATCTGTGGTGGGGCAACGGTTCGTCACCCACCCAGCGGTGCGCAAGGTGGTATTCACGGGTTCCACCGAGGTGGGCAAGCAGATCATGGCAGGCTGCGCGGACCAGGTGAAACGCGTGACTCTGGAGTTGGGGGGCAAGAGCGCCAACATCGTCTTCGCTGATGCCGATCTTGCGCGGGCGGCGGCGACCGCGCCGTACGGGGTGTTCGACAACGCCGGTCAAGACTGTTGCGCACGCTCCCGGATACTGGTGCAACGCTCGGTGTACGACCGGTTCATGGAGTTGCTCGAGCCCGCGGTCAAGGGTGTGGTGGTCGGTGCGCCCGGCGAGGAGGGCACCGAGATGGGCCCACTCATCTCCGCAGGGCATCGCGAGCGAGTGTCGTCCTATGTGGACCCGACGACTTCGGTGGCATTCCGGGGCGACGCGCCGGCGGGGCCTGGGTTCTGGTTCCCGCCGACGGTGCTGGCTCCGGTGGATACGGCAGATCGGGCGGCTACCGAGGAGATCTTCGGGCCGGTGGTGGCTGTCCTGCCGTTTGACGACGAGGCCGATGCGGTTCGCATCGCCAACAGTTCCGTCTATGGGTTGTCCGGGTCGATCTGGACTCAGGACGTCGATCGGGCGATCCGCGTGTCGCGTGGCGTCGAGGCAGGAAACCTTTCGGTCAATTCGCATTCGTCGGTGCGGTACTGGACGCCTTTCGGGGGATTCAAGCAGTCCGGGCTGGGCCGGGAGCTGGGACCCGATGCCGTCGACGCCTTCACCGAGACCAAGAACGTATTCATCGCGGTAGGAGACCTGGAGGACCAAGCATGACCGAGCGTTTAGCTGGCCGCGTCGCGGTCGTCACCGGCGGAGCGAGCGGCATCGGGCTCGCGTCCGTGCGACGGTTGGCGCAGGAAGGCGCGAAGATCGTTGTCGCCGACCTCGATCCGGCCACCGGCAAAGCCGCCGCCGATGAAGTGGGCGGGTTGTTCGTGCAGACCGATGTGTCCACCGAAGCGGACGTGCGGGCTCTTTTCGATGCGGCCGTTGACACGTATGGATCGGTGCACATCGCGTTCAACAACGCGGGCATCTCGCCGCCGGAAGACGACTCGATCCTGACCACCGGTATCGAGGCATGGCAACGGGTGCAGCAGATCAACCTGACATCGGTCTACCTGTGCTGCAAGTACGCCATCCCACATATGCGACGGCAGGGCAAGGGTTCGATCATCAACACGGCTTCGTTCGTGGCGGTGATGGGCGCAGCGACCTCGCAGATTTCCTACACCGCGTCCAAAGGTGGGGTGCTGGCGATGAGCAGGGAGCTGGGCGTGCAGTTCGCCCGCGAGGGGATTCGGGTCAATGCGCTGTGCCCCGGACCGGTCAACACTCCGTTGTTGAAGGACCTGTTCGCCAAGGATCCGGAACGCGCCGCGCGCAGGCTGATACATGTCCCGCTCGGCCGGTTCGCCGAGCCGGAGGAGATCGCAGGTGCGGTGGCG
Organism: Haloechinothrix sp.; assembly: GCA_050701115.1. GTDB lineage: Bacteria > Actinomycetota > Actinomycetes > Mycobacteriales > Pseudonocardiaceae > JBOHER01. Next base: position 1,863 of record JBOHER010000320.1, on the reverse strand, counting down.
TTTCTGGCCAGCGACGACTCCTCGTTCATCACCGCGTCGACCTTCCTGGTCGACGGTGGGATTTCCGGCGCCTACGTCACGCCGATCTAGGATCCTCGCGATGGACGATGGCAGGGAGGTCGCGGTAGCCGCTGGGCCGGGTGCCGCGGTCGACCTGCCCGCGTCCGGTGGCGCCGACGAGGCGCTGTTCCGCCCCGTGCGCGCGGGCAACGCCTTCGAGGAGACGGTGGAACGGCTGCTGCAGGCCATCCGGCTGGGGGTGGTCGGTACGGGCGATCGGTTACCCGCGGAGCGGGAGCTTTCCGCGCGGCTGAATGTCAGCAGGGTGACGCTGCGCGAAGCGATCAGGGCGTTGCAGGAGGCCGGATATGTGGTGTCCCGGCGCGGTCGTTATGGCGGCACCTTCGTCACCGAGACTCTGCCGGAAAGCGCAGGCGTCCGAGCCGATCAGCCGGCCCGGGGCATGGGTGCGAGGCTCGAGGACGCGTTGATCCTGCGGCGTGCGCTGGAGATCGGAGCTGTCGAGGCTGCCGCCGCACGCTCGTTGACCCCAGCGGACAGAAGGAACCTGCGGGGTCGGTTGACCGAGACCATGAACGCGACGCTGGGCGACTATCGGCGGCGGGATTCCCGGCTGCATCTGGCGATCGCCGAGGTGACTGGATCGCCTTCGCTGACTTCCGCGGTCGCCGACATCCGGATGCGGCTGAACGAAATGCTGGACGCGATTCCGTTGCTGGAGCGCAACATCGAGCACTCGAACCAACAGCATGAACTGATCGTCAACGCCATTCTGGACGGAGACGCCGCGGCAGCGAGGCAGACCATGGCCGAGCACGTGGATGGCACGGCCGCCCTGCTGCGCGGCTTCCTGTCGTGAGCAGCCTCAGAACTCGATCAGTTCGAAGCACATGATCGTGCCGGTTGGCTGGTTTCCGAACTGCTCGAAGTAGATGTACTCGGTGCCCTCGAATGAGGCGCACATATCCTGGCCCCGGCGCATGTGGTCGTCGACGGTGACGTTCTCGACCTTGCCGATTACCTTGGCGATAGCGTCATCCGAGGCGCAGTCGACCGTGGTCAGCATGAGGGCGGGATCATTCAGATCGCCGGCGACGCATTCGCCGACGTCGGCGGACAGCGTCCGCAAGAACTGGTTATAGAGTGCGATGCCGCCGCCGATCAGCGCGATGGCGAGGACGACCACGACAACGCCAATGAGTGCCTTCGTGCGCGAGGTTCGATGCTCCTGCGGACTGGTCATCGAGCGCCCCCTCATGCCTGGGCAAAGATCTGGCAAAGCCATACGGATCATCGCTCGCAACGTGCGCAGAGTTACCGTCGGCGCGCTCAAGGCCTTTCGACGTCAGAAGGGTGGCGGGGTGTTGTCGATCGGCTGCGGTGGTGGTGGTTGGGGTTCGGGTGGTCCGATGGGGTCGGGCCTGGATCGGTAGCGCTTGCCGGTGGGGGTGGTGATGATCAGGTCGCCGTGGGTCATCTGGAAGTTCCAGCCGGGCCGGTCCTTGAGCCGGTGGTGGCGGCGGCAGAGGCTGCAGAGCAGGCATTCTGCGGTGTCGCCGCCCTTGCCCCAGTCGTGGTTGTGGTCGAGGTCGCATTTGCGGGCGGGCCGGCGGCAGCCGGGCACCCGGCAGCGCTGGTCGCGGACCCGCACGTATTCGTCGAGTTGGGTGGGGGGTGTGTAGCGGGTGCGGCCGACCTCGAGCAGCTGCCCGGTGGCGGGGTCGGTGAGCAACCGCCGCCAGGTGGACGTGGGGTCGGTGGCCAGCTGGCGGGCGATGTGGGCGGGGATCCAGCCGTAGCCTTCCAGATCCGCCGGTAGTTCGGAGGTCCCCAGGAGGGTGG
>JBOHER010000319.1:0-51716 GCA_050701115.1 Haloechinothrix sp. | reverse complement strand
TGGGTGGGCCTTCCACCCCGCAGTGCAGGCATTCGCCCAGGTGGGGAGCGTCATCGGGTGCAGAAGGGTCCGGTGGTGCAGACGGGGCCAAAGGTGCAGACAGGGCCGGTGGTGCAGACGGGGCCGACGGGGCCGGTGCCTGCTGGGGTCCGAGTACATCATTGGACACGCCAAGCGCCAGCACACCACCGAGCACCGTCAGACCGGCGCACACCCACAGGGCCATCTGCCAGGCGGCCGTCAAGGCCGCAGGATCGGCGTAAGCCGCACCGGTCAACCCGGCAACCACCGGCAGGACGGCGATAGCCAGCAGAGAACCGGTGCGCGCTACAGCGTTGTTCACTCCGGACGCCACACCCGCGTACCGGTCGGGCGCTGCAGCCAGCACTGTCGCCGTCACCGGCGCGACCACGATGACCAGACCGGCACCGAACACCACCACCGCGGGCAGCACCGCACCCGGGTAGGACGACCCAGGGACCACCCGCAGCAACAGCAGCATCCCGGCCGCGATGATCAACGGACCGGCGACCAACTGCATCCGAGGGCCGTTCCGCTGAGCGAGCAGACCTGATTTCCCGGACAGCACCAGCATCACCAGGGTGATCGGCAGCCCGGCCAGCCCAGCAGCGATCGGCGAGTACCCGAGTGAGATCTGCAACTGCAGCACCAGCAGCATCATCACCCCGCCCAGCGCCGCGTACACCACGAACGTCAGCCCGTTGGACAGCACGAAGGTGCGGTCGGCGAACAACACCGGCGGCACCAGCGGCTCGCGGCTGCGCAGCTGTATGCCGACGAACACCGCGATACCCAGCAGCCCGACCAGCCCGGCCCCGAGCACCATCGGATCGCCTGCACCCCGGACCGGCGCTTCCACCAGGGCGACCGTGATCCCGGCCAGCCCCACAGCGCCGAGCGCCGAGGACGCGACGTCAGGCCTGCCGCCCCGCAGGTCGTCGCAGGATTCCGGAACATACCTCCTGGTCAGCAGCACGCACAGCACGGCGAGCGGCAGATTGATCAGAAACGCCAGCCGCCACGACCACACCTGCACCAGCAGCCCGCCGACGACCGGGCCGGCGGCGGCCGCGATGCCGCCCAGGCCGGACCACGCACCGATCGCCCGCGCCCGGTACTCGCGCGCGAACGAAGCCTGCAGGATCGCCAGAGAGCCGGGGGTGAGCAGTGCCCCGCCCACGCCCTGCAGCACTCGCGCCACGACCAGCATCTCGGTGGACTGGGCCAGCCCGCACAGCACGGATGCGACCGCGAACCAGACGACGCCGATCAGGAAGACCCTGCGCCTGCCGTAGCGGTCGCCAAGCGATCCGGCGATCAGGATGAGAGCGGCCAGCGCGATCAGATAGCCGTCCAGGATCCACTGCAGGCCGGACACCGACGCAGCCAATTCGGTACCGATATGCGGTAGCGCGACGTTGACGACGGTGCTGTCCAGCATGGCCATCCCCGAGCCCAGGATGGTCGCGGCGAGCACGCCCCGCGCGGCACCGCTGCCCCAGCGAACGTCACCTCGAGCGGCCTCGACGGTCATGGCCGTTCGACGCGGGGATGCCTGATGCCGGGGTGATCCGCGGGAAGGCTCCGGTGCAGCACCCAGCCGCTGACCGCGATGGTGAGCGCCACCAGCGGCCAGGTCAGCACCGTCCGGGCCACTCCGAGCCAGACCACCTGCCCAGCCCACCACAGCGCGCCGAAGACCACCACCCGCACGGTGTACTGACCGAATACCCAGACCCAGCTGGCCAGCGAATAAGCGCGCAGCAGTGCGGGGTCACGGCGCCATCGGGTTTTCTGGCCGAGCACGCCGCCGAGCACGACCCCGAGCAACGGCCAGCGGATCACGATGCTGGCCGCCCACACCAGCGCGCTCGCCAGGTTGGCCAGCAACTGGATCAGAAAGAAGTCCTGGGCCCGCCCGGTATAGAGCGCCACCACGGCGGCGAGCACGACCGCGGTAAGGCTGAGCAGCACAGCGCGGGCCCTCTCGCCGCGGGACAACCGGATGACGCCGATCAGGGAGCCGACCGCGATCGCGGCGGCCGCTCCCCAGGCGATCGATCGACCCGCCAGCAGCCATCCGAGCACGAACGCGACGGGCGGCATGCTGGCGTCCAGCGCGCCGCGGCGACCACCGAGCAGCGCGCCGAGCGACTCACGTTCGGGCGCATCGGCGCGGGCCTGCATGTCGTTCACGCCCCTAGCCTGCCCGATCCGGGACAGAAAGGTAAGGCTAAGCATCCCCACGACACGGTCGGTGGAACCGAGAGTTCCACCACATCACCCAGCGCCGGCAAAACTCCCATCACGCACGACGTTCCCGACCAGTCGCACCCGTCCTGCCTGCGCGATTGCGCCGGAAACCAACCACTCGCGGGCAACGATACGGTGACATTACGATCAACCGACGGTGGCGTAGGTCGCGTCCGATCGGTCATCCTCGAAGTATTGGATGCTCGCGAACCCGCCTACCGCGCGGTGTGCGCGAGCATCCGGCCTAGGGGATCGACGGGGCGCGTATGAAGGGAGAGGCGACGTGCATGAGTTCACCAGCTACATCGCCCTGGGTGACAGCTTCACCGAGGGCATGAACGATGAGCTCCCCGATGGCACGTTTCTCGGCTGGGCCGACCGGCTCGCGGCGATGCTGGCCGAGGGCCAGCCGCACTTCAAGTACGCCAACCTGGCCCTGCGCGGCAAAACGCTACCGGAGATCATCGAGGAGCAACTGCCTGTCGCGCTCGAACTGCGCCCGGATCTGGTCAGCGTGTGCGCGGGCGGCAACGACATTCTGGTCCCCGGGGCCGACACCGACGTGGTCGCCGACAAGGTCGACGACATGATCCGGCGACTCCGGCAGGCGGGTATCGACGTGCTGCTGTTCACCGGGCCGGACACCAAGCAGGTGTCGGTGGTCAACCGATTGCGCGCCAAGATCGCGATCTACAACGCCGACCTGCGGGCCACCGCGGAACGGCACGGCGCGCGGGTGGTCGACCTGTGGGCCATGGACGTACTGCGCGACCCGCGCGCATGGGGCGAGGACCGGCTGCACTTCACCTCGGAAGCACACCGCCGGATCGCGCTGCGCACCGCTGAACTACTCGGCGTGCCGACCGAGGAGGACTGGCGCGACCCCTGGCCGGAAACCGAGCAACCGAACTGGATTTCCCTGCGCCGCTCAGACATCGAGTGGACCCGCGCCCACCTGCTGCCCTGGATCCGCAGGCACCTGCGGGGCGAGTCCATGGGGGACGGCCTTGCCCCCAAGCGCCCGGAGTTGGCACCGGTCGAGCCGCGGCGACCGGTCGGCGACCTGCGGACCGAGAAGGCGAGCTAAGCCGGTCGGCACGTCCCCCATTCGTGCCGACCGGCCGATGCGCCCACCGATCTGCGCCGGTCACCCACTCCTCCCTGGTGGGGCGATCGTCGCTGATCGGACCGTACGCCCTACGCCCGGACATGTACTAAGAGTCCGCTAAGGCTCCGGTGGTTCCCCGCTCGCCGAGTTTTGTTCCCACTGCGTTTCTTCCCATTGGGCCAGCTCTGACTCGATGTCCGCGACAGGCATACCGCCCGCCCTGCGCTGCAGCTCGAGCGACGCGGCCAGTTCGGCGCGAGCGGCAGCCATCTGACCTTTGGCGCGCAGTATCCGGCCGAGCATCAGGCGACCGACCCCTTCCTGCAGCGTGAACGCGCATCCCACGGACAGCTCGATGGTCTGCCGTGCGGCTCGCTCGGCCTCGTCCAGCTCACCCGTTGCCAAGCACATCTCGGCGAGGTTGACCAGGCTGCGCACCACATAGCCGTCGTTGCCGGTCATCGAGTCGACTTCAAGGGTGCGCCGTTGGAAGTCGATGGCCTCGGTGTAGCGACCCGCTCGCTTCTGCGCTTCGGCATAGTTGTGCATGGCTTGCACCAGGAGCCCTTCGTCACCGAGCCGCTCGGCCTGGTCGCGGGCGCGCAGCTGACAGGCGATCGCCTCGTCGTGCCGCTCGGCGAGGGTCAGCGCGCAGCCAAGGTGGATGCGAGTGGGCACCACCAGGCGCTCCTCGCCGAGCTGCTCGGCGATCCGCAGCGCGGCCTGCGCGTCAGCGAGCACGCCCTCCGGTCGCTCGAACACCAGCCGGACCGCGACCCGGCAGGTGAGCATCCACAGCATGGCTCGCTGGTCACCTGAGCGCTCTGCCGCCCGCATCCCCAGCTCGACCAGGCTCATCCAGTCGTCCCACATCGGCCGGTTCACCCGATAGGTATGCGCCAGGCGGGCGAGCGTCCAGACCTCCTGGTCCATCCCCGCGGCCTCGGCGGCAGCGAGCAGCATTCGCAGGTTGACCCATTCGGCCGCGAACCAGTTCAGGGCGCCGCCGTAGTCGGCAAGGGTGGGCAACAGCGCCGAGGGGACCAGCGATCGGCAGTCGAGCTCGTCGACCACCCGCAGGATGGTCCGGCGTGCGGTGTCCGACGCGGCGAGGTAGTAGCGCATCGCCCCGGTCAGCGCGGACGTCCGCTCACTCGCGTCCAGTTCCGCCGCCCGCTCGCCCAGGTAAAGACGCACCAGGTCGTGCGCGGTGAACACGTCGGACACCGATTCGGTCAGCAGGTGGTGCGCCGCCAGCGTCCGCAGCCGCGTCCTGGCCTCCTCCAGGCTGGTCTCGCACAACGCGGCCACTAACGGCGGCCGGATCGTGCGGCCGGGAAACGTGCCGAGTAGCCGGAAGGTGCGGGCTTCCGGCTCGGCCAGGCAGGCGAAGGAAACGTCGAGCGCCGCGCGCACACCGAGGTGCGAACCATCGAGGGCAAGGGATTCCAGTTCGAGTGCGCTCAATCGGGTGCGCTCGTCCTCGATAGCCGCGATGACCTGCCCGGCGGTGCCCGCTGGGCTGGCCGCCAGCCGGGCACCGACGATGCGCAGCGCGAGCGGTAGGTAGCCGCACAGCCGGGCGAGCGTGCTCGCACACCCGGCGACGTCCGGGCCGGTCGGGGCCAACTCGGTGATCAAGCTGATCGCATCGGGTTCGGCGAGGATGTCCAGGGACAGCAACCTGGCCGCGCTGGACACGGCGAGTCCTTCCAGACGCAGCCGCGACGTCACCAGGGCGACCGACCCACCTGAAGGCGGCAGCAGTGAGCGCACCTGCTGCACCGTGCGCGCGTCGTCGAGCAGCACGAGGACTTTCTTACCTGCCAGCAGCGAGCGGTAGAGGCCTACGCGTTCATCCAGAGTGTCGGGCAGTTCGGCGGCGAGTACGCCGAGTCCTTGCAGCAGCTGGGCGAGCACCTCGGCGGGCTTGCGTGGTGGCTGGTCTGGGTCGAACCCGCGCATCCCGGCGAACAGCACCCCGCCGGTGAACCGACGCGCGACCCGGTGCGCCCAGGAGATCACCAGCGCGGACTTGCCGATACCCGCCGCACCGGTGACCACGCCGACCACGCTGCTATCGGCGCCTGCCTGGGCGAACAACCTGTCCAGCCAGCCGAGCTCGGCTTCGCGCCCGGCCAGCCCGGGCACGGCGGGCGGCAGCTGGGCAGGCACCACCGTGCTGCGCCGCTCGGGTGCCGTCGGCTCGCCGCTGTTGGCGGGCAGCAGGTCGTCGTGCAGGATCCGATCGTGCAGGTCGCGGAGTCCCGGGCCGGGATCAATACCCAGCTGCTTGATCATCTGGCGGGAGAATCCGTGGTAGGCGTCCAGCGCCTCGGCTCGGCGACCGGAATGGTAGAGAGCACGCATCAGCTGTCCGGCGAACCGTTCGGACAGCGGGTTCTCCCGGACCAGCACGCCGAGCTCGTGGATCACCTCGGCGTTCCTGCCCCGCTCGAGATCGGCATCGATGCGGGCACCGTGGATGGCGAGCCGAAGGTCCTCCCACTCGGGGGCACGCACCGAGTCTGCGACATCAGCCAGCATCGGACCGCGCCACAAGGCGAGCGCGGTGGTGAGCAGCTCGGCCCGCCGAGCCGCGGGCGCGCCTCCGGCTCGCTCGAGCAGCGACCGTGCCTGGTACACGTCGATGAGCTCCGCGTCGACGATCAGCTGGTATCCCGGCGGCACGGTGCGTACCTGCACCAACCCGTCGGCATGGCCGCGCCGCGGGCGCAGGCCCTGCGCCGCGGCAAGGGACCTGCGTAGCTGGGAGACGTGGCCGTGCACGATGGTGCGTGCGGTGGCAGGCGGATCGTGCCCCCACAGGGCATCGATGATCTTTTCCTGGCCGACGACCAGGTTGGCATTGAGCGCGAGCAGCGCGAGCAGCGCCCGTGCGCCGGGGCCGCCGATCGGGACCGGTACACCATCGGCGAGTACTGTGACCGGCCCGAGTAGCTGAATCCGCAGCGTTCCGTCGACGGGTGGAGCTCCCGCGGCTGGAGAGGGTTCACCCCGCACGTCCGCCTCCCGGTGTCCAGCCTCGGTTCTGCCATCAACGTAACACCGGGAGACGGCGGGAAAGTGCGGTGTCTCATTCAAAACTCGCGCTACTCACGCGGTGGGTGGTTGCGAATGGTGCCGCTACCTGCACCGACCGCTCGCCCTGGCCGGCGGGCCCTGGAGGACACCGTCGCTGGGTCGGTTGTGAATAGCGCTCGCGGGTTGAGCGAACTACCGGGTCAGCGGAGTGAAATCCCTATTGGCGATAAACTCCGGACGGTGCGCCCCCGCCGCGAAGGGTTCGACGAGCGTGTTCCGCACGCTGTTGAACACGATGAATATGTTCGACCGCGGGTACGGCGTGATGTTGTTGCCCGAGCCGTGCATGATGTTCGAGTCGAACCACAGCGCCGTTCCGGCACTCCCGGTGAACTGCTCGATCCCGTACTCGGCAGCCATCTTGGTGAGGTCATCTCGGCTGGGCACGCCGATCTCCTGCTCCTTGAGCGACGCCTTGTAGTGGTTCTCCGGAGTGTCGCCGATGCACTGCACGAAGGTGCGCTGCGAGCCGGGCATCACCATCAGTCCGCCGTTGAAGGGGTAGTTGTCGGTCAGAGCGATCGAGCAGCTCACCGCGCGCGGGATCGGCATCCCGTCCTCGGCGTGCCAGGTCTCGAAGTCCGAGTGCCAGTAGAATCCCTTGCCCTTGAAGCCGGGCATGTAGTTGACCCGGCACTGGTGGATGTACACATCGGAGCCCAGTATCTGCCGCGCCCGGTCCAGCACTCTCGGGTCGAGCACCAATTCGGCGATCAACTCACTGAGCTTGTGCACCTCGAAGATGGAACGGACCTCCCCCGAGGCCCTCTCGGTGATCACTCGTTGGTCGTCCTTGAGTGCGTCGTCATTGGACAACCGCACCAGTTCCTGCCAGTAGCCCTGCACCTCGGCTGGTGAGAGCAGACCCTCCACGACGGAGGAGCCCTTCAGGTCGTGCGAGGCCAACGCCGCCTTGTCGATCGGGCCGTCCATGTCGGTGCCCCAGACCGTCGGATCGGTTCGCTCGAGCGATTGGGCGTTCTCAGCGATTCGGGTTGGATAGCGGTCCTCGATTCGGATGTCAGCGAGCGTCATGCTCTCCTCCTCGTGTCAGTTACCTGTTGCGAATTGCCGCGGTGCTACCTCTGGCGGAGCACGCGCAGCCGCCCTTCCATACCGGAGGGGCGGCGCGGCGTATTCGGTTGTTGGCTGGTGGGATCAGGTGCCTTATTGATAAGTCGGCTATTCACCACGGCGCGCTCACCTCAACCACGCCCCTCACCTGCAGTCAGTCGTCGCGAGCCACCCTCCGGGCGGCCCCCGCCAACTGGCTTGTGAATAACCCTCCAGGTCAGGCCGACTGGGTGGTCGATTCCTCATCTCCTTCGACAATCAGCGGGTACACGCCGCTTTCGTCGTGCACCTCGCGTCCGGTGACCGGCGGGTTGAACACACATAGCGTCCGGATGTCCGTCTTCGGGCGGACCTGATGCTTGTCGTGATCGTTGAGCAGATACAACGTGCCGGGCCTCAGTGGATAGGTTTCCCCGGTATCGGTGTTGGTAATCTCGCCTTCGCCCTCGATCACGTACACCGCCTCGACATGGTTGGCGTACCAGAAATCGTTGACGGTACCCGCGTAGAGCGTCGTCTCGTGCACGGAGAAGCCGACCTTCTCCTTGGCGAGCACGATGCGCTTGCTCCGCCAGTTCGGGGTCTTGACATCGGCTTCGCTGTCCGTGATCTCGTCGACCGTGCGAACGATCAAAACATCTCTCCTTCAGTCACAGTGCCGGGTCGTGCGGACCCTGGTGTACGTTCAGCTGAGCACAGCGGCGACCGACTCGCGGATGATGGCCAGCCCCTGCTCGATCTCGGGGTCGCTCAAGGTCAGTGGCGGCAGCAGCTTGGCGACCTCGCCGTCCGGCCCGGATGTCTCCATCAGCAGTCCGCGCTCGAACGCGGCACTACACACCTTGCCTGCCACGTCACCATCGGCGAACTCGATGCCGCGGGCGAACCCCTTACCCTTGGCGAGCAACGAGTGCTCGGGGTAGGACTCGGCGATCTCCCTCAGCGCGACGCCGATCCGCTCGCCGTTGGCCCGCGTCTCCTTCTCCAGGGTGTCATCGGCCCAGTAGGTGCTCAACGCCTTGGCGGCGGTCACGAACCCGGGGTTGATGCCGCGGAAGGTGCCGTTGTGCTCACCGGGCTCCCATACGTCCAGTTCGGGCTTGATCAGGGTGAGCGCCATCGGGATGCCGTAGCCGCTGATGGACTTGGACAGGCACACGATGTCCGGCTTGATTCCGGCGTCCTCGAAGCTGAAGAACGGGCCGGTACGGCCACAACCCATCTGCACGTCGTCGACGATCAGCAGGATCTCGTGCCGCTTGCACAGCTCGTCGAGGGCCTGCAGCCACTCGACGCGGGCCGCGTTGATCCCGCCCTCGCCCTGCAGTGTCTCGACGATCACCGCGGCGGGCTCGTTCAGGCCACTGCCCGAGTCGCCGAGCAGCCGCTCGAAGTACAGGAAGTCCGGGTACTGCCCATCGAAGTACTTGTCGTAGGGCATCGGGGTCGCGTGCACCAGCGGCACACCGGCGCCACCGCGCTTCATCGAGTTACCGGTCACCGACAGCGCGCCAAGCGTCATGCCGTGGAACGCGTTGGTGAAGTTGATGACCGACTCCTTGCCGCTCACCTTGCGGGCCAGCTTCAGGGCGGCCTCGACGGCGTTGGCGCCGCCGGGACCCGGGAAGATCACCTTGTAGTCCAGTTCCCTCGGCTGCAGGACCAGGTTGTCGAAGGTCTCCAGGAAGTCCCGCTTGGCCACGGTGTACATGTCCAGCGCGTGGGTGACCCCGTCGGCCTGGATGTAGTCGATCAGGGCCTGCTTCAGCGCCGGGTTGTTGTGCCCGTAGTTGAGCGCGCCCGCGCCTGCGAAGAAGTCCAGGTAGGGCTTGCCGTCCTCGGCGTACAACCAGCTACCTTGCGCCCGATCGAACACCACCGGCCAGCCACGGCTGTAGCTGCGTACTTGCGATTCGAGCTTCTCGAAAATACTCACACTGACTCTTCTCCGGCCGTCTTCGACGTTCTCGTGCGTCAAAAGTGTCGACTCTGTGTCGGTTGGTTTCGTACTAGTTCAGTTACGTCGATATCCGTGCGGTTCGTGTAGTGAGGCCAGGTCACCCAGGTCCGGGGGGAGGGGCGAGCAGCGGCCCGATCCGGTATAGATCCTCTTGTTCGTGGTCATCGGGGAAGTCAGCCGAGGCGAACAAGTCGCTCCGCTGTATCTCGGCGTTCCACCGCGTGGCGAAGGAGCGAAACAGCGCGATCGACGCCGCGTTGTCCGGCGTGACCGTGGTCTCCAGATGGCGCACGCCGTCGGAGACGAGCTGGGAGTACATGCGGTCCAGCATGCGGCCGGCCAGCCCCTTGCCGCGCTGCGAGGAGTCCACGGCGACCTGCCACACCACAGCGGTGTCGGGCGTGGCCTGCTTGCGGTAGCCGATGATGAAGCCAACCGCTTTCCCACCGACCCGCGCGACCACCGATGTGTCGGCGAAATCCTGACACCAGAGCAGGTACGCGTAAGAGGAGTTCAGGTCGAGCTTGCGCGAATCGCGCGCGATTCGCCATAACGCGGCACCGTCGGCCCTGACCGGATTTTCGATCACTGTGTCCAACTGACTTGCCGGGTCATTCATCGCCGACTCACTCCTCCCGAGAGCAGCGACCTGATCCAGCCAGTCGGGCAGACCTCCGGCCTACCCTCGCCGGACTGGAAACGAATGACCCGCCACGTGCCGTCAACGGCGACCTGATCCCCGCTGGCAGCACCTTCGTTGTGATTTCCCGACATGTCATGCCAACTTAACAGAACTCTGTATCGAGTCTAACCAGCGCACTGAGTGATCACCATTGCCACCAGCGGCAACGGAGATACCCCTGTGAGATACCCGACGTGGCGGTACCGATCTTGCGCGGGCGTCTGCTACGTCACTGTAGGTACACGGGACGTCTCAGTGCGCGAAGAACTTGAGCCACAGCACCTGGGCCTCGCCGACCAGGCCGCCCAGCACCGCCCCTGTCGCGATGAGGATCCACTCGTCCTGCTGGAAGGCGGGTCGCAGCAGGCCCTCGAACTCCTCGTCGGTGAGTTCCTTCATCTTCGATACCAGCATGTTGCGGATGTCCATGGCATCTTCGGCGTAGGCCTCGACATGCTGCAGGGTGGCCGGGAGCTGCGCCATGATCCGTGCCGAGATCTGCTGCTTCATGCGCTGGTAGCGCCTGCTGCCGACGGCGAAGACGAACAGCGGCTTGGCGACGCTGATCTGCCTGCCCAGTTCTTCGTCGACCGTGCGCTGGATGATCGCGAGCACCTTGTCCGACAGCGGCCCGCGGAGCACGGATTCGATCACATTGCGCGGTGTGATGATCTCCCGCGCGATCAACTCAGCGTAGGCCTCGGTGACCTCGTCCCGTCGTTTGATGAACAGACCCTGCCAGGTGAAAATACCGAGGAACCTCCTCGGCCGCGTCGGATAGAAGATCATCTTCAACGCCAGCCAGTCAGTGAACCAGCCGGTGAACAGGCCGAACAACGGCATGATCAAGGGGTTGTGAAACAGCGCCCACACCCCCACCTGGACCAGGCCGATGACGAACCCGAATATCAGGCCCGACCGGGCGATGAACCGGAATTCCTTGTGACCGGCTTCCTGGAAGATCAGGTTGAGCAGCGCCTTGTCCCGCAGCAGACTCGTGACGACCATGTCCTTCAGGTCGAAGACGCTGTCCACATCACGCTTGATCGCGTCCATGATCGAAGCGATCATCCGCGGCGACTCTGCCTGCACCCGGCGAATGATCATCCGCTGGACAGCGGGCGGCAACGACTCCCAGAGGTCCGGCTGATAGGTGGCCGCGACGTCCCGGACGATGTCCTCCACCGCGACCCGCAGGGGTGCCTCGATCTCCTTGGCGATGCGCGCGGGATCGATCCGGTCGAGGACCTCGGCCGGCGTGATCAGTTGCTGGGTCATCAGGTCACACGCGATGCCTGCCATCCTCGCTGCCCGCCTTGGCACGATGCCCTGCCAGCCGAAGACGGGCTTGATGCCGACGAACTCGAGCGGTTCGAACATCATGCGAATGGCGACGAGCTTGGTAACATAACCAATGAGTGCGGCGATAATGGGAATGGATGGGTAAATCACCCACGGGTCACCTAAGACCTCGATAATCCAATCCATCCCGCTCCCGCGCAGCATTGAGGGTTATGCACAACCGACCCGGTGACCGCGGGCGGCCAGGCCCGTGCCAGTGGTCGGTAGCAAGTGTCTTATTCATAAGTCGGGCTATTCACCACGGCGCGCTCACCTCAATCACGCCCCTCACCTGCAGTCAGTCGTCGCGAGCCACCCTCCGGGCGGCCCCCGCCAACTGACTTGTGCATAACCCTCCAAGAACCGCATCGGCGATTCTTCGGTTCTCGCGTTACCCGGTAGGAGTGCACGCCTTCCAGAATTCGTCGCCGAATCGCGAGATGTGAATCGTGCGCCGGATGATCTTGGCTCGCTTCGTCGAATCCAGCGCACGCCGGACCGCCTGGTGGGTCAGCAGGATTTCGTATTGGGTGCTCATCGCGGGATCTTCCTCGTCGTACTCGGCCAGATCCAGCGAGATCAACTTGGTGAGGTAGTTCGGCACCTGGTCACGTAACACCACGCCGGACTTGTCCGCGATGTTCGAGATGTTGCGCAGCAGGATCCGCCCGGTTGCGTTGACCCCGCTGCGCTCCGCGATGTCGATCAGCGCGGACGGGGACCCGTCGGAGAGGGCGGCCATCAGCCTCGCCTCATCCGGCGTGAGCTGCCGGATGATCACGGCGTACATGCTTTCCCGCGCCTCATTGCCGGTGTATTCGACGGCCCGGTTCAGCAGATCGGCCATGACCGCGCGGAGCGGCTCCACAGCACCGTTCCTGGTCGGATGGACCACGAGTTCGCCCTTGCCGTCCACCGTGGCCGTTTCGCTTCCGGAAAGCTGGCCGGACGCTGCCCGGAGCGCTGGTGGCCTGCTCAGCGCCGACATGTACGGGTCGGTCACCTCGTCGATCCGCTTGCGTAGTTCGGTCAGCGCGGTCCGCTCCAATTGCTGCAAGCCGCGCTCGGCAACGTCCGCCCCGGGAATGCGCTTGGCGATTCCGTAGCTGGTGCGCGCGGCCCATCCCGCAAGTTTGCCTGCGCGTCCGAACAGGCCGCCCGCGACCGCGATCGCGGGGTTCTGCCGTGGGCCTGATGGGACCAGGTCCTTGGACACGTGTTCCTCCTTGCGGATGGATGTGTGGGGGATTCGACGACGTCGTGAGTGAAAACCTACCGGTGAGTATCACATCGCTGCGCGTGTCGAACCAGATGAAGGACCTGTGATGTCGATCCTGCGACGCCGAACACAACCGCACGCCCCGAGTTGGCCGTCCCCGCCCCCGAGTTGGCCGTCCCCGCCCCCGAGTTGGCCGTTACGCGCCGCGAGTTGGCCGTTACGCGCTGATCGAGAAGTGGCGATCGGCAAACGCCTGCCGAAGCACCGCAAGGAAGCGAGCCGGGTTCACGAAATCCTCCCTGCGGACTCTGATGATGCGCCAGCCGCGAGCAGCCAACCGCCGATCGCGCTCTGCGTCATACTCCGCGCGACCCTCGTGGGCTTCGTATCCGTCGTACTCGAGGCCGATTCGCAACTCCGGCCACGCGATGTCGATCCGGTAGAGCAAATCCCCCGCCAAGGTACGGACCGGGTGCTGGGTGACCGGGTTTGGGAAGCCGGCATCGATGACAGCAAGCCGGAGTCGGCTCTCCTGGGGTGACTCCGCCCCGCTTGTCCCGAGACATATCAGGGACTCGGCGACACGGATGCCTCTCCGGTTATCCCGAACCGCGAGCCGCTGATCAACAGCGGCGATGAACTCCCCCACCTGTGAATCGGATCGTCCCGCGAGTGCCTGGTCCAGGCAGGCAAGGGCAACCCACCGAGTCGCTATGCAGAGCAGTTCCGCGATGGCGACCTCCACGATGAACGTGCGCAGTCCGTGTCGCGACACGACGTCGTCTGCGCTGAACCGATCATGGTGCACTGCCAACCCACTCTTCGAGCGAACCCAACTCGAGTACGGCACGGTCACATGCACATTCACGTCGTCGGCAGCGGTACAGCCGTGCAATG
Organism: Haloechinothrix sp.; assembly: GCA_050701115.1. Taxonomy (GTDB): domain Bacteria; phylum Actinomycetota; class Actinomycetes; order Mycobacteriales; family Pseudonocardiaceae; genus JBOHER01. The sequence goes on along the minus strand of JBOHER010000319.1, from coordinate 38,056 downwards.
CGGCGGCGGTGTGGTGCGAGACCACCGCGTCGCGTCCACATACCAGCAGCGCGGCGGCGGCGCGAGTGATGGGGTCTAGCACGCGCCGCCCATCCACCACCACCCCACGCCAGGGCGCAGCGACAACACCGTCCCGCACAGCCCCACGCAGCACGCGTTCGCCTACAGCGGCGGCCACGTCCGCTCGACGGGCCGCGCCATGATCAGAATTCGGGATGCCAAACACCCATGCAGAATGCGGGTGCGGAAGCGTCATTGTCCCCTGTCAGTGAAATCTGTGGATAACTCAGCTGGATGTGGATAACGCGGTCGCGCAAGTCGGCGACGCGAACGGCCAACTCGGCGACGCGAACGGCCAACTCGGGGACGCGAACGGCCAACTCGGCGACGGGGAGCTGCCCGGGCCGGCCGGCTCGCTAGGGCCGAGTCGCGCGGACCACGGTGTCGATCGCGTGCGTCGGGCCGAGCTCGGTATCGACCAGCCTGTCGAACCGCTCGGCCCTCTCGATCCGCAGGCCCGGCAACGCCTGGCTGACCTCGTCCACCGTATAGAGCACATCCGGATCCTGCGGGCCGCCGGTTCCGCGCGTCAGGTTGTCCCGGTCGTGCCCGATGACCAGCATCGTGCCGCCTGACGCTACCGCGGCGGCCGCTCCGGTCAGCACACCGCGCAATTCGGCCGCGGGCAACTGCAGATAGCAAACCAGCACGAGATCGAAGGCGTTGACCGGCGGGGTCCAGTCCACCGCGTCGGCAAGCACGAAGGACAACTCGACCCCCTTGGCGTCCGCGAGATCCGCAGCCTGAGCCAGTCCTACCTGGGAGAAATCGACCGCGGTCACCTGCCAGCCCTGCGCGGCGAGCCAGACCGCGTTGCGGCCCTGCCCAGCACCGAGGTCGAGCGCGTGACCGGTCTCGAGCCCGGCGACCTCGGCCACCAGTGTCTGGTTGGGCCGGTCGGTGAACAGGAAGTCGCTCGCGGCGAACTTCGCATCCCAGTCCTCGCTCAGCATCGGGCCTCCACAGTGATCGACTCGACGGTACCGGTCAGGATTGGTCCGCGATCTCCTTGCGCACCTCGTTCATGTCGACGTCGCGCACCTTGCCGATCAGGTCCTCGAGCGTCTGCTCGGGCATGGCCCCTGGCTGCGCGTACAGCACGACCCCGTCGCGGACCGCCATCAAGGTGGGAATCGAGGAAACGCCAAAGGCTTGCGCCAGGGTCTGCTCCGCCTCGGTGTTCACAGTGCCGAAGACGATGTCGTCGTGGTTCTCCGAGACCCGTTCGTAGGTCGGCGCGAACTGCCTGCACGGTCCGCACCACGATGCCCAGAAGTCCACCAGGACGATGCCCTCTTGGCCCACGATGCCATTGAACGTTTCACTGGTCAGTTCGACCGTTGCCACCACAACCTCCTTCGCGGATACCCATACGGGCATACCCAACGCTCGCAGATCGTCACCTGTTCCTGCGCCCTCGCCGGGCTTCTTACGTCGTGCGTAACCGCATCGGCTTTTCGACCGACCTACGAGCGAGCGGAGGTGCGGTCATGTCCGGGAAGCCAGCGACCCCACAGCAAGAAGACGCGCTCTGGCGGCAGGAAATCCGCTTCGCCGTATCCATGGTGGGCGGGGTCAGCCTCGCGATATGGATGGGCGGGGTGACCAGCGAGATCTCTCGCCTGCTGCATGCCTCTCGAGCACTCGAGAAGAACGGTCGGGTGACCATTCCGGCCTACGCCAAGCTGCTGGAACTGCTCAACGTTCGCGTGTCGGTTGACGTCCTCACCGGCACCAGCGCGGGCGGCATCAATTCGGCCTGTCTCGGCCTGGCCGAGGCGTACGACGCGACGTTGGACAGCCTGCGCGATACCTGGCTGGAAACCGGGTCGATGGCCAACCTGCTGCGCGATCCCGCCGAACGGCAACCACGCTCGCTGCTGGACGGGGACCGGGTGCTGCTCGGCGGGCTCAACACCGCCCTGGACGCCATCGCACGCAGCGGTCAACCTCCGCAGGATCCGGACATCACGGTGATGCTCACCAGCACCATGATCGACGGCGAGACCGCGCGGTTCGACGACGCACTGGGCAATCTGGTGCGCGACGGGGAGCACCGCCTGCTGTTCCGCTTCGCCGGACCCGACTGGAATGACCCTGCGATGGTCCGGCCACTTGCCCTGGCAGCCAGGTCGACCGCGTCCTTCCCCGGCGCGTTCGAACTTTCCCTCATGCCCAGCGGAAGCGATGTCGATGCGTGGCATCCGGACATGAGCCGGTACACGACGGCGGCGCGTTCGCACTGGTTGACCGACGGCGGTGTGCTGCTCAACAAGCCGTTGCGCCCGGCGCTGCGCGAGATCTTCGAACGCCCCGCCGAGGAGGCCGTACGGCGGCTCTTGTTGTACGTGGTGCCCACATCGGCCAGCGAGACCACTGAGATACCGGTCGATCCGGCCGAACCGCCGCTGCTCGGTAGCGCCCTCGGCCATGTGGTTTCGGCGGTGACGAGCCAAACGGTGAGCTCCGAACTCGAGGAACTCACCCGGCACAACGACGCCGTTGTCCGTGCGCGGGGCACCCGCGTCTCCCTGGCGGCCATGGCGACGCGGCTGACCGCGTCCACCGGATCCAACCGGCTGGTGGATCAACGGCTGATGAAGGATTACCTGGACCGGCACGTGCGGGAGGACGCGGCCGAGTTGGTGCGCGAAGCCACCCGGCAGCTGGACCGCCGGGACGCGACCGCCGGAAAGCAGCCGGGACAGCAGTGGGGTTCCGGAATGAGCGGAGCGCTCAGGAAAGCCGCGCTGACCGGGCTGCTGGACGGCCTGCCGACGACGACGCCTGCCGAGAGTTGCGCGGCGGAGCAGTTGGCTCAGTTCCGCACGGGTGCGGTGGAAGGTGCGGTGAGCACTGGCCTGCAACTCGTGAACGCCGGCTTCCGGCTTCGCCCGAATGCTGATCAGGTGGCCCGGCTGAACCACGCACGAACCTGGCTGCACACCGCGCGTAAGTGGGCGGCGCGCCCCCAGCGGCTGTCGGATTGGCTGGCCGAGCGACCTCTCCCGGCCGAAGGCGCCACCCTGGCCGAATGGATCGAGGCGCTGGGGCGCGAGTGGGCGGGCATGGTCGCCCAGGAGCGGCTGGTCGAGGCCTGGCGGATCATCAGCGGCGTCATCCGGGCGATCAGCCCGACAATGCGGGTGGTGGCCTCGACCAACGGCAGCGAACGCGAGGACGCGATCCACACCATAAGCACGCTGTTGAACTGGCTCAATCCCCCGCCCGCACCGTACGCCGAACTGCCGGAGCCTGTACGGTCCTGGCCGCTGTCGTGGGATCAGGAAGCTGATTCGTCGGTCGCGGGCCGCATGCTGGCCTTGCATATCGCGACCCTTGGCCTGCTCGCCGAGTCCCCGTCGGTTGACCAACGCGTCGACCTCGTTCAGGTCAGCGCAGACACCCGCACCCTGCTGGACATGAGCAGGCAACTGGCCAAGGACAAGCTCACCGGGGTGCAGGTGCACAACTTCGGCGCGTTCTACAAGGCGTCGTGGCGGGCCAACGACTGGATGTGGGGTCGCATCGACGGGGTCGGCTGGCTGCTGCAATCCCTGCTCGACCCGCAGCGGCTGCGCCTGCTGCAGCGCGAGGACATCGTGCGCACGTTCCGGGAGATCGGCTGGGAGCCGCCTCGGAGCGGTGACCGACTCAGCGCGCCCGCGGTCAAGGGGCTGCTCGGCCAGCTCGCCGACGAGTTGGATTTCCTCGGCCTTGACGTCAACCTCGGCCACACCGAGCCGTCGGGTACAGCGATTCCCGCGAGCATGCCGGTCACCGCGATGGTGCTGGCGCGCTCGCTGCAGACCGACATCGCCGCTCAGGAGCTCACCAAGGTGGCCGAAACGGCGGCCGACGACATCGCGAACGGCGGGAACGGCAAGTGGTCCCGGGAGTTCCGGAAGCTGCTCAGCACGCCTGCCCAGTCGCGGGATGTACAACGGGAGTTCCAGACCTGCGCCATCTCCGGTGAGACGTTCGACAGCGAACGCGGGTCGACCCTGCTGACCAAGACGGTGATCCAGGCGGGTGCGGTCGGGATCAACGCCGCCGCCGCTTCGGGCGCCGTGCCGCGGCCGGTGAAGCCCGCGATCGACTTCGCGCAGGCGTCCGGGCGATCCGCGTGGTGGGTCACCAGCGGGGCGAGCACGCTGCCCGCGCCGTTCGCGCTGCTCGCCGGGGCCATCACCATGGTGGCCGGTTTGGTGCTGAGCAGCCAGGCCAACGGCGCATTGCAGGTCGCAGGGCTGCCGCTCGCCGCTGGTGCGCTGGCGTTCCTGGTGCTCAGTCTGATCCATTTGAGACGAACGTGGCGGGCGTTGCTCACGCTGGCCGTGGTGCTGGCAGGTGCGGCGCTGCTCTTCGCCGGGTTCGTGCCGGTGATCCGGGAGAACCTGTTCGCGTGGCTCGGCGCGGCGGCGGACAACTGGCAACAGGGTAAGCATCCCTGGTGGTGGTTGGTGGTCGCCGCCCTACTGATCCTGCCCGCGGTCACGACGCCATTTGGTGGCCTGTGGCGCGGATTCAAGCAGCGGCTCGAACGACGTCGGCCACAACACAGGTGACGTTGTCCGGCCCACCGCGCCGATTGGCCAGATCGATGAGGTTGTGGGCTGCCCGGTCTGGGTCGCCAACGGTGGACAAGCTCCTCATGCCAGGATCGGATTCGGCGAAACCATCCTGCGTCCTCCCCAGTGGCAAGGTCAAGCATGGCGGCCGCCCTCAGACGTGCGAGAGTGCCCGTTGGTGAGCTGGGAGCGTCGTCAGAATGGTGGCTCGGTGTCGCTGGGTGGGTCCTTGGCGAACTGCCGACGCACCCCTCGCACTGCGTCCTTTGTGGACTGTCTCGGTTGTGGTTCGGTGATCGGGTGGTGGGTTTTGGTGTGGGTGCGTCCGGCTGGGGTGGTGATGGTCCCGGTGCCGGTGGTGGGGTCGAAGTCGAGTGTCCAGCCGGGTTGGTCTTTGAGCCGATGATCTCGCCGGCATTTGGACCCGCCGTTGAGGTCGGCGGTGACCCCGTGTTTGCGCCAGTCGCGTAGGTGGTCGAAGTCGCAGCGCTGCGCGGGCCGGTGGCAGCCGGGTGTGGTGCATTCTCGATCCCGGGCGGCGACGATATCGCGGATGGCGGCGTTGGGTCGCCGCCGCCTGCGGCCCAGGCTGCGGATCGTGCCGGATTCGGGGTCGGTGAGCACCTTGCGCCACACGCTGCCCTTGTTGGTCATGATCTCCCGCGCGACCGCGGCCGGGAGGGGGCCATACCCTGCGAGTTCGCAGCCCTGATCGGACATGGTCAGTGCGGTGTCTATGGGCATGTGCAGAAACACCGTCGCCGCGCCCTTGGGCGGGGTGAGGCCGGGATTGTTGCCCAGCAGCAGGTCGGCGTAGACATCCGCGCGCAGCTGGTCGAGGTTGCGCTGATCGCCTCGGTTGCGGAGTGTGCGGGCCATGCCGTCGATGCGGGCGTAGGCAGAGGCTGCGACCTCGACCGGCAGGTCCGCACTCAGGGTGGCCATCGCGTTCTCACCGGGGATCAACTCGACTTTGCGCTCCGCGCGGGCCTGGCGGGCGCGGGTGTGTTGCCCGTGCGGGTCGAGCTTGTCCACCAGCCGCCGGGCGGCGCGCAGCAGGCTGGTCGGATCAGTGAACCCCAGCCTGCCTGCGGCGAGTTTGTTGGCCAGCGCGGCGTCCACCGCCCGGGCGTGCTCGGCCGAGAGCATCGCGGTGGCCTGCGCGATCCGGCCCGCCGCGAACCCCTCGATCTCCCCCCGCTCCATCGCCGCCAGCAGGTGGGGCATCCGGTGCACCAGGTGCATACCGCGCCGCACCCGGTCCGCCGCCGCATGCCGAGACACCCGCAACTCCAACGCGGCCTCATCTGCGACATACCGGCTGCCCCCGCGCAGCCGGTCCAACCGAGCCAACGCGCGGGCCTCCAACGCGTCGGCCCGGGCCCGCATCCGCCGCGCGGCGGTCAGCGTGTCGAGCACCTCGGACTCGCCGAGCCCGGCGATCTCCGCACCCGTGCGGGCCCGGCATTGGTGATCGATCCACTCGTCGGCGCCCCAGGTCGGCGGGTTCACCAAATCGGCGGGCAGGAACATGATCCCCGCCGCGCTACCGACCTGAACGAACTCCACCACACCCCAAGCATATCGAACACCAGTTCGACATACCAGCATTAGAGACCAGTTTCACCTGGTGTCTTATTCATAAGTCGGGCTATTCACCACTCCGGGCGGCCCCCGCCAACTGACTTGTAAATAACCCTCCTGGTCAGGGCATCGGGAAACCTTCCAGGATCACACCGCGGGCGGAGCCGGCAACTTCCTGCGCACGAGCTTCCCGGCGGGATTCCGCGGAAGCTCATCAAGAAAGACGAACTGGCGCGGAACCTTGTATCGGGCAAGGTTCGCCCGCACATGTCGCTTCAGGTCCTCATTGGACGGTCGTACATCGGAGGCTGCCACCAGATAGGCGACCAGCCGCTGGCCGAACTCCTCGTCGGCTACCCCGATCACGGCCACGTCGGCGACACCCGCCTGCCGGGCGAGCACATTCTCGACCTCCTGCGGGTAGACATTCTCGCCGCCCGACACGATCATGTCGTCGGCTCGACCGTCGATGTACAGACGACCCGTCTCGTCGAAGTGACCCCGATCCCCCGTGCTCATCATGCCGTTGACCACGTCCTTACTGCCCCCGCCGGTGTAGCCCGCGAACACCAGCCGGCCGCCCACGTGCACAGTGCCGATCCGGCCGTCAGCCACCCGCGACCCGCTGTCGTCCAACACCGCGACCGGCACGCCAAGAGCCGGCTTGCCCACCGTGCCGGGGGCCTGCCGAAGATCTGCGGGAGTCGCGAGGCTGGCGATACCGATCTCGCTCGAGCCGTAGCCGTTGAACAGGACATCGCCCCACTCGTCGAGCAACCGAGTGGCCAGCGTGGGCGGCAGCGGCGCCGCTCCGGACAGCACGCAGCGCAGGATCGACAGGTCAACCCCGGCATCCCGGACGGCGAGCATCCGCTGCAGCATGACCGGCACAGCCACCAGGCACCGCACCCGATGCCGTTCGATCGAACGCAGTGCCTCAGCGGCGTCGAACCTGCGGATGAGCACCATCGGCGATCGGAGAAAGGCGGCGAGTCCGAACACCGCGAGGCCGAACCCGTGGAACAGCGGCGGCGCGATCAGCACCGGATCCCCGGCGCGCAGCCGGGCTCGGGTCAGGATCGTCGCCAGCGGCCCCACAGAATCCATGACAGAAGGGGCGCGCGAAGCCCCTTTTGGCGTGCCCGTGGTGCCCGAAGTCAGGATGGTGATCCGGCCAGGCTCGCGCGGGGCAGGCGGCGTGGGGTGGGTAGACACCGCAAGCTCGTCGAGAGTCGGCACATCTGTTTCGCCGCCGTCACGCCAGGCCAGCACGGCTGGGATCGAGTCGACGAGACCGACGAACTCTTCATCCAGCACTACCAGGTCCGGTCGGCTACTGGCGAAAACCTGCGCCAGCTGAGGTGTGGAGAACTCCGTGTTCAGCAGCACCACATTCGCGCCCAGCCGAGCCGCGGCGACCAGTGCTTCGATGAATCCTCGGTGGTTTCGGCACAGTACCCCGACCGTCGATCCCGCGCCGATTCCGTTTCGGGCGTGCAAACCGGCGGCGATCGCGGCAGCGCGCCGGTCGAGCTGGCGGTAGGTGAGCCGCCCACGCTCGTCGATCACCGCATCCGTATCCGGCGCTCGTACCGCGGCGATGGCGACCAGGGTGGCCAGCGACGCACCGCTCGCCCGGTACGCACGAAGTGCGGGCAGGAGATGCCACGGGCGAAGATCCCAGAGCATTCCCGCGCCCGCACTGGCGATCAGCGTCTTCGCGATCAAGGCCGCGTCGTCGAACGCACGCCTCACCGACGCTGCCCCCGAGCGCTCGCGGTGTCCTGGCTGTAGCGGAACAGCGTGCGCAGCGCCAGCTTGATGGGGCCTCCCAGCACGGTCGTTGCCGCCGCGGCCGCAGGTGACCACCACGGCGCGATCGACTCCGGGCGACGCACGATGGCATCGCAGACCAGCCCCGCGGCGTCGCGCGGAGACAATCCAGGCATACTCCGGTAAATCGGGGTCGGCGCACTCATCCTGGTGTGCACGAGTCCCATGTAGACATTCGTCGCGGTGACGCCATCGCCACGCACCTCGAGCGCCATGCTCCGCATCCACACATCGAACGCCGCTTTCGACGCCTGGTAGGCGCTCCACCGCGGCGCAGCCGGGAGTCCGTGAACGCCCACTGTGGACACATTGACGATGTGCCCGGCTCCGCGGGCGCGCATGGACGGTAGCAAGCCCATGGTCAACCGGACCGGACCCAGGTAGTTGACGTCGATGGTCCGCTCGAAGTCCTGCGGGCGATCGTAAGAAAGCTCCAATGACCGCCGGATGGACTTACCCGCGTTGTTCACCAGCACATCGACCTGGCCGTGATCTTCGAGAACCTGCTTGACCAGCGCATCGACCTCCGCGCAGTCGGAGAGATTGACGGAATAGCAGTGCGCGCGACCGTCGTGCGCGGCGATGTCGTCGGCGACTTCCCGCAGCCGGTTCCCGGTGCGGGCCACCAGCAGGACCGTGGCCCCGGCGCGCGCCAATCGGCGGGCAGTGGCTTCGCCGATGCCGAACGACGCGCCGGTCACCAGAATCGTCTTGCCCGCGACCACGCGGCGCAGCGCGGCAGGACTGGACCGTTCCTGACCGTTCACGAGCCTGCCGAGGGCGCGCCAGGCGTCGGCTTCCAGCGATCCCATGCTCGCGCTCCTCAAGATAACAATAGTATTTGCATATCAATGTTATCCCGATAGTGCGATGCTGTCAATGACTAGAATCAACACCGTGCCTCGACTGAGCCGCTCCGAAAGCCAGGCCCGCACCCGAGAGTCGCTGCTCGCGACGGCCCGGGAGCTTTTCATGCGCGACGGCTACCAGGCGACGTCGGTGGCCACGGTGGCCGATGCGGCGGGGTTCTCCACCGGAGCGGTGTACTCCAATTTCGACGGCAAGACCGGCCTCGCGCTCGCCGTGCTCGATCAGATCCACGCGGAGCAGTTGGCCGAGGTGAGCCGGATCTTCGCCGCCAATGAGGGCATCGACAGCAAGCTGACCGCCTTCGAAGAATGGGCCGAGGCAGCGATGAGCGGCGGCTGGCCCCGACTCGAGTTGGAGTTCGCACTCGACGCCAAGCAGGAAACGGCGCTCGTCGAAGCGCTCGTCGACCGTGAACGTGGCGCGGTCGACGCGATCGCGGTTGCGCTGCGCCGGTATCTGGAGCCGCTCGGGCTCGCCGACTCGATCCCGGTGAGGACACTGGCCGGGGCGATGCTGAGCCTCGGCATCGGCGTGGCGATCCAGCGGATGGTCGATCCGAGAGTGTCGGTCAGTGGCCTGATCGATCTGCTGCGCGTTGCCCTCGCCGCCGTCAACTCGCCTGCTCGGTAGGCCCAGCTGCTCAGGCGACGCGGGCGGCGGATCCGGAGCTGAAGCGGAACTCCACCACGGTGGGCAGGGTGTCCAGATCCAGCGCCTGCCGCAGCCGCGGCACCGCATGGGAGCCTAGCCAACCTCGGACGTCATTGAGATCGGCGTCCGCCTCGGCGGTGATCGTCAGCGACAATATGGGGTTGTCCTGGCTGCCCGCCAGCGTCGCCCGCGCCGAGCGCACCCCGGCGTAGCCTGCGACGTCAGCGATCAGCGGCGCGACGGCCACGGACGCAGGCAGGTGCGTTTGTCCGTGCTGCGGGTCGCTTTCCACCCGCCAGGTCTGACTTCGCGGTCGTCGGAGCACCTGCGCGACGAGCCAGCGAAGGCAGAGCAATCCGATGATCACCGCTACCACCGCGACGATGGCGAACACCCACACAGGTGGCTGCCTCGCCGCGGGCACCAGCGGCGAGGCGGGATCGATCACCGGGATGCGGCCCAGGTAGGCCGCGAGGGCCAAGGCGCCGACCGCGACCAGCAGTAAACCGGACACGGCGAGCAGGATCCGGTTCAGCCGGGCGGGACGGTTGAGGCCGCTCATCGGCTGCTCCTGGTGGATACCACCCGAACCCGTAGCTCGGGAGTCCGCGCAGGCGCGATCCTGTCCACGCGCTGTTGTAACGCGGCGCGCACGGCGTCGGCCAGACCGTCGGTCGTGGTGCGGTGCGTGGTGACCTTCGTGGCGATCTTCCGCCTGCGCAGCTTTACCGTCGCGCCCGCCACCCCGTCGACCGAATGCACAGCGGCGCGCAGGTTGGTGCGTAGGCTGGAGCGCCGCACTCCGGCATCCATCGGGAATGCGGCGCCGGATGTGGCAAGCGGCAGCACGACCGGCTTGCCCGGCAGCACCGCGGCCAGCACCAGCACCAAGCCGAGCACCCCGAGCACGACACCCCCGATGGCGATGACCACTTCGTTCCAGCGCACGCTGCCCGCAGCACCGGTGATCGCGTCGTAACCGATCAACGGCTGCGTGCCCAGTAGCTGCTGGATGGCGGAGGTAGCCGCCAGTACACACACTGCCAGCACCACCAGGGCCACCAGCACGGCCGGGATGCTGCGCAGAGGCCTGCGGATCATTCGACCCTCCGCCTGCCATCGTGGTCACCGTGCAGTGCGGTGACCGTGATGTCGACCCGGTCGATGGCAAGGCCGGTCAGCGCGCCGGTACGGGTGACGAGGTGCTCGCGCACCAGGTCGGTGGCCTGCCGTACCGATGCGGGATAGGCCACCGACAACCGGACGGCAAGGGAGGCCGTGTCGCCCCGCACCCGCGCGCTGACCGCGGCCGAGCGTTCCAGGTCCGCACCACCGACGGACACGCCGCGCATCCGAGGGGCGGCCCCACCGACACCGGCGATCTCGGTGACCGCGTGGGCGGCGATGTGGGCAAGCGCCCGATCGGTCACGGTTGTCGTGCCCCGTTCACTCATCTCAGCCTCGACCACGAGCGGTGCCCATCAGTTGGGACAGGTCGAGTCGCCCGTCGGCCCAGCGGCCGGTGAGCAGGCCGAGAGCGCCGAAGACACCGACGATCAGGAACGCCCCGAAGCCACCGAAAGCCGCGGCGAAGCCGAGGGCGAGCCCGGCAAGAAGTCCGAGTGCCGTGGGATTCATGAACCTGACCTCCAGGTTTCTCGTCGATCTACCGAAGTCTGCGGTCACTCCACCCTGGTGTGCTCGGGCTCGGATTCCTCATCGGCCAGAATGTGCACGTCGTTGACCATGATGTTGACCTCGACGACCTCGAGACCGGTCATCTGCTCGATGCCGTTGATGACGTTCCGCCGGACCGAGCGGGCGAGTTCGACGATCGGCACGCCGTACTCGACGACAATCTGTAGGTCGACCGCGGTTTGCTTCTCCCCAACCTCAACGGCGACGCCCTGCCCGGCGCTGGTGCTGGCTCCCGGAATGCGCTCGCGCAGCGCCCCGAACGCGCGCGCGGCACCCCCGCCGAGGTCGTACACGCCGTTGATCTCTCGCGTGGCGAGACCGGCGATCTTCTGCACCACCATGTCAGCGATGGTGGTCGCGCCCTTCTCGGTGACCAACTGGCCGGAACCGGATTCCCGGTTCGAGTTGCCGGCGCGGGCCGATGTCTTGTCGGCGGACGTGGGGTTGTTCATGAGCGTGACTCCTTGTCTTCTGGAAAGCCGCCACGAGCGGGCTACTGCCATCAAACCCTTGGACACAGCCCAGCGGAGAACGTCACGCACCGATCGGGTGACCGTTACTCGATCACATCGTCAAATGCGGCCCGATCGAGATCGGTGACCACCAGTCGCAATCGGGCCGTGCACGACGAGCTTTCCGCGAGGACGGCGACCAGCGCATTGGTGAGGCGATCCAACAGTGGTGGAAGTGGCAACCGGGTCGCCGCCAGCCGGATGACGACCTCCTCCGCGCCGAGATCTACGGCGAGCGTCTCTGAGTTCCACGACGTCAACAGGCCCTTGGTGGCACGGGTCGGAGCAGCCGGGTGCAGCCCTGGCACACCCCGCACCGCGGCCAGCAGCTGATCGGTGAGCTCCGACTCCGCGCTCATCGGCGCTCCCCAGACAGATCGATGTCCACAATAGACACCCGCACTTCGGCCACATCCAGACCCGTGTCGCGGGTGACGTCCCGAGCCACCGCCCGCTGGACCGCCTGGGCGATCGCGGCTGCCTGATCCTGCCCGCTGGACACGATGTTCACCCCGATCCAGGTCGTGCCGCCTGCCACCTCGACGCTCACCCCGCCGGTCTGGGCGGGTTCCGCCGTCCTGGTGTAGGGACGGGCGGCGCGCCGGAAAGATCCGACCAGACCGCGTAGACCGGGTTCCACTCGCACGACACCCGGGGTAGCGGACGCGGCGTGCATCGCGATGCCTGCGATCACGTCGTCGCCGATCACCCACTCGACGACCGGCGCGGCCGGGGACGCCGGTGGCACCGGCGGGTCCATGCTCATCCCAGAAGATCCCTTGCTCAGGCGTCGTACAGGTCATCGACGATCAGATCGAGCCGCTTGAGCCGCAGACCCACCCGGGTCTGCACGGCAGCGCTCACCCGCTCACGCACGGCCTCCAACCGCTCGGCCTGACTGTGATACGAGACCGCGACGGAGAGTTCGACCTCGATCACGGCGGCGCCGTACTCGTCGACACCCACCATGTGGATGCGGCAGCGTCGGGCCCGCACGCCGGCCACCCCGTCCGCGGCGAATCGCAGCACCGCCGCCACCGCCTGGGTGCTCACCTCGGCCATGCCGGGCTCGGTGGTCGACAGGCCGACCATGCTCCAGTGCCGGATCTCGGTGCGCACCGCGTGCATGATCCTGCTGGTCAGATCCTGCGATGGCGCCGTCGTGTCGGCGGCGAGCTCGCGGGTGGCAGCACGTAACGCCAGCAGGCTCTGTCTTGCCGTGTGGCAATGCCCGCAAGCGCGTTCGTGGTCATCGTGCGCACCGTCCTCCAGGTGATCCCAAAGCCGGTCCAGGTCGCGACCGCAGGGCAGCGGGTAGCCACCGGCCGCCGTGTTCATCGCCATGGGCTCATCACCTCTGCCAACTGTGCTCGTGCGCGGGCGATACGTCCGCGCACGGCGGTACTCGTAGTGCCCACGGCGTGGGCAATCTCTTCATACGATCGGCCGTGCACTTCGCGCAGCAGCCAGCACGCCCGCTGCTGCGCGGGCAGTTCCTGCAACGCGGCGGTGAGCGCGGCCATCTGTTCACTCGTCTCGGCGGCACGTTCCGGTCGGGCATCGGCACGGTCCGACTCCCTGCCATCGAGATCGACGTCCGCCTGGGGACGACGACCACGGATGAGGTTGAGGCACCGGTTGGTGGTCGTGCGGTAGAGCCAACCGACGAAGGCGGCATCCTCATGCAGCTGCGCCAACCGGCGCCACACGGTCAGGAACACCTCCTGCACCACGTCCTCGGCATCGCCGGAGTTGGCGAGCATGCGCAGCGCCAGCCGGTACATCGGCGCCTGGTACCGGCGCACCAACTGCTCGTAGGAGTGCACGTCACCGTCCCTGGCTCGACACACCAAGGTGGCGTCGTCCAGCTCCTCCCCGGCGTCGGCGGGAGTGTCACCACCCGGGCGAGCCGCCAGCCGCGCCATCTCCGGAGTCTCGGGCAAGGTTCTCCTTCCGCGCGGGTTCAGGTCGCTCACCGGGTAGGACACCGTCCGCGGCGGTTCGTCACGGCCGCCGGCGTCCATACTGAGTGTCGGTGATCTAGCTCACCATCGTGGCGGTGACCGTGACACACTGGAGAGCGGAGGTGTCCCCGGCAGAGCAAACGCACCGAAAACGGGGGTGCCGACCACGACCCCATGGAGGGGACCATGTCAGCTTCGGACAAGTTCGAAAACAAGGCGGAGGACCTCGGCGGCAAGGCCAAGGAAACAGTCGGCAAGGCCACCGGAGACGAGCGGCTCGAGGGTGAGGGCAAGGCCGACCAGGCCAAGGCCGGACTCAAGAGCGCTGCCCAGCACGTCAAGGACGCTGCCGAGAAGATCAAGGGCGTGTTCAAGAGGTAGCAGGTCAGACCGGCAGCACATCGACGACGTCGGTGAGCCCGGCGAAGTCGGCTGCGTTCCTGGTGAGCAGCGGCAGCGAGTTCGAACCGGCGGTTGCCGCGATCTGCAGGCCCATGCGACGTGGTCGCGGATTGCGCCCAGCGCGGCGAATCAGCGAGGCCAGCACCCCGTAGAGTTTGGCCGCCGCCGTGTCGAACGGCAGCACGTCGAAGTTCGTCAGTGTCGCGTAGTACCGCTCCGTCCGAGCCGCTCGCTCTACTGGGTCGTCGGTGTCCAGACCGTAGGCGAGTTCGGCGACGGTAATCGCGCTCACCGTGGCCGCGCTGTCGACGAAACCGCTCAGATCGAGCTTCTCCAAGTCGATGACCACCGAGGTGTCCAGTACGACCCCGCGCGGGAGGCTCACCGCGCCGGGTCCACCGGGTCGTCCGACCCGAAGATCTCATCGTCGCCCGCACGCTCCCTGCGCCACCGCTCCGCGTCGACGGGCGGCAGCGTCCGGAAGTGCCGTTGAGCTTCGGCAAGGGTGACCCGACGGGCGGGTCGGGCTTCCGACTGATGCGGCACCAGGTCAGCGACGGGTACACCATTGCGGGTGACGACGAAATGCTCACCCGCGGCGACGCGCCGCATGATCTCCGCGTTGTCGTTGCGCAATTGACGCTGGCCGATCTGTTCACTCACCACGTCAGCGTAGCTCATTCGGGTCGGATTGTGCTACTTCCGCGCTACGGCCGCAGAGCGGCGACGGTAATTTCCTGTACGCACGTGCCGAAATTGACCATACTGGGCGGCATGACAACCGGGCGGCCCCGACCGAATGCGGCGTGCGGATGACCGCGGTCCTGCCCGAAGTGGCGGCGGTCCAGCGTCGCACTGTCCGCACCCTGGTGGTCAGCCAGGCCCTTGGTGGCGTCGGGGTGACCACCGGCATCACCGTAGCCACGCTGCTGGCCGAGCAGATCCTGGGATCGGCGGCCCTCGCAGGGCTGGCGCAGACCACCCAGGTGCTCGGCGCTGCTGTGGCGGCTTTCGTGCTGGCGCGGCTGATGTCGGCCAGGGGCAGGCGAATCGGATTGGCCGCCGGATACGGGGTTGGCGGCGTTGGCGCCGGAGTGTGTGTGGTCGCGGGTGTCGCAGGCTCGTTTCTGCTGCTGCTGGTGGGTACCTTCGCCATCGGCTGGGCAACCGCGGCCAACATCCAAGCCCGCTATGCCGCCACCGACCTGGCTGAGCCGGGACACCGGGCACGAGCGCTGGCGGTGGTCGTATGGGCGACCACACTGGGCGCGGTGCTTGGCCCCAACCTGATCGGGCCCGGTGTCACGGTGGCGCAGTGGCTGCACGTGCCCGAGCTGACCGGGGCGTTCTTCCTCGCCATGCTCGCGGTCGCGGTAACCACCACCGTGCTGTTGCTCCTGCTACGGCCTGATCCGCTGTTGCTGGCACGCGAGCATGCGGCGGCACGCGGCGAAGTCACCACCGCGCACGTGGGCCTGCGGCACGTGTGGTCGGTGATGTCGGTGCGCCCCCGGGCGGCAGCCGCCATGGTTGCCGTTGGCGTCGCGCACGCGGTGATGATCTCGGTGATGGTGATGACACCGCTGCACATGCACCATGGGGGCGCCGACCTGCAAATCATCGGCTTCGTTCTCAGCATGCACGTTCTCGGCATGTTCGCCCTGTCGCCGATGGTGGGTTGGCTCACCGACCGGATCGGTCGCCCCGCGATGCTCGCGACGGGCGGGGGCATCCTGCTGGCCTCGGTGGTGCTGGCAGGTCGCGCGCCGGAGGGCCATTCGCTCGGGCTGATGCTGGGGCTGTTCCTGCTGGGACTCGGCTGGTCGTGCTGCCTGATCGCCGGATCGGCTCTGCTGGTGGACGCGGTTCCCTTCGCTGAGCGCCCCGGCGTGCAGGGTGCGTCCGACCTGGTGATGGGGCTGTTCGCCGCGTGTGCCGGAGCGTTGGCCGGCGTCGTCGTGGCCTGGTGGGGCTACAGCGTGCTCAATGTGGCGGCCGGTGTGCTGGCGCTACTGGTGCTGGGTGCCGCAGCGGTGGCGCGCGACCGGCGGGCGGTGCCGTCGGCCGACGAGCCCGACCGCGCGCCTGCCTCCTGATCGGGGGCGGGGGCCGCATTGAATAGCGCTCAGTGCATTGGGTGCGCTGAATGAGCCATTCGATGCACCAGTGCGCGGCGACCGCGCTTGCCGGGCTGATGACCACCGCGGCGGGCATCTGGTCGCTCACCGCTCCGCGTTCCTTCGCCGAGTTCGTGAACTTCGCGTTCCACGAACACTTCCTGCACGACGTCGGGGCGTTCCAGATCGGCATCGGCGCCATGCTGCTGCTCAGCATCATCTGGTCGGACGCGCTGGCGACCGTGCTGACCGGCTTCCTCATCGCCAACACCGTGCATGCCGTCAACCACGTGCTCGACGTGCACCTGGGTGGCTCGATCGGGCAAGCCTGGGGTCTGGGTGCTCTTTCGCTGCTCATCGCGGCAGCGTTGGTGCTGCGACTGCGTCAACTCGGTTACGTGGTTGGCGAAGTGACCTCGACTGCCAGCCCTGCACTCACACCGTTCGTCCGGCAGAAGACGATCAACTTGACGACGTACCGTAAGGACGGCAGGCCGGGCAGCACACCGGTGAGCATCGTCGTGGACGGTGACTGCGCCTATATCCGCAGCTTCGAGAAGTCCATCAAGACTCGGCGACTGCAGCGCAACCCCGCGGTCGCACTCGCGGCATCCACCGGTCTCGGCAAGCCCACCGCGCCCGGACAACTGCATGGCCGGATGCGGCGACTGCACGGCGCGGAGTATCGGCACGCCGGTCGGCTGCTTACCCGCAAGTATCCGTTGCTGCACGGGGTACTCGTCCCGCTGGCGCATCGGGTGGGACGCGCCAAGACCGGCAGGACCGTCCACTTTGAACTGACCCCGGTGGACGGCTAGGCGCTGCGAGTCGGTGCGACCATCAGTCACCTCCCTTGCGGCCATATGTTGATGTCGTTGCCTGGCGCCCGCGACCTCGATCTCCTGGAGCACCGCGGCATGCACCTCCATCAGCGACAGCCAGGTATCGATCTTGAAGCGTCGTCCTGGTTCCGCACCGTCACGCGACATGCTTGACACCGGCCTTGCCGATCACGCGGCGTCCGCGTCGCGACCGTTGGCGAGCAGTTGCGCGAATGGTGTCACGTCATCGAACGGGTCGATCGCGGCTGCGGGGGCGCGGTCCGCGATCTGCGCCGCGAACTCGCGAGCCGCGCGCTCGATCCGGTCGGTGAGCGCATGCCCGTTGCCGCTCGCGCTGCCCCAGTCCTCCGATGCGGCATAGACCGCGGTGGGCATGACAACCGCGCGGAGGTAGGCGAACAGCGGGCGTACCGCGTGTTCGAGGGCGAGCGAATGCCGTGCGGTGCCACCGGTGGCTCCGATGAGTACCGGCGTGCCCGCCAACGAGTCCGGTTCGAGCACATCGAAGAACGACTTGAACAGGCCGCTGTAGGAAGCGGTGAAGATCGGAGTGACCGCGATCAGCCCGTCAGCCTGCGCGACAATGTCGATCGCCTCGCGCAGGTTTCCGGTGGGAAACCCGGTGACCAGGTTGTTCGCCAGATCATGGGCATGGTCGCGCAGTTCGATCACGTCGACCTCGACCGCCTCTCCCCCGAGAGCCTGCCGGGTCGCCGCCGCCAGGCGGTCGGCGAGCAGCCGGGTCGACGACGGCTGATTCAATCCGGCCGATACGACAGCCACCTTGCGCGCGGTCATCGCAGCACGTCCGCCTTCTCTCGTGCCGCCGCGAGCAGGCTGGTGTGGGTCGGTGCCTCCGGGACGTGTTCCGGGCGCAGCGCGGCGAATTCCTTGCGCAGCACCGGAACGACCTCCTCGCCGAGCATGTCCAGCTGTTCCAGGACCGTCTTGGGTGGCAGACCGGCGTGGTCGAGAAGGAACAGTTGGCGTTGGTAGTCGCCGAAGCTCTCGCGGAAGGTCAGCGTCTTGTCGATCACCTCGGCCGGGCTGCCCACGCTCAGCGGCGTCTGCTCCATGAAGTCCTCCAGCGACGGCCCGCCCCCGTACACCGGGGCATTGTCGAAATAGGGGCGGAACTCGCGCACCGCGTCCTGAGAGTTGCGGCGCAGGAACACCTGCCCGCCCAACCCGACAATCGCCTGATCAGCCGAGCCGTGCCCGTAGTGTTCGAACCGCGCCCGGTACAGGCCGATCAGCCGCATGAAGTGCTCCTTGGGCCAAAAGATGTGGTTGGCGAAGAACCCGTCGCCGTAATAGGCCGCCTGCTCGGCGATCTCCGGGCTGCGGATAGAGCCGTGCCACACGAACGGCGGCACACCGTCCAGCGGACGCGGCGTCGAGGTGAAGCCCTGCAGCGGCGTGCGGAATTTCCCTTCCCAGTCGACCACATCCTCCCGCCACAACCGGCGCAGCAGGTGGTAGTTTTCGATGGCCAGCGGGATGCCCTGGCGGATGTCCTGCCCGAACCACGGATACACCGGCCCGGTGTTGCCGCGGCCCATCATCAGGTCCACCCGGCCATCGGCGAGGTGCTGCAGCATCGCGTAGTCTTCGGCGATCTTCACCGGGTCGTTCGTGGTGATCAGCGTGGTCGAGGTCGACAGGATGATCCGCTCGGTGCGGGCGGCGATGTAGCCCAGCATTGTCGTCGGCGACGACGGCACGAACGGCGGATTGTGGTGCTCACCCGTCGCGAACACGTCCAGGCCCACCTCCTCGGCCTTCATCGCGATGGCCACCATCGCCTTGATCCGCTCCGCCTCCGACGGTGCCCGCCCGGTCGTCGGATCCGGGGTCACGTCCCCGACCGTGAAAATCCCGAACTGCATGATGCCTCCTGCGTCTTATGCATGTGCATACATCACAACGAGAAGACCGGCAGGGATATTCCTGACTGCGCGGGCGCGATCAGAGGGGGTGCCGCATGGATCCCCGCTTGGCTAACCGGCGAAGTTGCAAGATGCGGGCGGCCCCGCTCACCGCGACGATTACCGCCCCGCCGACCGCGGCGAACAGCAGTGCCACGCCCAGTGGGAGCGTGCCCGACATGCCCAGATAGTGCACGGTCGCCGAGTCGGGGTTCTGCAGAATGAAGATCAAAAGGAAGATCAACACAACCACTGCGACGATCACGGCTACCCAGGTGCCGCTGACCCGGGTTCTCTTGATCCTCGCCGGACCTCTGCTCGGACGCTTCGGCTTCCGCGGGACGTCGGCTGGGCTGACCGGTGTGGTTGGCGTCTCCGGGCCAGCGGAAACCGGCTTCGTCGCCGCATCCTGCGCGACGTCGGCCGACTTCTTCGTGGCTGGTGAACTCTTGTCATCCGAGGTGACCACACCGCAATTATGCATCGGATGCGCTGGTGCGGCAGGCCGTGGCGGCGAGCCCGGTGAGCCGGCGTAACGCGGGTCGGCCTCCGCCCCCGGCAAGACCGCTCCACCTCCTGTTCGCCCTCGCTACCGAACTGCCCGCGGCCACACCGGCGACTGGACCGCCTGCGCCGCCGAAGTCAGCCGCCGTTCGCAACATGCCAACCCCGAGACCGGAACCGATCGGAAGTGAGCAGCTCGTGACCCACGTCCGCCTGGACGCGATCGCCGTGACCCCGAAAACCGGTGGTGCCCCAGCTCGGCGCGGTCGGCGGCACCGTCGGAACAGACCACGGACGCGATGTCCCGGAGTTGGTGAGGAAGCCGTCGGCACGCAACTGCCGCACCAGCTCATCGACCCGCTCCGCGGGTACGCCGACGGCGGCGGGCACGCTGCTGCCGTCACCGGTGCGGGCGAGCGCCATCCAGGCATCGCGTGTCCAGTCCAGCAAGGTGTCGACCCGGCCGGTACGCAGGTCGACCAGCATGGCCACCGCACCGAGGTCGGTGGACCTCACGTGCGCGGGGCACGACACGAACCTGGTCACGACGCTGTCGTTCCCACCGATTCACCTGTCGGCTGCCACCGCGCGACGGGCCGCGTGGTCTCCGACCGTGCGCAGCCAGACTTCGGTGGCGAGCACGGGTTCGAAGTCGCTGAAGGCGACCCGGAGCCCGGCCTCGGCGTGGTCCAGTTGCCGGCGCAGCCGATCCGGGTCCACCAGCCCGCGCTCGGCAAGGCGCCCGTCGGCCAGTTCGCGCAGCTCCGTGGTGTTGACGCGAAGCCCGAGATAGTGGTCGGGGGTGAAGTCGCCCTTGGTCTGCGGTGCTGCGATCGCCGCAGGCAACAGGTCGGCCAGGGCGGTTGCCAGCAAGGGTTTGTAGCGGTAGGGCGAGGCTCGCAGCCAGCCTGGTACCGACAGGGCCACGGCGATGACCTGGGGTCGGTGAACGGATTGTGCACGGGAACCCCGTAGTGCTCGGCGACCTGGGCATCCGAGCGCGCCGTGCGGCCGACGGTCTGGATCGCGTCCATCGCGAGCTGTGTGGCGACGTCCACCGACCCCGATCTCCGCGCCGGCGTAACGCGGGTCGATCGCCGCGGCAGCGGGTGGCCAGCCCATCCGGCCCCGTCCGGCCGTCGGCCATCGGCACCCAGAAGAAGAACGTGACCTCCCAGCCCGCTTCTGGTGCGCGAACCACCGCATACACCGTGACAGCCCGCGCTCGTGCGGGTCAGGGCCTGAATGGTGAAACGCCCCAGCACCGCAGAGGACGCTGGGGCGTTTCGCGTTCTCGTTCAGATGTCGAACTCGCCGTCCTTCACCCCTGAGGTGAAGGCCAGCCATTCGGCGTAGGTGTACCGGTGCGCGGGCTTGGACCGGTCCTTGGTGTCTCGCACCAGCACCAGGTCGCCGGTGATCCGCACCTCGACGCACGCGGTCTCCTGCTGGCTGTAGCTGGACTTGCGCCAGGTGTCGTGCTCGCGCGGTGTGGTCATGCTGTCGTCTCCAATTCTGCGATGACATCGGCGATGAGCTTCGCAGAGTCGGCGGGACTTATCGCCACTTCCCTGCGGAGCGTATCCGCTGCGCCCTTGTAACCCTCGACGTCGCGCTCGTTGTAGACGAATGCGCTCGATCGGTAGTGCTCCAAGTGCACGATCGAGGGGGAACCGGCGAAGTCGTACAGAATGAACGGCCCAGCGATTCCAGGATGCCACCCTGAGCCGATCGTCACGACCTGAACCGTCACGTTCTCCGGGGTGCTGAGCAGGCTGCGCAATTGGTGCGCCATGACGCTGCGGCTTCCGATGACCTGCCGTAGCGCCGGCTCGCCGAGCAGTGCGCAGAACTCGACGGGTTTGTGCCGGGTCAGTGCGTCGCGGCGCGCCAGACGCAGCGTCAGTTTCGCCTCGTCGGGGCCGATGATCTCCCGCGCGTAGTCGGAGGTCTGGATAAGTCCCGGGATGCTCCACGGCAGCCACTCCGTGATGCGCGCGGCGGTGCGTTCGCACTCCAGGACACCAGAGAGTTTCTGGGACACCCCGGGCATGCCGACAATGAGCCAGTCGGACTCACCTGCCCCGCGCGCGAGGTCGAGGATGCGTTCGCGTTCGTCACCCGAGACGCCGATCGCGGCGAGGAAACCGCCGACGTCTTCCGGCCGCCCGGCGGGCAGTGATCTGTTCGACCAACCCACACGACCTCGCGATCACGGTCCGGAAAACGATCCGGGAAGCGCTGCTGGACTACTGCGAGGTGCACCGGTACACGATGCTGCACGCCTCAGCCGTGGCCGACGACGAGCGGGTGATCGTGGTGATCGGGGACAAGGGCAGCGGCAAGACCACCCTGGCGTTGAATGCCGCCCTGACTCGCGGCTACCGGTATCTGTCCAACGACCATCTCATCCTCTACCGCACCCCGGAGGGCCTGGTGGTGACGTCGCTGCCGACGCCGATCCCGGTCAAGGTCGGCACCTACTTCAACTACGCCAACCGACTCGGCGAGCCGTGGGAGAACGAGGGCGTCGACCTCGAGGAGTTCCGGAAGATGCCACCCCAGCAGCGGTATGGCCATGATCGGCGGCTGCTCTACACCTACCGCAGCCTCGGCCAGACCAACCCACTGCACACCCAGCTCGACGGCCGCCAGGTCGTGGTGGTGCTGGCCAGCTACGCCCCCGACGACCAGCCGGTGAGCACCCCCGTGGCGGTGGCCGATCCGGTGGCGGCGCTGTGGCCGCACGTCCGGTTCGACTGGGTCTTCGATCCCGCGCTCAACACCCACCACCTGCCCCGCACCGAACGCGACCGGGACACCTATGGCCGCGACACGGCCGACCGGCTCGCCGAGCTCACCGCCGGATCGCGGGTGGTGGCCTGGCGTCACCACGGCGAGCTGACACCGCTGCTGAACGCCTTCGCCGACCAACTGGGAGGACAGCGATGAGCCGGGTGATCCCGCTGGTGAGCGTGATCGTGCCGACCCTGAACCGGCTGGCCGAGCTCGGCCAGGCGCTGGCCAGCATCACCGGCCAGCACGGCGTCGACCTCGCCGAACTGGAGGTCATCGTCGTCAACGACGGCGGAGCGCCGATCAAGGCGGTGATCGCCGCGGCCCTGGATCGCGGGCTGCCAGTCGCGGCGGTGACCCATCCACACAGGCTCGGGCTGCCCAGTGCCCGCAACATCGGACTCGACCTGGCCCGCGGCCGGTATGTGGCGTTTCTCGACGACGATGACGTGTTCCTGCCCCGCCACCTGGCCACCGCGCTAACCGGACTGGAATCCGGCGTGGACGGGATGGCCACGACCTGCCTGGTCACCGATCACCGCGTCGACCCAGCCCTGCCGGTGGGCAAGGCGGTGGTGTGGGACGTCGAGTTCGATCCGCTGCTGCTGGAAGCGTGCAACCTCTTCCCCGTGCACACCGCCGTGTTCCGCAGGCCCGTCACCGCGAGGCTGGACCCGGGGTTGCCGGCGATCGAGGACTGGGACTTCTGGTTGCGCCTGACCCGCGAGCACGGCTACCGCTTCGCCCGTCTTCACCAGCCGACCGTGGTTTACCATCGGGTTCCCCAGGTCAGCAGCATGATCGGCGCAGTCACCGAGGGCGCGACGACGATGGCGGAGTTCAGCGTCCTGGTGCGCCGAATCTGGTCGCGCTGGCCCGCGACGACGGCCCGGTCGGCGCGGTTTCGCCTCTACAGCGGCATCATGTACTGGCAGGTCCTCGGCGCGCTAGCCACCGGGCGCTCACCGAACCCGCACTACTACCTGCATTCGATCCAGGCGATCGAGCACGCCTGGCGCGACCAGGACACCGAAGCCGATCTGATCGACCGGCTGACCCAGACCGTGAAGGGAGAGGACGCCGATGACCAGCACGTCGCATGACCTGGCGACTGTCGATCTCGGCGGAGCCGTACTCGGCGAGATGCTGCACGCCAGCGACAAGTCCCTGCTCGCGCTCGGGCATCGCAATGGCCTGCCCGTGGTGATCAAGGCACTGCGCACCGACGAGGAGTTCTGGCAGGCCAAGTTCACCCACGAGATCCGGCTCTACCAGGCATTCACCGAGAATCCACCGCCGGTGCGGGTGCCCATGCTGGCGCACACCGACGGGCATGCGGTGCTGGTCGTCGAGTACATTCCTGGGCATCCGGTGGCCGCCGAGCGCTACCCCGAGCAGCCGCTGGACGCGGCCACGCTGGACGCGGTGCTCGACACGATCACCGCGTTCGCCCGGTGGAGCCCGCCGCCCGGGGTGCTGGCGCCGGTGTTCGACTACCCCAACCGGGTCGAGCGCTACCACCGCGCCGGGTTCTTCGACGAGGACGACCGGGCCACCCTGCGAGTGCTCCTCGCCGAGGCCCCTCAGCCGTGGCACGCCAATCACGGCGATCCGCTGCCGGCCAACCTGCTGCTCGCCGAGGCCGGAGGGTGCGTGTTGCTGGACTTCGAGTTCACCGGCCTGTTCCTGCCCGGCTTCGACCTGGCGATGCTGCACACCCTGCTCGCCGACGCTCCTGGCGCCCAAGACTCCGTCGACGCTGTGGTGGGCGAGGCCGGGATCGAGGTGCCGTTCCTGATCAACCAGGCGATGGTGCTCTCCCGCGAACTGCGCCTGCACACCGAACTGCCCGAGGGTGACTTCCGCGCCCGGCGCCTGGCTCTACTCGAACCCGAGTGGGAAGCCTTCCGGGCACGCTTGCACACCAGCCGGTGACGGCGATGCGTGTCGCGCTGGTCCACCGGGACCTGCACGCCACCACTCGCGGCGGGATCGGCACCCTCTACCGGTCGCTCGCCCGGCGGCTACGCGACGCCGGCCACGAGGTCGCCCTGATCACCCAGCACACCTCCGCCCCCTTGGCGCTGAAGGGAATCCGGGTGTTCACGCTGCCCCGCACCGACGATCTCGGCATCCACCGGCAGACGGTGGAGGCAACCCTGGCCGCCCTGCGGCCCGACGTCGTGGAGTCCTCCTCCTGGGAAGCCGAAACCCTGCACTACGCCCGACGTCCCGCCGCGAAGCGGGCGCCGGTCGTGGTGCGCGGCGACCTCTCCGCCGCCACCATGCGCGCCTTCGACCACCTGATCACCGCCGAACGCGAGCTGGTGCGCGCCGCCGACACGGTGCTGGCGGTTAGCGAGTTCACCGCCGCCGACCTCGCAGCCGCCTACCACATCCACCGCCCGAGGGTGGTCGCCAACGGCGTCGAGCGCGACCACTTCCACCCCGGCCCCGTCACGCCACCGACCGGGGGCCGGCGAATCACGCTCGCCGCGGACGCCACCGCCGCGACCAGCAAACCCCTGGCCGGCACCGGAAACCCGCTGCCGCCACCGTGGGGTGATCCCGGCGACGGGCGGCGACGGCTGGTGTGGGTGGGCAAAACGACCCCGATGAAAGGCTGGGACCGCCTCGAACAGCTCGCCGCCGAGCTCGGCGACCTCGCGCACATCACCGTGCTGCTCGGCCACGCCCCAGCGCTGTCGCCGATCACGCTCTCCGGCGGCGAGGACACCGTGACGATCCTGCAGGATCTGCCCGAGCAGGATCTGCCCGGCTTCTACCGGACGGCGGATTTCCTGCTGTCCACCTCGCGGTGGGAAGGATTCGGCCTGGCCATCGCCGAAGCGCTGGCCTGCGGCACCCCGGTGCTGCTGCCCACCGATCTGGGCACCGCACCCGAACTCCTCGCCTCCGGCGGCGGACACACCTACCGCAGCGCCGAAAACCTGCGCGCCATCCTCACCACCTGCACCTCGGCGGCCGCGACCCGGCCCGCCCGGTTCGACTGGGACACCGCAGCGGCCGCCACCCTGGAGATTTACCGCACGCTGCGCGAGAGAACGGTGGCGTAACGAGATGCGCGTGCTGCTCCTCGGGCCGGATCACGCGGGCGGCAGTCTGCCGCCCTACCTCGACGTCCTTACCACCGGCCTGCGCCACCACGGCGTCACCGTCGATCGGCGCGGCTCCGCCCAAATCCCCTACGACCAAAGCCAGCAACGATTCTGGCCGCTGGACCGGGTGGTCGCCGAAGCAGGCACCCTGGCCCGCCAGGTCGACCTGGCGGCTTATGACCTGGTGTCGCTGCACTTCGGCAACCTCGAATACGACCAGCTCGTCCCCGCACTATGGGCGAATCAGCGGACCGGCCGCCAGCGGCCGCCCGTGGTGTATCACGTGCACACCCTCACCCCGACCCTGTTCCGGGACCACCTACCCGATCGACGCTGGAATCTCGTTGTGCGGCAAGTAATCCGCAGCGCCGACGGATACGTCTACTTCGGACAGTACGCGCGCCGCCGGCTCGCCGGACTGGTGGCCGACCGCGCGCCGGCCGGGGTGGCGTGGCTGCCTACCACCATCCCGCAGGACACCACGCCCGCGGCCCACCCGGCGCTCACCGCAGCCCTGAACGCCCCGCCCGGCCTGCCGGTGATCAGCCTCTACGGGTACGCCGCACCGTGGAAAGACGCCACGCTGCTGCATGCGGCGCTCGAGCGCATGCGGGTACCGGCGCGGATCGTGCTGGCCGGGGACTTCTGGGACGACCCTGATCAGGCCGGCCTCGACCTCACCGACGCCGTATCGCCGGTGCGAGTCGGTATTGGCGAACTCGTCGTGGTGCCCGGCTACCTCGGCCCCGCCGATCGCGCCGCGCTCGTGCGCGCCAGCGCGGCTGGGGTGTTCCCGTACCGGCCGCACCCCAGCTTCCAAGGCAGCGGTGCCATCGCCGACTACCTCGCCCACGGTGTCCCCGTGGTGACCACCGACATCGCGAACATGGCCGAACTCGCCGGCGCCGCCGGCCACATCGTGACCGCCGGCGGTCCGGAGGGCCTGGCGGTAGCGCTGGACAACATCGCCAGCGGTGCGACCATGGCGACCGTTGTCCGCAATGCGGCTGCCCGTGCTTGGCGGTTCACCGCCGAGGCCCACGCCGCCCGATGTTTGGCGGTCTACCAGCAGGCTCTCCACTCCGACAGGCGGAGAACTGCATGAGCCCGACACGGTTGATCCTGGCCCGGCACGGCCAGGCCTACTGCAACGTCCGAGGCATCATCGGCGGCCCGCGCGGCTGCACGGGCCTGACCGACGACGGCCGCCGCCAAGCCTGGCAACTCGCCGAACGGCTGCGCGCCGACCACACCGAGCAACCGGTCACCGCTGCCTACACCACCCCGCTACAGCGGGCTCAGGAGACCGCGGACATCATCGCCGCCCGTCTCGGTCTCCCCGTCGTCACGATGGACGACCTTCGCGAACCCGAATACGGCGACGCCGACGGCAAACCCTGGACCGACGTCGTCACCGCGTTCGGCCGCATCTCCGCGCAACATCCCGACCACCCGATCGCGCCCGGCGCCGAGACGTGGACCGCCTACCTCCAGCGGGCCACCGCGATCCTGCGCGACATCCTCGCCCGGCACCCCGGCGGCACCGTGCTGATCGTCGGCCACGGCGAAACCGTTACCGCCGCCGCGCACCTCTTCCTCGACCTCGCCGCCGGCCTCCGCGCCACCATCGCGTTCGCCGTGCACTACGCCAGCATCACCCGCTGGGAACAACAACCACTCGCGTGGACCCAGCCCGACGCAGGATGGCGCTGGACCCTGCTCACCCACAACGACACCGCCCACCTCACCCCATAATCGGCCCAGTGAGCTCGCTGAACCCGCAGGTCAGCGGTGGAATCGTGCGGAGATCCGCAACATGTTCCTGGCACCGAAGTGTCGGTCCAGCGACTACAGCGCGGCCATGTTGGTCTCCGCCGCCACAGCGGATCCGCCAGTCGGCAAAGTATCGCCGAGGTCGTGAGCCAGCACAGTTCGCCGATGTCGTGACGAGGGTCCAGCCGAGTGCTCGCCACCGACTGGACGCCAGCTTGCCCCAACCTCCCACAGGGCCGCCAGCCGTCCACGGCGAGCCGCGCGAAAACCGCCCCTCGCGCGTGTCGATACGGTGTTTCGTTCAGAACTCGCGCTATTCGCGCGGTGGGTGGTTGCGAATGGTGCTGCTACCTGCACCGGCCGCTCGCCCTGGCCCGGCGGGCCCTGGAGGACACCATCCCTGGGTCGGTTCTGAGTAGCGCTCACTGTGTCTTAGGGCAGTCGATTCGGTTAGGTCTGTGCGCGGAATCCCTTCGCCTGGACGTTCTCGTCGGCTACCCGCACGCCGTAGTGGTAGGCCAGTTTGCCGCCGAGGAACCCGGACACACCCAGTGCGGCCAGGCTTGCGATCGAGAGCACCAGCGGGCCCATCGCGACGCTGTCGGGTTGCCCGTAGTTGCCCTGCCGCCAGAAGAAGTTCACGACGTAGGCGGCGATGATGGCCAGGTTCAGCCCCATGTGCACGAGGCCAGTGCGAAAGGCTGGGGTGCCGGTCGGGATGGCGATCAGGTCGAGGAAGCCGATCATGGCCGCGGCCAGGGCTCCGATCACTCCGATCGCGATCAGCCAGAGCGAACCCTGGGCGAGGAAACCTGGGGGGTCGACAACCTGTGATGCGAGGTCGAACACCAGGCTGGCGACCCAGGCGCCGATCGGCACGGTGACCAGGATGGGGTGGAACGGGTGGCCGTAGGGCCCCGCCAGCACGGCGCTGACCGGGTGCTTCGCCCGCTCCGCATGGGTGTCCATGGCCACTCTCCCAACGCTGGGCTTGTTTCACTAATTGATACTGGTCTTATTTAACCCGATGGTCAAGTGCGCAGGATCAGATGACGCACAACGGTGTTGAACTAATAGTGGTATGCGATACTGTGGACGACGTGGCCAACGACGCAGACCCTGCGGGCACCTGCACCGTTCCCGCGATCAAGGCCGTCGCCGCGCTGGATGACGATCTGCGTCGCGGCATGTACAACTTCGCTCGGCAGGCCCGCAGGCCGGTCAGCCGGGACGAAGCCGCCGCGGCGGTGGGGATCTCCCGCAAGCTGGCCGCCTTCCACCTCGACAAGCTCGTCGAGGCAGGGCTACTCCGCTTCCGCTACGAATCGGCCGGCGGAGTCCGCAGGGCCGGGCGCAAACCCAAGGTCTACGAGCCCACCGACTCCGACATCCGTGTGGCCATCCCCGCCCGCAGGCACGACGTTCTCGCCGACATCCTCATTGACGCGGTACTCACCGAACGCGACAACGAGCGAGCCGGTGCGGCGGCCGTGCGAGCCGCCCGCCAACGGGGCGAGGATCTCGGCGAACGGGAGCGCACGCGGGCCCGCCCTGGCCGCCTCGGCGTCGAACGCGCACTCACCCTGGTCGAGCAGGTACTCGGCCGATACGGCTTCGAACCCAGCCGCGAAGCGCCCTCCTGCGTGCGGCTGCGCAACTGCCCTTTCCATCCTCTCGCCGGCCAAGCACCCGAGTTGGTGTGCGGAATCAACCACGCCTTTCTCACCGGTCTTCTCACCGGCCTGCAAGCACCCACCGTGCGGGCTGTACTCGCCCCCGCCGCGGGCGAATGCTGCGTCGAACTACGACAGGCACGACGCCAAAAGCCGCACGATGCGGACGAAGGCTCCGCAGGCAAACGACCGTAAGCCAGGCCCTCCGCGGAGGATCCGACGTCTGTCGGCGGGTGACCGTGTGGTGACGGCGCGGTGATTCCTGCTGCCTACGGTCGACGTATCCGGAAACCACTGGAGGCGACATGACCGAGATTCCGAAACCGCCGACGGTCCCTGTCGTTGGCGAGTACCCCGCGATCGTGGAACCGGGACTTCGGGACATGCCCGAGTTTCGCGGGATCGAGGTAAGCGAGTCACGACCGGTCGAGGTCGAACTGGCTGACGAACGGGAGTGGGCGGATCTCACCCGCAGGGCGCATGAGGTGGCGTTCGCCGATGAGCGGGTACGCGAGGCGCTCGAAGGCAGGCGGCACTCCGTGATCGGACTCAGCAGACGCGAAGACAAGCGGGAACGGCGGCACACACTGGCGCTCGTCGCGTACAGCTACGACGACGGGCTCACCTACGAGGTGCTGCTCGGCACCGAGGACGATCTCGCCGTCAGCGGCATCGTCGCGGTCCAAGTCCAACCCGCGCCGTCCGACGAGGAAGTGGAGACCGCGATCCGGCTGGCCCGCGGTGACCGGAGGGTGGAACACCACCTCGAAGCCGACTTCGACGCGCATGCGTTGCTCACCAGCGACGTCGCACCGGGCGATGAGCACTACGGACGGCGGCGATTCTCCGTCGTGTTCGGATACCCCGATGACCGGCTACCGCGAGTGCATGCCGTGGTTGACCTCGGATCCGAGGAACTGGTCTGGGTGCACTGCAGGGCCGGTGAACAGCGATGAGTGAATCAGGAAGCCTCTCGTGGAAGACGTGGAGCCTGAACTATCGACTGGCCGACAGCCCCGACCAGGAGGGCATCGTGGTGTCGGGCGTGCGGTTCAAGGGCAACCAGGTGTTCTACAAGGCCAGCTTGCCGAGCTTGCGCGTGCAGTACAGCGGTCCGTGCGGGCCGTACAAGGACCCGCTCACGTACAACAACGCCCAGACCACCCAACGCTGCCCGAACCAGCGAGTCTGCGTGTACTCCTACACCAGCGGCGGACAGCACGCCCTCGCGCTGGAGTCCTACCACCGCATCGGCGCCTACCGGCTGACGCACCGGTGGGTGTTCTGGGAGAGCGGATGGATCATGCCTCGGCTCTACAGCGCGGGGTTGCAGTGCAATTACGACCATCGGCACCACGCGTACTGGCGTTTCGATTTCGACATCGACAACGCCGCGAGTGACCTCGCGCTGGAGTACAACACCTACACCGGCAATCAGGGCTGGGGACCTGGCTGGCACCAGAAGAACTACGAGATCACCCGGCTCAAGAACCCGCCGTCCCAACGCAGTTGGGCCATCCTGGACCAAAACAGCGGGCGCGGGTATCACGTTCTGCCGGGCCCCAACGATGGCAACGCCGACGCCTTCTCCACGTCCGACTTGTGGGTGCTGCAGTACCGCGGGGCGAAGGATCGCAACGGACAGCAGGGCTCCGCGGCTGACGACGGACTCGCCGCCTATCTCAGCGGCGAGGACGTCAACGGGCGCGATGTCGTGCTCTGGTACTGCGGGCATCTGTCGCACCACGCCCATCACGGCGGGGATGACTGGCACGCCGTCGGCCCTAACCTCGCCCCGTTCGGCGCCTGGTGAGGGACGGTCGGGACCCCCACCCTCATGCCGTCTCGCCGCCTCACCGGCCGGCTTGCGGATTCTGGCGTGCGGCGGCCGGGAGTTCCGCGTCGGGCGCGGTCGGCCAGCGCCGCGCGTCGAGTCCCAGGTCCCGAAGCACGTGTACCTGATCGACGCACCAGGGTGAGACCTCCGCGGTGCCGCTTGCCACGGCTTCGGTGAACTCGGTCCAGTCAATCCAGCGCACCGAGTCGACTTCGGCGGGGTCGGGTCGTGGGTTCGCCGTGATTCGTGCGCGAAAGACGGGGCACATCTCGTTTTCCACGATTCCGTTTTCCATCACGGCGCGGTAGCGGAAAGAGGGCAATACCAGATCCAGGTGCTGGACGGTAAGGCCTAGTTCGTCCCGCATCCGTCGGCGTATCGCCGTGGAGAGTGACTCGCCGGGAGCGGGGTGGCCACAGCACGAGTTGGTCCACACCCCGGGCCAGGTTTTCTTGGTCAGGGCCCGTCGGGTCAGCAGCAGTTCGTTGCGCTCGTTGATGACGTAACAGGAGAAGGCCAGGTGCAGAGGGGTGTTTCGGTGATGCACGGTGGCTTTGTCCGCGACTCCACTGGCGTGTCCCGTCTCATCGAGGAGCACGACCTGTTCCACAGCGGGGTTCCTTCCCGGTTACTCCGTCATCGGTGAACTGCTCAGGTCCACGCTACGGGGTTTGCCCTATCAGCCGGTGGCGTCGACCACGAGATCCGCGGCCACCTCCTCCGTGGTTGATTCGAGGAAGCGGCGTTCGATCGGAGGGTCGACCGGGGCATGGTCGGCGGCCCGATCGGGCAAGCCGGCGGCGGGCCGCCGTGGCGGACAGGTCCTCGGCCTGGGTACGCAGCGCGCGGACGTTGACTGCGGTGGTGTCGACGTCCGGGTCGCCGGTCTGAAAGTGGTAGTCCAGCCGCAGGCCGGGCAGGTGGATGGCATCAAGGGTGCGCAGGCGCGTCGGCGGTACCGTCGCCGCGTCATCCAGCACGGGCGGCGTGATCTCCACTATGTCGACGTCAGTCGACAGGAACTGTTCCGCGGACGCGAGCGTGGCGGGGTTGACCAGGCGGAGCAGCCGCAGGAGTTCCACGGCCAGCAACGCCGAGGACACCAGGCGAGGATCGGACAGTTCGCCGAGCCACTTTCGGAGTTCAGTGGTCTCCTGCCCGGCGATGAACAGTTTCGCTACTTCTGAGGTGTCGACGTAGACCCTGGTCGGCATTCAGTGCTCGCCGCGAAGATCGGCCAGCCACTCCTCGGTTGAGCGTCCGGTCGGGTTCGCCGCGGGTTCGTGCAGGTGAGCGATCTCGAAGGGCCGCTTGGCCGGTCGGATCACTCCGGCAGCCACCAGTTGGGCGTAGCGGTCGTCGACGGCAGGCACGATCCGCGCCACGGTCTTACCCCGGTCGGTGACCTCGACGGTCTCGCCCGCACGGACCAGCGCCATCACCTTCGCCGTGCGCTGGGAGAGCTCCCGCATTCCGACCGTGATCAGGTCGCCGCGCCGTTGGCACTACGGAAGCGACGTAGCCGCAGGCTGTTACCGACCACGAACACCGAGCTGAACGCCATCGCCGCGCCCGCGATCAGCGGGTTGAGCAACCCGGCCGCGGCCAATGGCAGGGCAGCGACGTTGTAGGCGAAGGCCCAGAACAGGTTGCCCTTGATCGTCCCGAGCGTCCGGCGAGACAGCCGGATCGCGTCGGCCGCCACCCGCAGGTCCCCGCGCACCAGGGTCAGGTCACTGGCCTCGATCGCGACATCGGTTCCGGTGCCCATCGCCAGGCCGAGATCGGCCTGCGCCAGCGCGGCGGCATCGTTGATGCCGTCGCCGACCATGGCCACCACTGCGCCCTCGGACTGCAGGCGCTTGACCACGTCCACCTTGTCCTTGGGCATCACCTCGGCGATGACTTCACCAATGCCCACTTCCGCGGCAACCGACCGGGCGACGGCCGCGTTGTCGCCGGTGAGCAGCACCGGGGTCAGGCCGAGGTCCCGTAGCTGACGAATGGCTTCACGCGAGGTGGGTTTGACGGTGTCGGCGATGACGAGCACCGCGCGCGCTTTCCCGTCCCAACCGACCGCAACAGCCGTCTTGCCCTGCGCCTCAGCGGCGGCTTTGGCCTTGGCAAGCTCGGGAGTGAGGTGCAGGCTCCACTGTTCGAGCAGCGTGGTCCGGCCCACGAGCACCGCGCGGCCGTCGACGATGCCTTGCACACCAAGGCCTTCGACGTTGGTGAACTCCTCGACGGCAGGCAGCGCGCCCACTTTGTCCCGGGCACCGCGGGCGATGGCCTGGGCGATCGGGTGCTCCGAGGCGTCTTCCAACGCACCCGCCAACCGCAGCACCTCGTCTGCGTCCACGTCCTCGGCGACGTGGACGTCGAGCAGGGCCATCTGACCGGTGGTGACCGTGCCCGTCTTGTCCAGCACCACGGTGTCGACGCGGCGGGTGCTTTCCAGCACTTCGGGGCCCTTGATCAGGATGCCCAGCTGGGCGCCTCGACCGGTACCCACCAGCAGCGCGGTCGGCGTGGCGAGGCCAAGGGCACACGGGCAGGCGATGATCAGCACCGCCACCGCGGCGGTGAAGCCCGCGGCCACCGGCGAGCCGGTCCCCAGCCAGAACCCGAGGCTGGCCATGGCCAGCAGGATGACGATCGGGACGAAGATCCCGGAGATCCGGTCGGCAAGGCGCTGGACCTCCGCCTTACCGTTCTGAGCCTCCTCCACCAGCTTGGCCATCTGGGCGAGCTGGGTGTCGGCACCGACGCGGGTGGCCCTGACCACCAGGCGGCCACCGGCGTTGACGGTGGCACCGGCAACCGCCGAGCCGGGCGCGACCTCGACCGGCACCGACTCACCGGTCAGCATGCTCATGTCGACCGCCGAACTGCCTTCCGCGACGACGCCGTCGGTGGCGATCTTCTCGCCGGGCCGCACCAGGAAGAGGTCACCCACGGACAGCTGGTCCACGGGTATCCGCTGCTCGATGCCATCGCGCAACACCGAGACTTCCTTGGCTCCCAGTTCGAGGAGTGCCCGCAGCGCGGCTCCGGCCCGGCGCTTCGACCGAGCCTCGAAGAAGCGCCCGAGCAGGATGGCCGCGGTGACTCCCGCGGCGACCTCGAGGTAGATGTTCGACGCCCCATCGATCCGCGTGATGGTCAGCTCGAACTGGTGGATCATCCCGGGCTCTCCCGCCGATCCGAGGAACAGCGCGTAGAGCGACCACAGGAAGGCCGCGCTCGTGCCCATCGAGATCAGCGTGTCCATCGTTGCCGTACCCAGCTTGAGGTTCTTCCAGGCGGCGACGTGGAACGGTAGACCACCCCACACGACCACCGGTGCCGCGAGCGCCAGCGACGCCCATTGCCAGTAGGTGAACTGCCACGCAGGGATCATCGCCAGCGCGATCACCGGGATCGCCAGCCCGAGGCTGACGAACGTCCGGTCGCGCAGCGGGCGGATCGAGTCCTCCTCGTCGTCGGCCGTGTCGGTGCCCGGCTCGGCCTGCGGCCGCGGCGGCGTCGCGGTGTATCCGGCCTTGTTGACCTGAGCGATCAGGTCATCGGTGGTGATGCCTTCCGGGAAGGCAACCTTGGCTTTCTCGGTGGCGTAGTTGACGGTCGCGGTCACGCCATCGAGTTTGTTCAGCCGCTTCTCGATCCGGTTGGCACACGAAGCGCAGGTCATACCGCCGATAGCCAACTCGACCTCGCCCCCGGCAATCGGCCGGGGAGCCTGAAGGTCCGAAGTCATCGCGAATTCCTTCCTGCCGGCAACGTGAACTCCGCGGTGCGGACCTTCCCGTCGTGCTGAAAGTCCAGGAACAGCCGGTAACCTCCCGCCGAGGGGACCTCGGCGTAGAAGGTGACGTCCGGACCGGGTTCGGTCGTGCCGTCGCCCGGCTCCCCGTCCGGATGCACGTGCAGGTAGGCCAGGTCACCTTGCCGCAGTGCGACCAGGTGCCCATACGCGCCGAGGTAGGGTTGCAGGCCGGTGACCGGCTCGCCGCCCTTGCTGACGCTCAACGTCACCTCGGACGTCTGCCCGGGAACAAGTTCGCCGTCGAGACGTACCTGATAGCCGTCCACTGTGGACACCCGCTCCGGCGAATAGCTGACCGGCTGGAAGTCGCCCGGTGCGGCCAGGTCGACCCCGAGGGTCGTCGGCTCCGCCCCGGTTGGTGCGAAGTCCGCGAACGCCCGGTAACTACCTGCCCGTGCGAGATTCAGCGGAACCGTCCAGGTGCCATCGGAGCGCAGCTCCGGATGGACGTGCTGGAAGTCCGCGGTGTCGCGGCGTACCACGATCAGATGCATGCGCTTCTCATGCTCGACGTCGTATCTGGTGACCGGTCGGCCGTCGGGACCGATGATGCGGAAGGAAAACGACTCGGTGGTCCCCGGCGTCAGCGTCGTGCTGGTGGGCGTGAGGGTGTAGCCGCCCCTGGACGACACCAGCCCGCCGGGCTGGTCGATTTGCGCGGCCTCCGTGACGGTGCCGCTGTGGTTGTCCCCGTGTCCGGCGTCCTCGGCGCCTGAGACGTTGAAGGGACCGACAGCGGTGCCGACCGCCCAGCCGCCACCGGCGACAAGGGCGAGCGCCACACCGTATACGGAGAGCTTCGCTGCTGTGTTCATGTCCGTCCTTGCTGCGGGGTCGCCCCCGCGAGATGGGGAGCGCCCAGCTACCGGGCGCTCAGTTCGTAACCGGCTTCCTCGACAGCCGCCTGAACATCGGCGACATCGAGATCGTCGGAGCTGCTGACGGTGACCGCGCCGGTCGGCAGGTCCACCGACACGTCGGTCACGCCGTTGATGCCACTGACCTCTTCGCTCACCGAGCGAGCGCAGTGGTCGCAGGTCATTCCGGTCACGATGTAGGTGGTTTCGGTCATCGGATTTCCCTTCGGTGTTGAATCTTTCTCATTCAGGAGCGGACGAGCCGGGCGATGGCGTCGCTGGCTTCCCGGACCTTCGCATCGGCGGTCTCGCCGCCTTCGGCGATCGCCTCGGCCACGCAGTGCCTGAGGTGCTCGTCCATCAGACCGATGGACACCGATTGCAGCGCCTTGGTGGCCGCAGAGATCTGGGTTAGCACGTCGATGCAGTACTCGTCGTTCTCCACCATCCGCTGCAACCCACGAATCTGACCCTCGATGCGCCGCAGCCGCTTGAGGTAAGCGTCCTTGTCTCCGGTGTATCCCCGCATCTGACTCTCCTTCACTCCCGGCCGACGGGCCCATAATACCCCATACCCGTATTCAAGTCCGAGTCATGGGCCTTGCCTGCTTGAGTCATATATACCCTAGGGGGGTAGGGTTGCCAAAGGATGGGCCGGCGATGTGCGTCACGATCGACCGTCGCTGGGCGTTCTCCCGGCACGCCAACCAACAAAAGTATCGGCAGATCAACCATCTACTCTTCGGCAGATCAACTATGGACCGGCGCGGAACTCCATTATCTCGACGAAGCGGCGACTCGCGCGGCCGCTGACGCCGACCCCGCGAGTTTCGTACACCACGACCGTCTAATGTTCATCGACGAAGTGCAACGCGTGCCGGACCTCCTGCTTGCGATCAAGCATGAGGTGGACGTTGATCCACGCCCCTGACGCTTTCTGCTCACCGGCCCTGCACGCTTGTTCGCGCTGCGGGACATCCCCGACCTCAGCTGTCCCTGCCCCGAATATCGACAACTCGGCCACCACCTCACCGACCAAAGTTGAGTAGGAGTCATCAGCGGTGGTGTGCGAGTGCTTCGTGGGCGGCCTCCGCGCCGGTGGCTGGTTCGGTGTGCACTACGGCGGCGGTGAGCCGAGGAACGATGTGCATGAGCTGGTGCTCGACGTCATGCGCGATGCAGTGCGCCTGCTTCACGGTCAGCACGGAGTCGACGGTGACCGCGAGTTCCGCACGCAGGCTGTGCCCGATCCAGCGCATCCGCACTTCGTCCGCCTTGAGGACGCCGGGAACCTCTGCGGCGGTGCGTTCGACGAGCTCGACGCTCGCGGGATCAACCGCGTCCATGAGCCGGCGGAACACCTCCTTGGCGGCATCGCGCAGCACGAACAGGATCGCCACCGTGATCGCCAGGCCGACGATCGGGTCGGCCAGCGGGAATCCCAGTGCCAACCCGGCCGCGCCGAGCACCACAGCCAACGACGTAAATCCGTCCGTGCGGGCGTGCAGCCCGTCCGCGACCAGAGCGGCAGATCCGATCTCCCGGCCCACGGTGATGCGCCAGCGCGCGACGACCTCATTACCGGCGAACCCGATGATGCCGGCGACCGCGACTACCCACAGATGACGCACCGGCTGCGGGTCGATCAGACGCAGCACTGATTCGTAGCCGGCCAGCGCTACCGACACGGCGATGATCAGCACCACCACCACGCCCGCGAGGTCTTCCGCGCGCCCAAGACCATAGGTGTAGCGCCGCGTCGCGACCCGGCGGCCGAGCAGGAACGCGATCCCGACCGGCAGCGCGGTCAACGCGTCCGCGAAGTTGTGAATGGTGTCGCCCAGCAGGGCAACCGAGCCGGTGAACAGCACGATCACCAGCTGCACCACCGCGGTGAGGAACAATACGACGAACGACCACACCAGCGTGCGTACGCCCCGCTTGCTCGTCTCCAGGGCGGCGTCGATCCGGTCGGTGCTGTCGTGGCTGTGCGGGGTTATGGTATGCCGCACTCGGTGCCACAGCGACGCCGGCCGCCCCGACCGTCGGTCGTTGCCGCCATGCCCACGGTGGTGCCGGTGGCCATGTTCTCCACCGTGATCGTGCTGTCCTGCCATGGCCCCGCACCCCCGCTCGCGTGGTGTCCTCTTGCCAGGATGCCCGGGTAGGGGTCATTATGCAACCATGCGCGCGCATAATGACGTCATGGACGCGAGCGTTACCCGGTCGCCCGTGGCCACCGAACAGTTCAGGGTGGCTGCCGAGGTCCTCACCCACCTCGCCGACCCCACCCGCCTGCACCTCTTGCGCCTCCTGACGAGGGAGCAGGACGTGACCACGCTGACCACTCAGGTCGCCGCGTCACGATCCTCGGTTTCCCAGCACCTCGGTCGGCTTCGCCTGGCCGGGCTCGTGCAGGCCCGCCGCGATGGGCGACGCATGCTCTACCGCATCACCAGCGATCACCTGGAAACCCTGGTGGCCGAGGCTCTGCACTACGCCGACCACGCCGTGCAGGGCATCCCGCACCATCGCAGGTGATCTCGGCCGGGCTACTTCTCAAGCGCCCCGCAGAGCTCATCGATCTCCGCGACGGTGTTGTAGTAGTGCACGGCAGCACGCTCATCGCGGCCTTCACC